>NZ_JBDGIV010000007.1:0-234890 GCF_057657255.1 Variovorax sp. Soil_C_19 | reverse complement strand
CTCTCTCAGCCCTATCGAATACCGGGTGAGCCTTGGGCTTGCGGCGTAAAACCAGTCCAAGTTTTTATCCGCACCCCCTCAACAGCCGCGGTCCTGGAGTTGCAGCTGCACGCGCAACGGCGGCGCAACGAGATCCACTGCCGCTCGAAGCAGCAGGCGCTGCACGGGCCGCAGTCCTGCAGGCAGCAGCGGCACCGTCGCCATCAGTTCAAGAAACTCATAGACGATCGGCGAAGGCTCGAGGCTCGGCCTCGTGCGTTCGAGAAGGCCTTGCCATTCGTGCGAGGACGTCGGCGCGCCGGTGGCGCCGTACAGTCTCGCGGCTGCCGCGCCTTCGCGGAAGGCCTGGGATTTCTCGGCTGCGGAAAGACCTGGACCGAACCTGTCATAAGCCTCGATGAAGCCATAGGACGCGGTGGCCTGCACCCAGTCGAGCAGGCGCGGATCGTTGGCGCGGTAGGGCGCGCCCGCTGAAGTGATTCCCTGGACGCGTTCATGCGCCTTCACCACGCCGGCGATCATCCGCTCGGCGACGCTGCGCGACGCGTACACGGTGACCAGGGCGGCGAAGCCAGTCCTTCGCAGCCGTGTCAGCGGGTCGCGGCGAAAGCTGCTGTGTTCCCACACGCCGGCCCGCACGCCCGGCTCCGCAAGCTCGAGCAGGACCGCGGCGACGCCGCCGACGAACAGGGCGACCGGGTTCTTGAAGATGCGCCAGGTGACGGAGTCGGGCGCGACCAGCGCGGCCTCATCCATCGGCTCGGCAAAGCTTGCGTTCATGCCGGCGGGCGGCGCGAGGAGTGCATGCAGCGTGCCGTTGAACAGGAACGAAGGCAGGGGAACTCCTTGGAATGGGTCGTCTTCGCAGGGGTCGGGAGGACCGCGCCATGGTACCGGTGTGTCGGCGCCGCAACGAGCAGCGGCGTCCTCTCTCCGCCCGATCAGTTGGCCTACAGCATGCCGCGCATGACGCCGACCCGGCGTGCACGAGAGGCGCGCACGATGGCCGAGAGGGCCCACAGGCGCCCCAACGATCCACCCCCATTCACAAGGAACGCACATGAACCAGCCCAAGACCCCCTCCGAGCGCGACGACCTGAATCTCGACCCGATCACCGGCGAACCGGGCGCGCATCCCGTGGGCACGGGCGCCGGCGCCACGGGTGGCGCCCTCGCGGGTGCCGCCGTCGGTGCCATGGCCGGTCCTGCCGGTGCCGTGGCCGGCATGCTCGTGGGCGCGGTCACCGGCGGCATGGGCGGCAAGGCCGTCGCCGAACGCATCAACCCGACGGTGGAGCACGGCCACTGGGAAGGCGCCTACACGCGCGAGCCCTACTATGAGCCGGGGCTGAGCTACGACCACTACGGCCCCGCCTACGAACTGGGCTGGCGTGGCCGCGCCGCGCTCGACGACGACTTCGCGGCCGTGGAGCCATCGCTCGCGCGCGAGTGGGAAACGCAGCGCGGCAGCTCGTCCCTCACCTGGGACCAGGCGCGGCCCGCCGCGCATGCCGCGTGGGAGCGCACGGACCGGCTCTACATGCGCGAGGAGGACGCCGCATTGCCCGAGGGCGATCCGCTCGCGAACGATGAAGTGGTCGACGTGCTGAACGACGTGATCGAGAACGCGCGCGACGGCGAAGCGGGTTTTCGCACCTGCGCGGAAGCGGTGGAATCGGCGCAGCTGAAAAGCCTTTTCACTGCGCGTGCCGCCCAGCGGCAAGAGGCCGCCGCGCAGCTGGCCCAGCTCGTGACGGCCTATGGCGGAAAGCCCGCGGAAGGTGGCACCGCCTCGGGGGCGCTGCACCGCGGTTGGGTGAACATCAAGGACGCGGTGGGCGCGAACAGCGAGCTCTCGATCCTCGAGGAATGCGAGCGCGGCGAGGACGTGGCCGTCGCGCGCTACCGCAAGGCGCTGCGCGAGCGGCTGCCCGCCGACGTGCGCCAGGTGTTGCAGGCGCAGGCCCGCACCGCGCAGAGCCACCACGACGAGATCCGCGACCTGCGCAATGCAGCGCGCACGGCAGCACGGGCCTGAGCGGATACGGCGGGCGCGCCCGCCGACATCAGTGTCCGGCGGTACCGCCCGATCGGTGCGCGAGGAAGAACCGCAGCATCTCGCCGCTCGCGTCCACGCCATCGGGCTGCGTGTAGCTGCCCCCGGCATGTCCGCCGGACCATGCATGCCCGGCCGCATGAAGGCGCCAGTGCTCAGCCTCGCCATGCGTCGGCGAGGCCGCATACAGCGTACGCGTGAAGCGCCGGCCCGCGTCGGAGCGGCCTTCGCTCACGGCACCCGGCACCGCGCCGTCGACGATCGCCATGCCGTTGCGCGCATGCACGGTCGTGTCGGCATCGCCATGAAAGACGATGGTCGGCGGCCTGGCGCTGGTAGCCGCTTCGCGCTGCGCCCCGGCAGGTCCCGAGCGCATGGCGGCAAGGGCGCTCATCACGTCGTTCGCCGCGCCGCGCGGCAGCCCCGAATGCACGCCGACCGCGGCATACACGTCGGGGTAGCACTGGCCGAGGATGTCCGCCATCGCGCCGCCGGCGGAGAGCCCGGCCACGTAGATCCGCGTGCGGTCTGCCTGCTCTTCGCTGGCGATCCGTTCGGTCAGCGCCGCGAGCAGCGCGGGCTCGCCGCGTCCGCGCTGCTGGTGCGGCGTCTTGAACCAGTTCCAGCATTTCTGGCCATGCGCGCGCTGCGTCTGCTCGGGGTAGAGCACGATCGCGCCGCATTCGCGCGCGTGCTCGTTCATGCGCGTGCCCGCCGCGAAGTCGTCGGCGTCCTGCGTGCAGCCGTGCAGCATCACCACCAGCGGCTGCGGTGAGGGCGCGTCGCCCGGTGCGCGCGCCGGCGCGAAGAGCCGGTAGCCGATTGCACGGCCCGCATGCGTGAAGCTGCCGCGGGTCCAGCGCTCGGCGCTGGCGGCCTGCGCCCGCGGGTGCACCGTGCGCTCGGGCAGGAGCTCCCGTGCCTCCACGTCGATGACGAAGTCGGCATCGCCTCTCGGCGCCGGCGTGGGGGCGGCTGACCGCGGTTCGGCCTCGCCGCGCAGCGCGCGCTGGATCGCGGCGGTCGCTTCGACCAGTTGGCCGCCGCGCGTGAGCTGGACGGCGCTGCGCATCAGGCCGGTGAGATGTGGGTTCATGGGGAAAGGGTCCAAGTCGGGTTGCCGTTTGTCGCTATCGGATGCGGCCCGCGAGTGCGGCCTTGACGGCCGGCGACGCGTGGAGGGCGCCGAGCACGGTGAGGGAATCGATGGTGGCGGCCGCGAGTTCGGGGCTCACATCGGGCGCGATCACGGCCAAGCCGAGCACCCGGATCTGCAGCGTCTCGCCCGTGGCGCGCACCGCCTCCAGGTCTGCGGCCGAAAAGCTCTGCAGCCCCAGCACCAGCGTCTTGCGCGAGACCGCCTGGCGCAGCGCATCGGCGTGCGACGCGAGGTGCGTGCGGATCGCCGTGCGGATGAAGTCGGTCCGGTTCGAATAGAAGCCCTCGGCCACCAGCAGGTCGATATGGCCCAGGTCGACGAAGCCCAGGTTGATGGTGATCTTCTCGGATTCAGGCGCTTTAGCGGTGGCAGACAGGGGAGAACGAATCGCGGGCATGCTGAATTCTACCATCCAATTGGATGGCATATGGATGGTCGGAGTGAGAGCGCGCGGCGGCTCCTCGTGCGAAGGCGGTCTCACGCAACGCCGAACCGCCCTGCAGGCGGCGGCAAGTCCGCCGGCGCTGTGCGTGGCGTGCCCGCATCGGTTGGTCAGGCGCAGGGGCCCGGCCTCGGTGCCGCCGGGTGCTGTCCGATGGCACCGACCAGCCGTGCCCGCAACAGGCGCTCGAACTGGGCAACATGGCGGTCAGCGGCGCGACAGGTGCCGTCCTGAAACGAAGCCTCTCAACGCTTGGGCTATTGATCAGCAGGGCTACGGCCGAAGTGAGGGGCGAAGGGGAAGATCAACGCGACTTTTTCGGTGGCGTCCTTCATCGCGGATGTCGATCTTGTGGCGCGGCTCGATGCGGCGCGCAAGAGCGCAGTCTTCGAGGTGCGGACCGTGGATCCCTCGCTGGCGATCCTGGCCAACCGGGATCTGCTTCATGCGGCGCTGGCCAACCTCCTGCAGAACGCCTTCAAGTACGCCCAGGAGAACTCCATGGTGACTCTGAGCGCCTACGCTTTGGGCGAACAGGTTCTCATCGATGTCGAGGACCATTGCGGTGGGTTGCCGGCAGGAGGGGGCCGCAAAGATGTTCATCCCTTTCGGGCGCAACGACGACCGCAGGGCGGGTTTGGGCCTGGGGCTCTCAATTGCTCGACAAACCATCGAGGCGGACTACGGCACGCTGACGGTGCGGGACGTGCTGAGCTCGGGCTGCGTGTTCACCAACAGCGTTCCACTGCACTCTTGGGTAGCAGACGGTGAGCTAGACGGCTGCCACTTCGGCAATGAGTCGCCGGTATTCGAAGTCTGATCCCCGGATTTTTGGTTGTAGTAGTGAATGGATTCGTTCGCTTCGAGCGCCCGGAGGCCATCGTCATGCGTCGCAAGATGGAAGTACTTGGCCTTGAAGTGAAGAAACTCCCGAACACGGCGTTGTCAGAGCAGTTCTCCTTGCGGCTCATGCTCTGCCCGGCCATGCTGCGCAAGCAGGTGCCCTGTCCGGCTGCATCATGTAGTGCCAGCCCTGGTCCGAGCCTGCGCGTCTGACACCAAGCGTGCGGTCCCGTCGGCACTTTAGAAAGCCTGAGATCTGCTTTCCTCGACGGGCGAGGCGACCCATGGGGGTCGTTTGATCGGACGAGGTGACAGATATCGGCCGGACTACGCAACCGGCTGTGCTGGCTCGGCGCTAGCCCAAGGAGCGCAAGTCGTACTCGCGCAGCAGCACCGGCTCGCGCGAGCCGGCGTCGAGCCGGTGCCGCACGGCCTGGTGAATCTGCTCGGTGTGCTGGCCGTAGGTGGCGAGGGGGTCGGCGCCCTCGGCCGTTCGGAACACGTAGCGGAGGACGTCTCTGCCCACGCTGGCACCGACCGGCTGGCCTGCGACGCTCACCGAGAACCGGACCGAGGCCGAGGCCTGGTGGAAGAAGGGCGCATCGGACATCGTTTCACCGTCCAAGGGGAGCCTCCGCGCTGTGCGTAGGGCCGAGGGCCGGCAGGAAGGATCGGATCATGAGGGTTTCCCAACGATGGGGTGGAAGAAGGCAGGCTCGGCGCGGCCCCGGGGCCGCCGTCACTGGATGTTGCCCCGTTGCAGCAGGCGCATCTTCTCACGTGCGGTTGCCGATGGCCTCTGGAATGTGATCAGCCGAACGGCCACGCTCTGCCGTGTGAACATGCCGCCTTCGCTGCGCACGTGCCCGGCCCGCTTCGATGAGCCCGCACCGGGCGAGCCGCTTTGCCGCGGCGACGTCCGCCGACAGGCGCAGCAGCAGTGGGATGTCCATGTCATGCCCTTTCGATCTGCCCGTCGCACCGTTCCCGGCCGAGGTTCTAGTGGGGAAACGCGCTGCGCCGGGCCGGGCATCGTCGCGAGGAACGACGCGACCGCGTCGCGGCTGCGTTCAGCAGGATGGTCCGGTTGTCGAGTTCACCGCGGCCGAGCGTTCGCGGCGCTTGCGCGCGGAGCGCTGACCCTTCCAGATCGAAGAGCCTTCGGCAACGCGCATGAACCGACTGATCGACGTCGTCCCATGGTGTTCGCTGCCGCCCAAGCGTATGGGCATGCCCGTCGACAGCGGATTGCGTTGGTCCGCCTAGACCTGCCATCCGTCGGGGATCCCAGGATGATTGGGCACCGTCCCACACGTGCAGCAGACCCGTTCGTGAAGATGGCGCCATCCGAGCATGACTTTGCGCTTCGCCGACCTCGAAATAAACCCCTTGCGCCGAGAATGCGCGCGCGCGGGAATCGACCTGCACCTGACCGCGAAGGAGTTCGAGCTGCTGCTGGCGCTGCTGCGCCGCCAGGGTCACGTCGTCCCGCGACACGTTCTTGCTCGGGAGGTGTGGCAGCACGATCCGGGGCGCAGTACCAATGTGGTTGAAGTCACCATCCAGCGTCTTCGTCGCAAGCTCGACAAACCTTTTCCGCGCAAGCTGCTTCACACCGTGCGCGGTGGCGGCTACGTTCTGAGCGAAGACCCGTGGATAAGGGACTACAGGTGACAGGCGTTGCGCGCACCTCGAGGTTTGCGCAGCCGGACGCCTTCTCTCAACCTGCGCAGCAGGTCAGAGGAACGTCGAGCGGCGCGTGCCTCGTTCGTGCTGCGCAAAGCTGCGCCAGCATCGATGCATCCCGTTCGAGGCGCCCAGCGCGAGAGCTTGCGTCGGTGGTGGCGCCGCAGATGAACTGGCGCATAGCGGCTGAGAGATCTCCGTCAAAGCGGTGCCCTTCGCCCTTCGATCGCCGTCAGAGCACATGCCGGAGCGCGCCGATCATCACGAGGTGTGCGGGATAGAACACATAGAAGAACCAGCGATACCGCGGCACCGGCGCTTCGAAGCGGGCCGCGGCCCAGATCAGGGGCAGCGCCGCGAGCGCTGCCGGGTTCCGGTTCACGATCCAGAGCGCGCCCAGTGCGAGCGCCCAGAGCGCGAGGCGCGGGGCCGTGGGCCGGCGCAAGTAGCTCCAGGCGCCGAGGCAGGCGAGCACACCGAACCACCAGAACTCCACCAGCGGGCCCGCCCCGGCGAAGGCGAGCACCGCGAGCGCGTACCGACGCCGCTCGAGCAGCCAGACGATCGCCACCGAGAGCAGGAGCATCCACAGCACGTTCAGCGGCCACCAACCCGCCAGCGCCGCATGCGCTGGCGTGGCCAGCAAGGCGAAGGCGAGCAGGCGGACCATGGCCCGCCGGTGCACGCCGGCGGCGAGCGCGCCGGGCCGCGCAAGGTGGTGCATGAGGACGAAGCCGAACACCGGCATCGCAAGGCGCCCGAGGTCGAAGAGGACCGCGCAGTCGCCGTCGAACAGGAACCGGTTGGCGTGATCGAGCACCATCAGGCCCGCGGCAAGCCACTTCAACGCCTCGAGGCTGCCGTCGGCCATCTGCAGCCGCCCGGCCGGCGCGCAGGCCATCGGGGCGCTTGCTTCCACTGCCGCGGCGCGATGCCGCGGCCGCCGCGCTCGACGACCGTCAGGCACGCGCGGGTGCCTCATCGTGGAGAGGGGGTCCGCTGCGCGCGCGACCGGGCGCGGCGCGGTCATGCACGCGCGCATCAGGCAGCCGGACGCGATCCCCGCGTGCGATCGCATGCGCGAGTCCCGCGCGGATCGCATCCACGATCCGCGCCTGGTCCTCCTCGCGCGGCGCGAGCGCGCGCGCGAACTGCGCTGCGAGCCGCAGTCCTGCGAATGCCACGGCCAATTCGGGATTCGCCTCGAGTGCGGCACCGGCGGGCATCTGTACGCCTCGCACGATCTCGGCCTTGTGCCGCAGCGCCTCGACATACCGCGGCTTCTCCACCGTCCAGATGGTGCGCGAAGCCCGCAGCCGCTGCTCGCCCACGCGCTCGCCCGCCTCGTTGCGCTTCGCCATGCGCAGCCTCACGGGCTTCGCGCCGCGCGTCCAGACCACCACCTCGTCGCCGACCTGCACGCCGGAGCGCGACTCGGCGATCGCGCGCTCGAGGTCTGCGCCCCAGACGGTCCGCTCCCCGGCTTCCGTCCGGATGCGGGCGTAGTACGACAGCCCTTGTGCAGGATCGAAGCGGTACGGCGCTGCGGCATGGGCCAGCAGCACCCCCGTGACCGGCGAGCGCAGGCCGTCGCGCACCATCCCCGGAGACGCCGCACCGGCCGGCGGCCACTGCGCTGGGGACGGCGAAACGTCGGCGGGACCGCGCGCGAGCGCGCGCCCGACCTCCTCGCGGTCCTGCGCGTCGGGTTCGTGGCCGCGAACGTCGAGCCCTTGCAGCGTTGCTTCTCGCCAGAGCTGCCGGCGGAACGCGAGTGTGCCCGTCACCTGCAGCGCCTGCCAGCCGCGCGACTGGACGATCGCGACGATGCCGTGCAGGACCTCGAGGTCGTGTGACAGCACCCGCAGCCGCGTGCCCGCGTCCACGAAGGCCAGCGTGCGGTCGGGAAGGAAATACCCCTCGCCCACGCGCAGGAAGCGCCTCGCCACTGCATCGGGCACGATCCGGTTCGCCGCGCGCTGCGGATGCGGCGGCACCTCGCGCACGGCATCGCCGTCGGCAGCAGGGTCTGGCTCGTCGTTTGCAGGGCACATGGTCGTCTCCGAAGCGGACTCAATCCAGCATCCGCGACAGGAAATGGGCCGCCGCCGCCTGGATCTCGGCGTCGCTCATCGGGCTGCGCGGGATTTCCACGTCCCCGAAATCGAGTGAGAAGGCGTCCAGACCGGGCGCGTCGGCGCGGGGCTCGAGTGCGACGCCCGATGTATCGCCTGCCCCGGTCGGCGGCGCAGGCGCGGGGCAGGACGCCGCGGCCGAGCGTTGGCTGTGGGGTCGCCCGATCTCGAGCGGGGGCACCTGCGGCGGCGCGCGCTCGCGTCGCGCGAAGTGCCGGTCGCGAAAGTAGTAGATCCGTTGCGCGAGCACCGGTCGCAGCCCCTCGTGCAACAGGATCATGCGCTCGGCACCGAGCGCCTTGACTTCCTGCGCGAGCAGCAGCCGCCGCGGCTGCTCGCTGATGCTCACGGTCGGCGGCCGGCCCGCGCCGCCCCACAGCGGCCGGCTGATGCTCTTTTGCCGCACGGTGTAGGTGCCGAGCTCGCGCGAGACGGCTTCCGCGTCCTCGAACTCCTTCGGCGGAAACACGATGCGCGCAGCGAGCATCTTGCGGATCGACTTGGCGCCCTCGACGCCGTATTTCTCGATCAGCTGCGAGTTCGACTGCACGATGATCACCGTGCGCACGTTGTAGCCCGGCAGGAACGCGGTCGACTCCGCGATCACCGGGATCCGTCCGAGTGCGGGGAACTCGTCGAGCATCAGCAGCAGCTGGTGGCGAAGCGCCGGGTTCTGCTCGGGCAGCTCGCGCGTCTGCAGTCCGATCGCCTGCTGGAAGAAGAGGTTCAGCAGCGGCTGCAGCCGCGCGATGTTGTCGGGATTGATCTGCACGTAGATCGAGATCGGGCGCTTGCGCAGCGCGCGCAGGTCGAAGTCGTTGGCCGACGTCGCCGCGTCGATCATCGGGTTGAGCCAGAGGTCGAGCCGGCTCGTGAACGTCTTGCGGATGCTCGAGGCGGTCGTGGGCGCCAGGTCGATCACGTCGTAGAGGCTGCGCACCGTCTCCTGCGACAGCGGATACCCCGCGCGTTCGCAGGCATCGATCACGCGCTTCCAGTGCTTCTGGAAGCCTTCGTCGTCGCTCGCCATGCCCTGGCGCAGCACCTCGCCGAGCGTGCGCGTCGCCCCTGGTGTCTCGAACAGGTAGAGCGCGATGCCGAGGAAGAGCGATCGCGCCGACGAGGTCCAGAACGGATCGCCCGCCGCGGGGTCCGGGAACAGCATGCTGCCGATGCGCTGCAGGTCGTCGATGCAGCGGTAGGGCACGTCCGACACATAGCCGAGCGGATTCCAGCGCGCAGAGCATTCGCGTTCGGACAGCGGGTCGAACAGATGGACCTCCTGGCCATGCGCCTGGCGGTAGCCCGCCGTGCGCAGGAAGTTCTCGCCCTTGATGTCGCTGACGATCGTCGAGCCGGGCCAGTTCAGCAGGTTCGGGATCACCAGGCCGACGCCCTTGCCGCTGCGCGGCGGCGCCTCGAGCGCCACGCCTTGCTGCCCTGGCAGCACGAGGTAGCGCCCGCCCAGGCGGCCGAGGATGATGCCCTGCTCGCCAAGCAGCCCCGCGCGCTCGATCTCGCGCCGCCGGGCGAACCGGGCCTCTCCATGCAGCGCACGCGGCCTCGGCAGCATCGCGAAGCCCGCGAGTCCAAGGACCAGCCCCTCGCTGCCGACGAACGCCATCACCAGCGCGCGGCGGACCTCTGCGCGCTCTCCGTATGCCTGCCAGTACCGGTAGAGCGTCAGCGGTGTCGCGTCGCGCGGCGGCAGCTGCATCGCGAGCAGGAAGAAGTAGCCCGCGAGATGCAGGCCGAGCACCGCCGCGACCAGCAGCGCCGCGAGCACCTTCGCAGCGCTAGCCGAGCCTGTGCCTGGCGCCTGGATCATGCCAGATCTCCCGGACCACGCGGCGCTGCCGCTCGCGTGCGCACTGCACCACCACGTCGACGCTGAGCTGCGCCAGCTCCACACCCTCGCGCGTCGACATGCCCTGGCCCGCCTGGCTGCGCCGCATCAACTGCGCGAGCGCGACGAAGGCCATCGCCGCGCTGTCGGCATGCACGCTCGTGATCGAGCCCGGATGGCCCGTGTTGACCGAGACGAGATAGTCGTAGACCTCTTCTCCGGTACGCAGCTCGGACACGAAGATGCGGTCCGGCCGCTGGCGCTTGGCGCTCGCGAGCAGCTGGCCCGGTGTGACCGCGGCCTGCCCCTGCGCACCCTGAGAGTAGAAGAGCCGAACATGGTTGGGCTGGTTGCGCAGCGACAGCTCCATGACGTCCTCGATCGTCACGAGCCGGTCGTCACCCGGCACCTCGAGGATCAGCGCCTTGCTGACCGTCGTCTTGCCCGAGCCCGTGGCGCCCGACAGCAGGATGTTGCGCCGCAACTGCACGGCGCGCCGCAGGAAGCTCACGAAATCGCGCGCGTCGAGCAGGCCCGCGAGTTCGCGGTCGGCCGCCGACAAGTCCCCCGCCGCCCCGGCAGCACGCGCCGGCAGTGCGCAACGGGTCGCTTCGAACACGCCGAGCGTCTCGAGCTGCTCGAGCGTCCAGAGCACGTTCGACGGCCGGCGGATCGTGATCGAGACCGTGCGCGGCTCGGTCGCCGGGGGCAGCACGATCTGGATGCGCTCGCCGCCGGGCAGCGTGGCCGACAGCAGCGGTTCGTGCGCCGAGATGCGCTGGCGCGTGTGGTTCGCAACGAGCTTCGCGACCGAGACGCACCAGTCGAAGGTGGCGAACGGCAGGTCCTCGCGGCTCCACCCCGAGGCACGCTCGACGAACGCGCAACCGGGCTGGTTGATGCAGATCTCGGTCGTTTCCGGATCGTCCAGCCATGGCGCGAGCGGCCCGAGGAAGAGCGCGAGCGAGGAGGGCTCTTCCGGCTGCATCTCAGCGCCCCGCCCCATCGGTTCGGAGTGCATAGACGCTGCGGAAGTCCACGTCGCGCGCCACGAGGATCTGGATGCGCTCGCCATGGTTCTTGATCACCGTCGGCGGTATCGACGCGGTGTTTCGCAGCACCTCGGCCATCACGTCGCGGCCGCTTTGCGGGTTCAGCACCACGCCGCCGCCGACCTGAGGGCCGCTGCGCTGGCGGGCCGCGGCTGCCTGCATCGCGCCGTCGATCACCGACACCAGGATGGCGGCGCCGAAGCGCTGCCAGAAGTGCGTGTCGACGAAGCCGGGCAGGCCGCTGCGGCCGAGCTCGTCGGTGCCGGGCGATGCGAGCTGAACCACCACGCCCGCAGGCGTGCGGGCCTCGTTCCACAGCACGAAGACCCGCCCTTGTCCCTGGCGCGGCTCGCCGCGCTGTTCCCCCACGTACTTGGTGCCGCGCTCGAGCAGCACGACCCGACCGTCCGCGCCGTAGACGTCGCTCGCCCCGACGCAGGTGGTCATGCCGGCGTAGCTCGAGTCGATCGCAGTCTCGAGCGTGCAGTCGATGAAGGCGCCCTTGGGCAGCAGCAAGCGGCGCGTCGGCAGCATCCGGGCGGCCACTGCGGGTGTGCGCGTCGGCGCGAGCCGATCCGCGAGCGCGCCGGCGCCATCGACATCGACCGCGGCTCCCGCCCCTTGCGGCGCACCGGCCGGCGGTGACATGCCGGCCATCGACAGCGGCTGGAACGCGGCGGGAGCGCCGGCAGCGCCAGCGACCGTTGGCAGCGCGGTGGGCGCACGGCGCAGCACGGGCGCCCCGAGCCGGCGCTCGAGCGCCAGCTGCTCGGGGCTCTTGGACACGGGCCCGCTGGTCGCGGGGTTTGCAGCCGGCGCCGCCGGTGCGGCGGACGCGGGCGCAGCCGCAGGCATCGCGGGCGTGGCTGGCGCCGGCGGGTCGATGCGCCCGAGCGGCGGCAGCTTCATCTCGCCTGCGGCGCGCGCCGCCGCCGCCTTCCTGGCAGATTCCTCGGCATCGCGCGTGCGCGCGAACTGCGTGTTGTAGTACCAGAACAGGAAGCTCGCGCCGAGCAGCACCACGGTGCCGAGTGCGAGTGCCGTGCTGATGCGTGACTGGATCGACCTCTCGCGGTTGACCGAGGCAATCGTCCGCTCGCCCTCCACACCGCGGGCGTGCGCGTCGGCCGCCGCGCGTGCGTCACCATCGGGCGCGCTGCCGGACGCACCCAGGATCTCGCCGGTCTCCTGGTCCACGGCACCGACGGCTGCCGCGTCGGGGCTGCCTCTGCGACGCCTCCAGGTCACGGTCCGTCTCCTTCGGCCGCGGCCGTTGCACGTTCCAGGCCTGGCACATGGGTCTTCGACCGCGACTGCGCACCGCCCGCTGCGAAAGACCGGTTGACGACGCAGCCGACGAGTGCACCGCGGCGCAGCACGATGCGGCGCGCGACGCGATGGACCACCACCTCGTCGTCCTCGACATGGAAGTTCAGCAGCGACTCGCTGCCGTCGTCGTTGCGCACGAAAAGCGCCGGCATCTCCGATTGCCGCGGGAAACGAAGCCGCGTCTGCACGCCATCGTCGAAGGCCCCCGCCGGCCGCAGAGCCTCGCTGCCGCAGAACCAGTAGTCGGTGTTGCGCCGCCGGGCGCCCGCCGCCAGCCGGAGCCGCTCCTCGACCTCCTCGCGCTCCCGCGCCACGGCCGCAGCGCGTGCCTCGTCCTCCGGGTAGCTGAAGCGTATCGAATACACCATGCGCCTGGCCGCCGTGCCCGTCGGCGCACGGGCCGACACCACATAGTCGAAGTGGTACGCACGGCGATTGGTCAGCACCGTCAGGTTGGTCGATGCGCGCGCCTCCTTGGGCTTGATGAAGAAGTGGTTGCGCTCCGCACCTACGTCGAACGCGCCGTTGTCGCCCGAGCCCAGATTGACGAACTCCTCGCCCTCGGCCCACTGCAGATGAATCTGGTAGCCGACGTACCCGTGCAAAGCCACGACGTCGCGGGGGTCGTAGGCGACCACCCGCACGCGCGGGTCGATCGCACCGGGCGGGGGCACGGTGGCGCCGTGCGCGCCTTCATGCCCAGGCACTGCGAGCAGGGCGCCCGCGACGAGCGCTGCGGCCGCCCTCTTCATCGCACGTCCGCCTTCGCAGAGTGCGACGGGCCGGCCGCGACCTCGGATTCGCGGCGGTACTCGAGGACCCGGAAGCCGAGCGGGTTGAGCGAACGGATCTTGTCGTCCTTGGAAGGCGCGCCGTAGGCGAACTCGATCGTCGAGACCCAGTGGCTCACCTGTTCCTCCCCGGTGCCGCCGGCGCGCGTGTAGCGGCTGAAGCGAACCTGGGCGAGCCGGTCCTTGCCGCTGCCGAACCGGAGGAAGCTCACCGAGCGCACCTGCACCCGCACCGTCGTCCCGTCCCTGAACAGATTCAGCGGGGACTGCGGATTGCTCGCGTTCCAGAGCGCCGACCACTCCTGATTGAGGCGCGGCGAGTTTTCGGCCGCGATCAGTTCGTAGTCCGCCTCGGCCGTGCCGTAGAAGTACCGCTCGCGCGAGATCACGTAGGTCGACAGCAGGTTGCGCGTGACCACCTCCTCAATGTCGGTGGTGCCCTCGTAAGTCGGCACCACGTCCACGATGCCGCTGCTGCTGTCGACCCTGATCACGACCGGGACGGGCTGCTTCAGCGGCGTAAGCCCGGCGACCGCCGCCACGGACAGCGCAGCGACCACACAGGCAGCGCCTGCCACGGTCCATGCGAGCCGCGAGGCGCGCATTGCCTGTCGTGCACGGTCCGCCTCCCAGCTTCGTGCCTCGAACAGGTACCGCTCAAGGCCCGGATCGCGGTCCATGGTCCGCCTCCGTCGCGCCCGCAGGCGCGTTGATGGGAGTCAGGGCACCCTCGCAGTCGGGCGGCAGCGGTGGGCGCGTGCCACAGCCCAGCAGCAGACCGAGGAACAGCAGCGCGGCAAGTTGCTTCACGGATGACCTCCATCAGCGCGTCGAACCGGCGCGCGTCATCACCTGCGAACGCGGCACGACCGCGTCGCCGCGACGCAGACCGGCAACCCGCTGCCAGCTGCCGGCCACGCCAGCGCCCACGCGGCGACCGGCGAGCCGCCGCAGTGAGTCCCACCGTCCGCCGGGCTGCCCCTGCATGCCGTCGAGCAGCCCGCGGCCGAACTCATGCGCGGACCGTCTTGTTGTGCCCATCCCCCATCGGATCGCACCGCTCACGACGCCATAGGTGCTGAGCCCGACGCCGCTCGCCAGCCCCGCCGCGATCGGCATGACCTGCCGCATGACGAGGAAGACCAGGGCCGCGGTCATGCACACGCGCGTGCTTTCCGCGATGGTGATGCCGCTGCCGGCCGCCGAGGCGGCTGCGGCGTACGCCTTGAGGACGGAAAGCAGCAGCGCCGCCGTGAACAGTGTCAGGACGCCGACCAGGGCATAGTTCGCGAGCTGCGCCACCCAGGACTCGAAGAAGCGCTTGGTTGCGTCGAAGAACAGCATCGCGATGAAGAGCGGCCCGAGCGCGAGCAGCACTGCAAGCGCGACCTTGGCCAACGCGAGCATGAAGGCCGTGACCACCACGGCCAGTCCGACGAGCAGGTAGATAAGGAAGCCCGCGATGTAGTACGCGAAGTTGCCATCGAGGATGCTGCCCTTGTTGAGCAGATGCTGCGCCGCCATGCTGCCATCCATCCATACCTGGTCCACGAGGCTGACCACGCTCGGCGCCCCGATCA
The DNA here is from genome assembly GCF_057657255.1 of Variovorax sp. Soil_C_19. NCBI lineage: Bacteria > Pseudomonadati > Pseudomonadota > Betaproteobacteria > Burkholderiales > Comamonadaceae > Variovorax > Variovorax sp. Soil_C_19. The sequence goes on along the minus strand of NZ_JBDGIV010000007.1, from coordinate 219,971 downwards.
CCGCGGCGGCGAGCTGGTCGGGGGCGGTGTAGAACGTGTTCGTGATCACGTCGTTGTAGGCCCAGAGCCGGAGGCCGACCCCGAGAACGAGGGCGATCAGCAGGATCCGCCGAACGCCTTCCCAGACCGGCTCCTGGATGCGTCCGGTCAGGCTCAGGAAGCCCCAGATCATGACGTGGACCGTGGCAAGGGTGACCGCGGCGGGCTCGAGCGCGGCGGCCACGCGCGCGGTGTTGGTACCGATGTAGTCCGCGACCTGCGCATTGAGCCAGGCGAAGAACTGCGCAAAGAATCCCATGGCCGCTCCGCTACTTCGCGCCGCCGAGCGGAAGCGGCACAGGCTTCAGATCTCGAATGTCGCCAATCCCTTCCAATCGCCGACGTGTCAGTTCATCGGCGCGCTCGTCGGAGGTTGGCACCGCGACCGAAGAGGCTGGCGCGCATGCACTCGGATCCACCCCGGATCGGTGCTGCAGCGCGACGTAGGCCGCGCCAGTGCCCGCAACGGCAGCAACCACGCCGAGCAGGATCCATGGAGTCTTCGGCATCATCTGCGCCCTCCCGGTTTCAATAGTGGACGACCGGAAGCGTCTTCACCGAGCCGATATCAGCGGCCGCGCGCTCCCGCAGCCGTTGGCGGCGCATGGCCTCCTCGGACCGCGCCATCTGGTAGAGGCTCTGCAGCTTCGTCTGCTCGTTCGTGAGCATGGCCTGCTCGGACTGGATGCGGGCCTGGAGGTCCGCAATGGCCTTGGGGTCTTGGGCACTGCCGATATGCCGGATCAGCAGCTGGAGTGCGGCGAACCGCTCACTGGTGTTCTGGTACGCGGCACGGGTCATCCCGCCGAACATCGCGGATGCCTGGCGTCCCTGTTCCACGACCTGGCGCATCTCGGGACTCAGCGCCTGCATCTGAGGGTCCGACAGGATGCTGTTGGCCTTCATGATTGCTTGCACCTGGTCGGCGATCCCCGCGTAGCTCCCCGGGGTGCCGCCGAGCGTGTTCATCAGCCCGCCGTGGCTTGCCGGCAGGTAGTTGCGCGCCGACGCCGGTGTCGCCAGCAGCTGCTCCATGCCGCGGCCACCGGTCATCGCCTGGTAGGTCTGGGTCAGTTGGTCCTTCGACTGCTGCAGCTGCTCGTACTGCTTCTGCATGCCCGAGAGTTGCTGCTGCCAGGCCATGAGCTGTTGTGCGAGGCTCGCCACCGCGGCGAAGTCGATCACGGGCATGCCGGCGCGCGCGTGCAGCGGTGAGAGCGCCGCCGCGGCGGCGAGCGAGAGAGCGATCAGGGGTTTGCGCATGGTGGATCTCCTTTGAACGAAAAGAAGGTGGCAGATGCGGGGCTGGCCACTGCGGCGCGGAAGTGCGGCAGCCATTGCTCGGGACGGGGACCGTGCCGGTCGATGAGCTCGCGCATGAGCCGCACGTTCGCCGTCCGCCCCGAGATCACATGCAGAAGGTCGTCGAAGCCGTGCAGGTCGAGCTGCGCCACGACGCTGGCGTGGCCCTGCTTGATGAGGAACTGCCGGGAACCCGGCTCGAGCTCTTCCTTGAGAAGTGCGAACTCCCGCTCCGTGAGGTTGAAGCCCTCGGTGTATTCGCGGTGGTCCGCCTCGGGGTTCGGAAAAAGGATCTTCGTCGGTGTCTGCTCGACGATCGCGCGCGCGATGCCGGAGTCGAGCACATGGCTCGTGCTCTGGGTGAACGTGACGATGTTGGCGTTCTTCTTGCGCCAGGTCTCGAGCCCGTTCTTCGCGAAGTGTGCGAACGCCGGGTCCGCGAGCAGCTTCGCGAACTCGTCCATCCAGCACACGAGGGGCCGCCCGTCGACCATGCGATCGACAAGGTGGAACAGGTACATCGTGAGCGGCGCGCGCGCCACGTCGTTGTCGAGGAAGTCGGTCACATCGAACCCCACGAGCGAATGGCGCCCGAGCAGCGGCGCGACCTCGTCGCGCGCGTTGTCGAACACCCACGCGTACTCGCCTGCCTCCGCAGCACACCATTTCCGAAGCCGCGCGTGCACTCCCTCGGAGTCCGTCACGTCAAGGAACGAGACCAACCGCGACAGCCGGCGGAACCGGGCTTCCAGGCCGAGCGTGCCGCGCAGCGCCTGGTCGAGGTCGTCCTCCTGCCGAGCGTTGAGCACCTCCTTCGGCGAGCGCAGCACGAGCCGCCGCAGCCACTGCCGCATGAACTCGACGTTGTCTGCGACCGCAGCGTCGAGCTGCAGCGGGTTGCAGCCGGTCGGCACCCCGTTCTTGAGCGGCAGGTACTGACCGCCGAGCGCCCGCACGAGGATGTGCAGGCCCTCGTCCTTGTCGAAGACGACCTGCGTCGCATCGAAGCGGTTGTGGATCGCCACCATGCAGAAGCCGAGCAGCGTCGTCTTGCCGGTACCGACGGGGCCCACCCCCGTGACATGTCCGACGTCGCGCCGGCTGCCGCCATCGGCGCGCCGGGGGTCGCTCGCATGGAGCGAGAAGTAGTACGGGGAGCCGGCGCGCGTGACGAGCATCGCGAGCGCCTCGCCCCAGTAGTTGCCGACTGCACGGCCCGTCGGAAAATTGTGGAACGGCGACATCGCCGCGAAGTTGCGGCTCGTGACCGGCGCCTTGCGTGTGCGGTACGCGAAGTTGCCGGGAAGCTGCGCCCAGAACGCAGCCTCGAGCGCGAGGTCCTCGCGCGCCACCACCATGCCGGTGTCGCCGAGCAGATAGCGTGCACGCGCGACATGGTCGTTGAGCTGCTTCAGCCGCGCACGGCCCTGCGCGTCGCCGACCCCGTCGTCGCTATCGGCGAGGACCTGCAGCGTGAGATGGTGGTCCCCGACGACGAAGCGGTTGCTCATCAGGTCGTCGAGCGCATCCTTGAGCTCGTCGGCCTGCGACACCGCCATGTCGCCGGCGGCAGCCATGCGGTTGAACTGGCGCCCCACCATGTCGGTGGCGGTGGCCTTGCCGAGGAAGGTGAAGCTCTGGGTCAGCACGAAAGCGAACGGGGCGGTGAGCAGCGCGGCGAACATGCCCGGCGCGGTCGGGGTCGGATATTCCTTGATCCCGAGGAAGGCGCCCACCCGGGTCTGCGTGCCGGTGCGGTACTCCATCGCCTCGTTGCCGAAGAAGGGGCGGCTCGTCGCGAGAACCTCGTCGAGCGGTGCGCGCGGCAACGGCATGCGCTGCCACTCGCCGTTGATGAGCAGGCCGTGGAACTCGAGCAGCGATGAATAGCGCGTGTGGCGCTCGGGCCGGAAGTAGACGCCAAGCGGTTCCGGATCGTAGCGCTCGAGCGCGGCCAGCAGCTCCTGGCGCTTCTTCGTGCATTCCTCGAGCGAGTCCTCGAGTTCGGCGCGCTCCGCGTCGGGATCGGCCTTCTTGAGGAACCGCAGGGCCGCATGTCCGATCCGCGTGGGCTGGGGACGGAATACGAGCGAGAGGTACAGCTCGTTGACCATCAGGCGCTCGCCGGCGATCTTGCGGCGGTAGCGTTGCTCCACCTCGGCGGCAAAGCCCGGGAGTGTTCGCCCGTGCGGATATCCCGTCTCGCGCCGGCGGATCACGTGCGTCCAGAGCGCCAGGTTCGGCGAGGCGATGTTGCGCCAGAGGATGTTGAGGCGCTCGTGCCAGCCGTTGAGATCTTCGTCGTCGGCGCTTTCGAAGCTCGCGCCACCCAGGCGCAGGGTCTGTACATAGTCGCCCGCGCGCGTCTTCGCCACATGCGTGTCGAGGTGGGCGAGCAGAGGGATCATGGACGCAGCGCTTGCTTCGCGGCGGAGCAGGCGTTGGTTCCTCAGCAGCGCAGGCATGGCGCGCGCTCCTGCTAGATCCGGACGCCATCCGGCGGACGACGCCGGCGGCCCCGTGCGTCGGGCAGGTCGAGCACCAGCGGGCTGTAGGAGCTGGCCCGCCAATGGCGCAGGTTGCCCGCAAGCCATGCCGGGCAGCGGGTCCGCCCCCAGAGCTGCAGCAGGTCGAAGAAGCGGGGTTCGTGCAGGCACAGCAGATAGAGCAGCCCATGCAGCGGCAGAAAGGCCAGCAGCCATGCCAGGTTCTTGGTCACGATGAACGACTCGGCGGTGACCACCACATTGAACATCATGGCCGAGTACGTGACGCCCCAAACCATCGAGGGCCGCGTCATTCCGACGAAGAGCGTGTCCGCGACAAGACCCTGGTTGCGGTCCATGGCTGCCTCGCCTGGGTTAGACGCCGAACATGCCGCGGATCCACGAGACGATCTGGGGTCCGCCGAAGACGAGGACGGTGCCGATCACGACGCCGACCATCCACCACCAACTGATCCGGCCGAACCAGGCCATCACGCCCGCGACCATGACCGCGACGGCGGCGAGTGGCGTGAGTATCGCGACGAGCTGTGTCTGTGTTGCGGCGGCCCCGGTGGCGAACGGGCTGCCCGCAAGTGCAAGACACGGTGCGAGCAGCGTGAAGACCAAGCACCTGCGCAGGATCCGCCGCCATGGACGCTCTCTGCCGACCGGACGGACGACCTCAACTGTGCTGCGCAACGAACGACCGTTGCGAGAAGGCTGTTCGAGCCGCACCCGTTGCGAGCGCACGGCCGCCGCGAGGCGGGCACCGTAGGGCGCAGGACGCCGCCGGCGCGCAGGGAATGGGATGGCAGCGCAGGTGTGGGAGCGGGTCAAGGCAGGCATTCGGAACTACTCCTTGCTTTCATCGGAAACCAGCGACGCAGCGGCACCTCCACGCCGGGGGCGGCCGTACACATCCCACCACGCCGGCCGCGGGGATCCGGCCGCCGCGCGCCCGCGCGCTGCCGTGTCCTTCGAGGTGCGCGGCGAGCGCTCAGTGGCCGCGGCGATCTCGCGCTCGAGCGCGTCGATGTCGCGCATGGCGCGCAAGCGCTGCACTTGGGCCTCCTGTGCGCCCGCCGCATCCCCTGCCGAGAGACGTTCGGCCTCGCGCTGCGCGAGCTGCGCCGCGAGCGCTTCGGTACGAGCGAGCTCATGGCGCAGGATGCGAACCCGCTCGTCGTCACGCGATGTCTGCATGGACGCGTCCACCACGGCAGTCGCCCCGGGCCGTGCGGGCACGATGAAAAGGGCGAGGCCCAGGCAGGCTGCCAGTGGCAGCCACCCCAGGGATTTCGCTGGCCTGGCGGTGCAGTGCAGCTCCCGAGCTTGCATGGCGAATGCTCCATTCAGTGCGGTGCAGCGCCACGGGGAGCCATGGGCACTGCGAACGAACAATCTGAACGAAGACACGACGCGCGCCGGCCAGGAGCGACGATCCGCGCCGCCCTGGAGTCCGCAAGCATGTCTTCGATGCTTGGATGGGCGGCATGGTAGGACCGCGGGCCTGGGGTGCCACTATCAAAGTTGAGAGTGGCTCGTTCGCGTGCTATCGGCTACATCACCGGAGGAAATCTTCACCGATCGAACGGAGGTCATGGATGGGCGTGATCGTCTTCAGCAACCAGAAGGGTGGGGTCGGCAAGTCGACCCTGAGCGTGCTCTACGCGCACTGGCTGGCCGAACGGCAGGCCATGCGGGTGTGCTTGATCGACCTCGACACCCAGTGCAACAGCTCGAAGTCGCTCGGACGGTTCGCGAGCGGCGTGGAGGCCCGCGCGCTGTTTTCACCCGAGCCCCTCGCCTGGTCGAGGCCGGAAGGTTCTGGCATCACGCTGCTCGGCGGCAGCAAGGCGCTCGCGGACATCGAGCTGTCCGAGCCCGAAGGGGTCATCCCCGCCTTCTGCGGGCACGTCGCCGTGCTTGACCATGTGTTCGATTGGGTAGTGATCGATACGCCGCCCGCGCTGGGCCTGCGCATGAGCGCTGCGCTCATTGCGGCCGACAGCGTGCTGTGTCCGATCGAGCTCGAGGAGTACAGCATCGACGGCGTCACCGACATGCTCAAGACCGTCTTCGGCGTGCAGCGGCGCTACAACCCGCGGCTGCGGCTTGCAGGCATCGTGGCCAACCGCTTCAATCCGCACTCCGTGCGCCAGAAGGCGGCGCTGCAGGAACTCGTATCGAACTACACCGAGTTCGTGCTGCCGGCGAAGATCTCTACGCGCTCGGCCATTCCTGAAGCTCTCGCCGAGGGCGTTCCGGTGTGGAAGCTCGCGAAGAGCTCGGCGCGGGAATCCGGCGCCGAGCTGCTCACGGTATTCGACTTGCTCTGGCAGCGCATCGCAAGCCCGTGCGCGACGGAGCCCGACACGCGGGCGCACGCACACGGGGATGGAGGTGTGCCGTGAGTACGGCGGGCGGACTGGATTTGAGCATGCTCGCGCAGTTCAAGGCCGGCGATCTCCTCGCCGAGGCGGTGCCGGCGCACGCAGGCGCGCCGATGCAGGTTGCCCTGTCGCTGATCGATTTCGATCCGGCACAGCCGCGGCGCACGGTGGACACGCAGACGCTCGCCGAGCTTGCGGAATCGATCCGCACGCACGGCGTGCTGGAGCCGGTGTCGCTGCGTCATACGCAGGGCGCGACGGGGCGGTACGTCGTCAACCGCGGCGAGCGGCGCGTGCGCGCCGCGCTCAGCGCGGGTCTGACGTCCATCCCCGCGTTCCTCGACGCACGCATCGATCCATACGCCCAGGCCGCAGAGAACCTGCACCGCGAGAACATGTCGCCCTTCGACCTCGCGCGCTTCATCGCCGAGCGTGAGCGCGAGGGGCACACGCGCGCGGAGATCGCGCGCAGGCTGAACAAGCCGCGGTCCTTCATTTCCGAGGCGGCGGCGCTGATCGGGGCGCCTGCGGAGGTGCGCTCGGCCTTCGATTCAGGCCGCCTCGGGACCGATTTGCGCGTGATCTACCAGCTCTCCCTGGTAGCAAGGACCGACCCGGAGAAGGCCGCAGCACTGCTCCAGGGCAATGGTTCCATCACGCGCGGCACGGTGGAGGCGGCGCTCGGGCGCACGAGTGGCGGTCGGCCGCTTCAGCCGTCCATGCCGTCCGCCAACGTTCCCATCCGGCCCGTTCATGCGAGCAGTGGCGGCCGCACAGTGCTGGTGGTCGAACACAAGGGCCGGCGAGGAACGCTCAGGCTCAAGGCCCGCGACAACGACATGGCGGAAGTCCGCTTCGGCGATGGCTCCAGCGACTGCGTGAGGCTCCAGGAACTGCGGCTCGTGTGCTGGGCCACGGAAGAAGAGTCGTCGCGGCGGCCGTAAGCGGCAAATGCAACTGGCGAATATGTGAACTTTCTCCTTCTTTTTAGAAGGACGCTCACTTACAGTCGCGCCATGATGAAAAGACGGGTCCACATGCTCTCGCTGATTGCGGAGCTCAAGACGTTGCAGTGCCGCGCGAACCATGGCGGTCGGATGGAGGTGCCGCCGCCCAGCAAAGAGGGCGAGCACGAGACGCCGAGATGCGGGGCGGTAACGAGGAAGGCACGCCGAGATTCGCTGGTGACCGACGCAAGTCCTGACCCCAGCTGAGTGCGCCTTCACGATTTGCGTCGCAACACTGCGACCATCTATGCGCCGCATACTGTGCATGGGCATCTCTGCCGTTCGCGCATCCACCTCGCCGAGCTGGACCTTGCTGGGCTGATGCACTCGAGCCTCTGCAGGGGCAGAGCCTGCGAAGCGGTGGCTGGAGCCATTGCTGCGGAGCCGGCGCTGCCGTTGCGACGGGCTTGCCACTGATCGCATACGGGGCCAGCGACGCCGACATCTGGATCCGGCGCGTCAGCACCTGCAGCCTGCGCCCGGTCTGGTCTGCCGGAGGCATCAGCTGCCGAGCTGCCCGCCCACCAAGCTTGCGCGGGGGCGCTTGCCCTCGAATGGGCGAGACATCCTACCCGGCGGCCGACCTGGTCCGCGACTCCTTCTTGTACCGCTTCATCAACGAGCTCATGAGTTCCGAGGGGTCTACCTCGAGTCCGTTGCACAAGGAGATAAGACTGGTCAATGAAGGGCTGGTCGTGGCCGTTTCCAACTTGGCGATGAATGTGCGATTGAGGCCCGACGCAAATCCGAGTTCCTCCTGATTGAATCCACGCACGGCCCGCCGAGCTTTCAGCTCAGCTGCAAAGGCTTTCAGCAGTGCGGGATCCTGCGTTGATCGCATGCGACGAATTTCGCCGCCAAGACCTCTTTATGCACCCGCTTGTATGGTACATAATAGGAGCGTCCGCCTTGCCAGCAATGGATCGGCTCTCGAACGGGCGGCCTCAATTGCCGGATTCAAAGCTTTCACCGCTGTCAACGAATTCGAATGTCGCATCGACAACGTGCCTCGCCTCTGCCGACAGCCCACCCTCTGTGGCTGCCAGTCTCCGTGACACGTGTCCGACCGAGGCAATCCGCTCCTGCCGTACGCAGTCTTTCCGCAGCACGCATTGGCATCCAGGTGAGGGCGCTGCGCATGGCGGCCGATGTGTCTGGCGGCGAACTGGCGCAAGCGTCTGGGATTTCCCCCTCGATGCTCTCGCGAATCGAGCGCGGTCTGGTCTCGCCTTCGGTGGAGACGCTGGAGCGTCTCGCGCAGGGCTTGCACGTGCCGACGTCGCGCTTCTTCAGCGACCAAGCCCGGCGCACGGACTTCTGCCACGTGCGGGCTGGACGTGGTGTTCTTGTCGACCGCTTTGGCGCGGTGGCGGACTACCGCTATGAATTGCTGGGGCATCTGCTGTCGGGCAACCTGTTCGTCGAACCCTATTTGGTCACGCTCCTGCCCGGCGCCGATCCCTACGTGACCTTCCAGCACCCGGGCCTGAAGTTCTTGTACTTCCTGTCTGGGGAGGTCAGCTATCGATACGGCGCCAAGGTGAGCGATGTGAGGACAGGGGACTCGCTGCTGTTCAATGCGGCTGTGCTGCACGGGATTGAGGCGATCCGGATCCAGCCGATCTCCTATCTGTCAGTGGTGTTCACGCTGCGAGAGTAAGAGCGGAAGCTGGGCCTGGTCCTGACCGACCTTCGCTCGCGTTGTTCGATGTGCCGGCGTCGAAGCTCTGAGCGGCCTGCAGATGTGAGTAACGGGAACGATGCAGCTCGTGGTCGAAACCCGGAGGTCGGCTTATGCCGATGCGGTGATTGGCAGCGGCATTCTCCGCACATAACGCGGCAAATATTGCTGCTGCGGCGAATCCCGTGTTTAATCTCCGCATGCTCTACGGAGAAAACCTCTACCTTTGGGAGGCGGGCGACTGGCCTGATTGGCGCTACGACCTACCAGCACTGACCAAGCCTCTGACCGAGGTCAGCCGCGCCCAGGGCATGCTGCTCGGGCGTCTGGCCGACGTGGGACTGGCGCTGCGCGGGCAAGCCAGCCTCGCCGCGCTGACCGAAGACGTGGTCAAGACCAGCGAAATTGAAGGCGAGGTGCTCGACGTCGAATCCGTGCGCTCGTCCATCGCGCGTCGCTTGGGTGTAGACATCGGCGCGGTCGCGCCGGTGGACAGGCATGTTGAAGGTGTGGTGGAGATGGTGCTCGACGCCACTTCCCGTAGTGCCGAACCGCTGACCGTCGCGCGCCTGTTCAGCTGGCATGCGGCGCTCTTACCGACTGGGTATTCGGGCATGAGCAGAATCTCCATCGGCCGGTGGCGCGACGATGCCGATGGGCCGATGCAGGTGGTGTCTGGCCCGGTGGGCCGTCGCAAGGTTCACTACCAGGCGCCGCCCGCCGCTGTGCTGTCCGGCGAAATCGCGAAATTTCTGTTGTGGGCGAATGAGGACGCCGGCGAACCGGCGCTCATCAAGGCAGGCCTCGCGCACCTGTGGTTTGTCACGCTGCATCCCTTCGATGACGGCAATGGGCGCATCGCGCGCGCAGTGGGTGACCTGTTCCTCGCCCGCGCCGACGGCAGCCCGCAGCGCTTCTACAGCCTCTCGGCGCAGATCCAGCGCGAGCGCAAGGACTACTACGACGTGCTGGAGCGTACGCAGAAGGGCACGCTCGACGTGACCGGCTGGCTGTCTTGGTTCCTCGGCACGCTGCAACGCGCCATCGCTAGCGCGCAGATCACGCTGGATCTCGTGCTGGCCAAGGCGCACTTCTGGCAACGCTGGGCGGGCGTGCCGTTGAACGAACGGCAGGTGAAATTGCTCAACCGCCTGCTCGACGGTTTCGAGGGCAAACTCACCAGCAGCAAGTGGGCCGCCATCGCCAAGTGCTCGCCGGATACTGCGTTGCGCGATATTACGCAGTTGCTGGAGCTGGGCGTGCTGAAGAAATCACCCGGCGGCGGGCGCAGCACCGGCTACGAGCTCGCGGGCCACTAGGCCACGGAGACCGTCGGAGGCGAGGCCGACTGCCAGGAGTACTTGCGCGATGGCGCGGCGCATCCGCCGGTCAGTCTTCTGAAAGTGCGCGAGCGCCTGGAGGTCAAGCGCCAGCTGTCGGGTGTTGATTCCATCGGAGGCCGGCGGTCATGCCGCTATAAGAGATCGCTGGTCCTGCCCTCGGGATCACTGCCTACCCAGCCTTGCGGATGATGCCGACGGATGGCAGCGCACGCCCGGGAAAAAGTCTCAGCTCAACAAAAAAAGGAGCTGCCATGGCCCAGTACGGCGTCAATCCCCCTGTCGGCGTGGTCGAAGCGTCGACCTCTCAGAGCGGTGTGTCCTGGGGCGCGATCTTCGCCGGCGCCGCAGGCGCCGCGTCGCTCTCGCTCGTCCTCCTGCTGCTCGGTACCGGGCTCGGGATGTCGTCGATCAGCCCCTGGGCGAGCCAGGGCGCCAGCGCGGCGACCATCGGCATCGCCACGATCCTCTGGCTTTCCTTCATGCAGCTCGCAGCCTCGGGCCTGGGCGGCTACCTGGCCGGCCGGCTTCGCACCAAATGGGCCGGCATCCACACGGACGAGGTCTTCTTCCGCGATACGGCACATGGTTTCCTTGCATGGGCCGTGGCCACGCTGCTGACGGCGGGGCTCCTGAGCTCGGTGGTGGGCTCGATGCTGGGCACGGGCGCTCAGGCGGGCGCCACGGTTGCAGGCGGTGCCGCCGCGGCTGCGACGGTTGCTGGCGCGGGCGCCGGTGGATCGCAAGCGGCGTCGAGCAGCGGCCCCGGCCCGATGGGCTATCACATCGATGCGCTGTTCCGTCAGGAGCCGCGCGGTGCAGGCTCGGTGCCCCCGGTGGCCCCTGCATCCGCCGCCCCCCCGGTACCCGCGGCGCCCAACGAGACGAGCACTGCATCTGCATCGCTGCCGATCGCCACGACAGCGCCGCCGCCCCCGCCCGATGCAGCTGCGGCCCACGCGGAGATCGGCCGCATCTTCGCGAACGGCATGCGCGATGGCGCGCTGCCCGCGGAAGACACGCGCTACGCAGCCCAGCTCGTCGCCCAGCGCACGGGCCTGAGCCAGCCCGAAGCCGAGAAGCGGGTCAACGACATCTTCGACAAGGCCCGTGCGGCGCGCGACGACGCGCAGGCGAAGGCCAAGCAGGCCGCCGATGCGGCGCGCAAGGCATCGGCGTACGCCTCGCTGTGGATGGTGGTGTCGCTCTTCATCGGCGCCTTCGTTGCGAGCTTCGCCGCCACGTATGGCGGGCGCCGTCGCGACCTCTGAAGAAGCCGTTCGATCAATCACAAGGAGATCACCATGCCTTCACTTCTGCTCTGGTTGCTCGGGGTTCCGATCCCCGTGATCATCCTGCTCGCCATATTGTTCTAGGCGTTCTGGGCAAGGGCGCGGCAATCGATTCCGGCGCGTCTGCGCTGGCGTTCTCCAGCGATCGCGACGAGCCCTTGACCATCTGCCAGAACGACCTACGGCGCCGGCCCGACTTCATGCCGCTCGGATGGGCGGCCGGGGCTCCCGCGCGGCGTCAGCGGCAGCGCTCTGCTCGATCGACCTCGTCGCGGGTGAATGCGCCCGCGGCATGGAACCCATGATTCAACGTGTGATCCGATGAGCGAAGACGACATCACGCAATACATCATCGAGTCACTCGGCGGCGGCCACTTCCAGGTCGCAGACGAGAACACCTTTCTCCTCCACGGCACCGACAACAGGTTCCCCTTCGCGACCATCGTCACCAGGGACGACGAATTCGACAGTGCCTCCAACCTCAACCGATCGGGCGTCTTTCGCCTCAACATCGGCATCGACAAGGAAACGTTTCGTGCGCTGTTCGGCGCACCGAAGGCTGCCGGTGTGGACTTCACCGCGCTCGACGAACTGATGCCCCATCCGCTCTACGCGAAGATGTACTGGATCAGCGTGATCAACCCGAGCGAAAAAACGTTCGGCATCGTCAAGCCGTTGATCAGCAAGGCCCGCGCCCTTGCGGCCGCAAGGGACACGCGCTAGTACTAGCCTTCAATCGCGGCACAGGCAAGAAAGCCCGAACCTACGTGGCTTCGCTCGATTCGCATCTCACGCGCCGCCTTGTCTATATCTTGCCTGGGCCAGCGCCTGCTGCCGCCGGTACTCGGCCGGCGCCATGCCGAGGTTGCGCACGAAGGCCCGCCGCATCACCTCGTGCGAGCTGTACCCGCACTGCGCAGCGATGGCCTTGAGTGGGCGCGTGCTTGACTCGATCAGGCGGCATGCCGCATCGAGCCGGATCTGCGCGACGGCACGCGCCGGCGTGAAGCCCGTCGTGCGCCGGTAGTAGCGCGCGAAGGTGCGCCGGGACATCAATGCCTGGGCCGCCAGCCGCTTCACGGTGAGCGGCTCGCGCAGATGCAGCGTGATCCACAGGTGCAGCTGTGCGATGCGCTCCTCGCGCGCAGGCCGCTCGATCAGCATGCTGCGAAAGCCCGAGGGGGCGTAGGCCGCGCTGCCCGGCGCAGGCAGCCGCGCCGCGATGGCCTCGGCCCAGCGTCTTCCATGGTCCTGCTCGATCCACGAGAGCGCCACGTCGATGCCTGTGGCGCAGGTGCTAGAGACCCAGCGGCTGCGGTCCGCAGCCGCGGAGCCGGTGTGGCGGGCCTCGGGGCTCCTCGCGCCAAGCCGGGCCGGGGGCGTGCGCACGGCTTCCGCGAGAAGCTGCAGTGCCGCCGTCCCGAAGACGGCCCCCCGTTCCACATGTGCCTGATGGCGTGCGAGCCATTCGCGAGCGCGTGCCCAGGCCTCGCGCTGGAAGGTTCCGGTTGCTGCGCCGGGACCGGCGGCCACGACAAGTGTCTGCGGAGGTTTGCCCAAGTGCCGCGGCAATGCTGCTGCGGCAATGGCAACGCCGCTCGAGCTCTGCACCGCTTCGCGTTCCGTACCGATCAGCCGTACATGGTAGGGGCCTGTGCAGGCGGTCATCTCGGCGAGGCCGTTCGCGATCTTGAGCACCTCAAGTGCGCCGCTGACTTCCAGCAGCGAAAATCCGGGGAGCAGCAGGAACGAGACCGTGTGCATCACTGGTGGGCAATGTTCCCCTCATGGAGCGGTCGCGGCCCGGCAGTGTCCTGGAAGGCCGATTCGATCGGCCGTTGCCGTGTCGGAGCGGGACAGTCTCCCAATTGGCAGAAATCGTGGTGAATCTGTGGGCTGCGCACGCAGCCAGCTTCTAGACTGCGCCGATCATAGTTGTCGAACGGCATCAGTGGCCATGAATCCCAGTGCGTCGCTCCGACCTCCACGCCAGTCCTGCGGCCGTGCGTTGGGCCCGCCATGGCGGCCCCGTCGCGAAGGCACATCGCCAAGCCACGGGCGCGGAGGCGCCGCATGAAAGATTGGACGCAACGGGTGCTTGCGCGGCTCACCAGGGCGAGCGATGCGCACGGCGCATTCGAGCAGATCACGATCGCTGCCAGGCACCTGGGGTTCGAGCATTGCGCCTACGGAATCCGCATGCCGTTCCCGTTCACTCGGCTGAACATCCAGATGTTGAGCAACTACGACCAGGGATGGCGCCAGCGTTACATGGATGCGGGTTACGTGGAGGTGGACCCCACCGTCGTGCATGGAACGCGCAGCCTCCAGCCGGTGGTCTGGAGCGACAAACTCTTCGGCAAGGCACCGCAGATGTGGGATGAGGCCCGATCGTTCGGCTTGCGTGTCGGCTGGGCTCAGTCGGTCTTCGAGCCCGACGGGCGCGTCGGTATGCTGTCGCTCGCGCGCTCGAGCGACCGGCTGACAAAGTCGGAGATGCGCGCGCACGACCCGCTGCTCAGATGGCTGGTGAACACGGCTCACTGCGCGCTCTCGCCGTACCTCGGCAGGAGCCCACTGGCCGACATGGAGCCGTTGACTGCGCGGCAGTGGGAGGTGATGCGCTGGACGGCCGACGGCAAGACCAGCGAAGAGATCGCGGCCATCCTCAACATCTCGACAGCGACGGTCAACTTTCATGTCAAGAACGCGATGGCAAAGCTGCGGGCCAACAACAAGAACGCGACCGTGGCGCGCGCGGCGCGCCTGGGCCTACTTTGAAGCTCGCGGCGGCGCTCAGCGGGGCGCGCCGCGAGCGGGCCTGCGCTGCCGCCGCCGGCGCGCAGATCGTCTCGCCCGGTGGGCACCAGCGCGCATCGACATCGATGAGGCAGGCCATCAGGTACTGGTCACCGATTCGCAGCGGCGGCGCGACGCGTCGCGGAGTCAGGCCGGCCCTGCGCAGGATCCTTTCGATTCCGACCGGTGAGACGCTGACCAGTTGCCGTGCGCGCTGCCTGGCGACGACGCGCATCGCCCGCGCCAGCAGCGCGAGCGCAGTCGAAGGCACGTCGGCACCACCGCTTTCTCGACGGGCTGCGCCGAGGTCCACAGCGGCGAAGCGCGAGAGTTCCCATACGCGGGGACTGTTCGGCGCCGGCGCACCGCCCAGCAGTTCGGGAAAGACGGACGCGAGCAGATAGGGGCGCTGCGTCGAAAGCAGCCTCGCCGTGCCGACGATGGCCCCCGCCGCGTCGCGCGCGATGAGGTACCAGGTGTCGGGACGATCGAACTGGTCCAGTTCCAGACGGCCACGCGTCGGCAGGTCCCAGCCTAGCTTCTCCACGAAGACCTCGTACCGGTAGCGGGCCATGTCGGAGAGCAACTCCGACGGCAATTGCTCGGGCGTTCCAGCGATGATGTCCATGGCGTCCCCTTTCTGCGTGAGGCTGCATTACATCGGGATGACAGCGGCGCCGGCACTACCAATGTTCATAGTGCCGGCGTGGCTCGGCGCGGCGCGACGGGAGGCGAATCCGATGCCGTGCCGTGCTCGGATCAATCCACGCACGCCACGCCGCGGCGCCTGCACATTGCATGAGATGAACAAGCATCACTGCCGCGCGTCTCCGGCAGCCTCGGCCTCCGAGGAGGATGGATGATTTGAGACCTCCTGCAAGGCCGCTGCAGATCGGGGTCTCTGTTGTTCCACATGCAAGCCTTGATGACAAGGCCGGCGAAATGAATCATCTATCGCCGGCATTCGCTTTCGTCCATGTACCGGGCACATACCGGACCGTTGAGTTGATTCCGCATGACGCACGCCGCGCATTGGCGCCCGACCCGCAGCCCTGTTCGAAACTCTGTCAACAAGACCACCATGACACACATTGCTCTGTGCGCAACCTCACCACCGGACCGCCCGAAGGGTGCGTCCGGTTCCGGCTCGACCACTGCACCGGACGATGCCCAGCGCCGGCTCGAAGACATGCGGTCGGAACTCGATGCCATCGATGCCCGGCTGCTCGAGAACCTGCGACAGCGGCTCGAGATCTGCACGAGGATCGGATTGCACAAGAAGGCCCATGCGATCCCGATGCTTCAACCGGCGAGGATCGGGTTCGTTCATCTGCGGGCGGCGGCCTTTGCCGCCGTGCATGGCCTTCGGCCGGGCTTCGTGCGCGCCGTCTACAACCTCGTCATCGCGGAAAGCTGCCGGCTCGAGGACGAGATCTGCCGCGCGCGGCGGAGTGCCTGATGGCGCCGGTCCGACAAAAGGCTCACGCTACCTTCGCACGCCACTCGCGCAGGCCAAGCGACGCAGGGACGCATTGAATCCGATGGCACGCAAGCAGGTGGCATCGCCCTTTCCCACCGCCCGGCCCCTCAGGCTACCGGCGTCGTTGCTTCAACGCGCTCGTGCGCCAGCGCTGCCTGCACGCAGCGCCCCGGCGTCGCGCATCGGCGCACAGATCAAGGCCCTGCGGATCGCCTCGGGTGCCTCTGGCGGCGAACTCGCGCAGAACGCCGGCATCTCCCGGTCCATGCTTTCTCGCATCGAGCGCGGCCTGGTGTCGCCTTCGGTCGAGACGCTCGATCGCATCGCGGGTGGCCTCGACGTGTCGATGTCGCGCTTTTTCTCCGACCAGTTCGACCGCACCGACTTCTGCCATGTGCCGGCAGGCACGGGCATTCGGATCGACCGCATCGGCGCCGTCGCCGGCTACGGCTACGAGCTGCTCGGGCATCTGCTGTCGGGCAACCTCTTCGTCGAACCGTACCTCGTGCGTCTCGAAGAGGAGGCCGAGCCTTACGTGAGCTTCCAGCATCCCGGGCTCAAGTTCCTGTACATGGTTTCGGGGCGAGTGAGCTATCGCTATGGCGCCAAGGTGGTCGAGCTCGGCAGCGGCGACTCGCTGCTGTTCGAGGCGAGTGCGCTGCACGGCATCGAGGCCATCCATGAACCGCCCGTCGCCTACCTCAGTGTCGTGTTCTCGCTGCGCGACTGACCTTCCGTCGGCTTTGGAAAGCCCCTGGATCGTGCCGCTGCACTGTCGCTCCAAGAGGGTTGCAGCGGTGTCGCTGCGCGCGCAGCCAAGCGACGCGCCTCAGGTTGCGTGCAGTGTCTCGTGGCGATTGGCTCCGTCGTGGACGACGAGGTCAGGGATCACGAGCGGGGCCCCGCAGGTACCCGCTGGCTCAATTCCCCCGGTCATGATGGCTCCAGAATGCCGCACAGGCGCCTGCCACCGCGATCAGCACGATGCCGCCGATCGCGCCCAGGTCCGGCACTTCGCCCCAGACGAAGTAGCCCAGCAGCACGGCCCAGACGATGATGCTGTAGCGAAATGGCGTGACGATCGACAGGTCCACGCCACGGCAGGCTGCAATGAGCGCGTAGTTGCCTGCTGCGGCGCATGCCGCGGCGGCAGCGAGCGCCGCAAGCTCATGAGGTTCCAGCGCGCGCCAGTGCTCCCCGAGGCCCATGAGGCCGCCGACGATCGCGACCGCCAGCGTGGTGGCGCTCGCGATCGCCGCCGAGGGGATAGAGGCGGCCATGCGCCGGGTCACAAGGTCCCGAGCGGCGAGGGAGACGGCGCACAGGAGCGCGCAGACGATGCCGACGGTCGGAACGTCGACCTCCAGCGATGGCCTGACGACAAGCAGGGTTCCCGCAAGACCGGTTCCTGCGGCGAGCACGCGCCATTTGCGCCATGGCTCCCATCGCAGCGCCATCGCGGCCATGGCAATGAGCAATGGTGCGGTCATCATGAGCGATGTCACGACGGCCAGCGGCACCAGCGAGAGCGCGACGACGGAGGCGAGCGCCGTCGCCACCTCCAGCGCGCACCGCACGCCCATGACAGGCTGCAGGAGGTGATGCCAGCCGCCCCACGCGCGGGCAGTGGCGGAAATCACCAGGACGCTCGCAAATGCGCCACGTACGGCAAGGATCTGCCCCGGAGGAAGCCGGTCGGCGATGAGCTTGACGAAGGTGTCGTTCGATATGTAGCACGCCATCGCTACAAGCATGAGGGCCACGCCCCGGCGGTTCGCCGCCGCGCTAGCCACGGCCGGATGGCGGGTCGTTTCCGGCCTGTTCCGCGTCGTCCGGAGGGGCCGGACCGAGCGACGGACCCCCCGCGCGTTCGTCGGGTGGGGATGTGCCCGGCGTCGGCCCCAGCGGGGCGCCGCATTCCCGAAGTGCGTCCCAGGGCGCGCGGGCCTTGAGGACGATCTCGTCGACCTCCTCGTCCGGATCGGACATCGCGACGATCGCGCCGCCCGCGCCGATGGAGACGAGGCCGTTCGCAACCACGATCGTGCGGATCACGATGTTGAGCTGGGCGGTGCCGTTGAGCGAAAGATAACCGAGGCTGCCGGAGTAGATGCCGCGCGCGGCGCCCTCCAGCTCATCGAGGATCTTCATCGTGCGTACCTTGGGCGCACCTGTCATCGAGCCGCCCGGGAACACGGCACGCACGCATTCCACTGCACCGAGGTCTTCGTGCAGCCGTCCCCTGATCGTGCTGACCAGTTGGTGGACCGTGGCGTAGGTCTCCACTTCGAACAGGCCGGGCACGTGCACGCTGTTGATCTCGCAGACGCGGTTGAGGTCGTTGCGCAGCAGGTCGACGATCATCAGGTTTTCCGCGCGCGTCTTCTCGTCGGCGAGAAGCGCCTCGGCGAGGGCGAGGTCATCCTCGGGCGTCGCGCCGCGCGCCGCGGTACCCTTGATGGGCCTGGAGTCGACCGTCCTGTCGCTGCCGATGCGCAGGAAGAGTTCGGGCGAGGCGCAGAGCACAACGTAGCCGCCCGTGCGCAGGTAGGCCGCATAAGGCGCGGGATTGCGTGCGCGCAGGACGCGGTAAACCGCGAGCGAGTCGATGCGACCTTCGCCGACGAGCTGATTGGTCAGGCAGACCTCGTACGTCTCGCCTTGGAGGATCTCGTGCTGGCACCGCAGGATCAGGTCGCGGTACGAGGGTAGTTCCACCTGCCACCGAAGCTGCTTCAATCCCTGTGCACCACCCGTCGGCGGCGCCTGCCGAGCGGCCTCCTGCATGTCCGCGGGCGACGCACGCGTGAGCAGTTCGTGCATGGTGTGCATCCACCTGAGGTTGTCCTCGCACGGCGTGCCTTCGTCGAGACAGACGATCCAGATCTGCTGCTCGGCATGGTCGAACGCGAGGAACCGGTCGGCCATGAGCCACACCGCGTCCGGCGTCGTGGCGTCATGCCGGTACTGACCTTCGAGTTCACGTTTGAGCTCGTAGCCGAAAAAGCCCACGTAGCCGCCGGCGAACTCGAATGGCAGACTCGGTCCCACGGGCGGGGAGTTCGGCAGATGGTCACGCAGATAGTCGAAGATGCTTTCGTTGCGCGTCTGCACGACGGCTCCCCGGCGTATCAGGAGTTCGCGTGGAGCGGTCCAGTAGGTCAGCACCTGGGCATGAGGTCCCGACGCATCGCCCATGAACGAAAAGCGCGCCCGTCCTGGCTCGGCCAGGCTGCTGTCGAGCCAGAACGAGGTCTCGCTTTGGGAGAACGCGGCAATGAACACGCTTTCCGCGCGCGCCGCACTGTCGATGCAGTCCGCGTGCAGCGAGAAAGGTCGTGACAGGCCGGCGCGCGAACCGGGCGCGACATGGCCTACTGCCTCGCGCCGCGCGAGTTCGGCACACCACTCTTCGCTCAGCTCGAGGAAGTTCCGCAGCAGCCTGGCACCGAATTCCGTGCAGATCGACTCCGGGTGGAACTGCACGCCCCACCAGGGGCGGGAGATATGGCGCAGCGCCATGAGCGTGCCGTCCGCGGTCCAGGCCAATGGCTGCAGCGACGCGGGCAGCTGCGTGACGGCGAGCGAGTGGTAGCGCACCGCCTCGAAGCGGTCGGGAATGCCGCGAAACAGGTCACGTTGGGCATGGGAGACGCGGTCGAGTCGCCCGTGCATAGGGCGGGCCGCGAGGTCGACCGTGGCGCCACAGTGGTGGGCAATGGCCTGGTGGCCGAGGCAGACGCCGAGCACGGGCTTGCACGAGCGCTGCAGCGCATCCGCGGAGATGCCCAGGTCGGCGGGCCGCTGCGGGCGTCCCGGACCCGGCGAGATCACGATGTTGTCGAATTCCAGCCGTTCGACTTCGTCCCAGCTCATCTGGTCGTTCTTCACGACCAGCGGAACTTGCCCGCTGCACGCGGCCAGGTACTGGAAGAGGTTGTAGGTGAACGAGTCGTGATTGTCGATCAGCAGCGTGCGCATGATGGGTCCTTCCGCCGAAACGTCACATGGTTCGTTGCGGCGTGGTCCCGGGCAACTGGCAGTGTTGATAGGTGCGAGGCGCAGCCCGGCCGTCAGAACGGGGGAGCACGGCAGATCGGCAGCATGGGAGCACGCTTTGATGCGCTTGCGCCGGCTTGCAGCTTCGGTCCAGTGTCGAGACAGCCGGATCGCAGCGCCGGACTGCCCGGACGCGTCGAACAGATCCGAGGACCTGGATGACCACCGGGCCGGGCAAGTGCTAGCCCGAACCGAAGGCGCAGGCGCAGGCGAGGCCGAGGGAGATGCGGTATGCGTGCCTGGAGCGCAGCCACGGCGAGGCGCAGACCTACACGCGCCCATCGCCGACCGACGTAGCTTGCCGCAATCAGGAGCTGCGACATGAACAACGATCCGCTTTCGACCCAGCCGAGCGATGGGGCCGCTTCGCAGCCACATTCGCCGGCACCCGCGCCCCCAAAGACCGAGAGGCGATCTCCGACGCGCGAGGACAGCGAGGACATCGACGTGTCGGAGTCGACCGGCGGCAGTGCGCTCGAGGAAGAGGCAGAGCGAAACGGCGGCCGGGATCCCGGCTGATCCGGCAGGGACCGGGACGGGCGATTCGCGCTCACAATGCGCAGGGCCGGGCGGACAGCAGGGTGCGCTGCCCGCGAAGAACGTGCCAGCTGCAATGAAACTCCCCGATCCAACCTCTTCCTCTTCACTTCCCGAACCCGCTCGTACCGCCCGCCGCCCCGGCGGGCCGTTCGAAGTGCTGTGGGCCTTCTTTCGGCTCGGCCTGACTTCGTTCGGCGGGCCGATCGCGCACCTCGGCTACTTTCGCACCGAGTTCGTCGAGCGGCGCCGCTGGCTCGACGACCGCAGCTATTCCGACCTGGTGGCGCTGTGCCAGTTCCTGCCCGGACCCGCAAGCAGCCAGGTGGGCATGGCGCTCGGCCTCTCGCGCGCCGGGTGGCTCGGCGCGCTGATGGCCTGGGCCGGTTTCACGCTGCCTTCGGCCTTTGCGTTGATCGCGTTCGCTTACGGCATCTCGCGCTACGGCAACGTCGCCGCCTCGGGTGCCGTGCACGGGCTCAAGGTGGTGGCCGTGGCGGTGGTCGCGCAGGCGGTCTGGGGCATGGCGAAATCGCTGTGCCCCGACCGGCCGCGCGCCGGCCTCGCGATCTTCGCCGCGCTGCTCACGCTGCTGCTGCCGTCGGCGCTCGCCCAGGTCGGCGCGATCCTCGTCTGCGGCCTGATCGGCTGGTGGTTGTTGAAGCAGTCGCAGTCGCAGGCGCCGAGCCACATCGGCTATGGCGTGACGCGGCGCGCCGGCGTCGTCGCGCTGGCACTGTTCGCCGTGCTGCTCGTGGGGCTGCCGCTGCTGGCCGCGGCCAGCGGCTCCTCACTCTGGGCGCTGGTCGACGGCGTCTACCGCGCTGGTGCGCTGGTCTTCGGCGGCGGGCATGTGGTGCTGCCGCTGCTGCAGTCCACGCTCGTGCCCGCCGGTGCGGTGAGCAATGCCGACTTCCTCGCGGGCTACGGCGCGGCGCAGGCGGTGCCTGGCCCGCTCTTCACCTTCGCGGCCTACCTCGGGGCCGTGATGCAGGGGCCGGTTCCGGGCTGGGCCAGCGGAATGCTGTTCCTGGTGGCGATCTTCCTGCCGGGCTTCCTGATGGTCGTGGGCGCCTTGCCGTTCTGGGATGCGCTGCGCCAGCGCACGTCCGTCCAGTCGGCCATGGCCGGCGTCAATGCGGGCGTGGTCGGCATCCTGCTGTCGGCGCTCTACGACCCGGTGTGGACCGGCGCCATTCACGGCCGCGCCGACTTCGCGCTGGCGCTGGCCGCCTTCGGCCTGCTCGTCTATGCGCGCCTCTCGCCGGTGCTCGTGGTGGGGCTTGCGGCGGCCGCCGGGTGGCTGTTCTTCGGCTGACGGCCCCAGGCTGCTGCTACTGCTCCTGGTAGTTCCACAGCAGTCCGCCATCGACGACGATGCTGCTGCCCGTGATGTAGCGCGCGTCGTCCGAGGCGAGGAACGCCACCGCGCCCGCCACATCGACCGGCTCGCCCATGCGCCCGAGCGGAATCTGGCCCAGCAGGCGCTGCAGCTTCGCGGGATCGTCGAGCAGCTTCGCATTGATCGGCGTGCGGATCGCACCGGGCGCCACGTTGTTCACCGTGATGCCGAGCGGCGCGAGTTCGATCGCGGCATTGCGCATCAGCATCTTCAGGCCGCCCTTGCTTGCGCAGTAGGCCGTGAAGTTGGGAAAGGGCAGCTCCTCGTGCACCGAGCTGATGTGGATCACGCGACCCGGGCGGCCTGCGGCTGCCAGGGCTTTCGCCAACGCCTGCATCAGGAAGAACGGGCCCTTGAGGTTCACGTCGAGCACCGCGTCGTAGTCTTCTTCGCTCGCCTCCAGAAAGCTCGCATGCCGCTCGATGCCGGCGTTGTTGACGAGAATGTCGACGGCCGCGAAGCGCGCGAGTGCGCGCGGCATCACTTGGCGCACGGCCGCCGTGTCGGCCATGTCGGCGGCCACCACTTCGCAGGCGCGCCCCAGCGCCTCGATCTCTCGCGCCGCTTCGCGCGCGCGGTCGTCGTCGCTGCGCACGTGCAGCACGATGTCGGCGCCTTCCTGCGCCAGCCGCAGCGCAATGGCCTTGCCGATGCCCTGTGCCGCGCCGGTGACCAGCGCGGTCCTGCCGTGCAGCCGGCCGCCGGACGGGCCGGTGTCGTTCGATGTGTCTGTCATGGCGTCTCCCAAAAAGCGGATTGGATACGTGGATGCCGAAGGCGGCAAGCTGAAAAAAAACGGCGCCCCTGCCGGGACGCCGCTTGGCCCTTGGAGAAAAAGAGCGACGCGACGAAGCGGACTCAGAAGTCCATGCCACCGCCCGGCGGCATTGCCGGCGCCTTTTCGGCGGGCTTCGGCAGCTCGGCCACCGTCGCGTCCGTCGTGAGGATGAGGCCTGCGATCGACGCAGCATTCTGCAGCGCGGTGCGCGTGACCTTCGTCGGGTCGACCACGCCGAGCGCGACCAGGTCGCCGTACTCGCCGGTCGACGCGTCGTAGCCGTGGTTGCCCTTGCCCTCGAGCACCTTGGCCACCACCACCGAGGGTTCGACGCCGGCGTTCGCGACGATCGCGCGCAGCGGCGCCTCGAGCGCGCGCAGCGCGATGCGGATGCCCGCATCCTGGTCGGCGTTGGCGCCCTTCAGCTCGGCGAGCGCAGCGCGCGCACGCAGCAGCGCCACGCCGCCGCCTGGCACGATGCCTTCCTCGACGGCCGCGCGCGTGGCATGCAGCGCATCGTCGACGCGGTCTTTCTTTTCCTTCATCTCGACCTCGGTTGCGGCGCCGACGCGGATCACGGCCACGCCGCCCGCGAGCTTGGCCACGCGCTCCTGCAGCTTCTCGCGGTCGTAGTCGCTCGTGGCCTGCTCGATCTGCGCCTGGATCGACTTCACGCGTGCGTCGATGTGCGCCTGGTCGCCCGCGCCGTCGATGATGATGGTGTTCTCCTTGTGCACCTCGACGCGCTTGGCGCGACCCAGGTCCTCGAGCGTGGCCTTGTCGAGCTGTTTGCCGGTCTCTTCCGAGATGACCGTGGCGCCCGTGAGCACCGCGATGTCCTCGAGCATCGCCTTGCGGCGGTCACCGAAGCCCGGCGCCTTCACGGCCGCGACCTTGAGCACGCCGCGCATCGAGTTGACCACCAGCGTCGCGAGCGCTTCGCCCTCGACCTCCTCGGCCACGATCAGGAGCGGCTTGCCGGCCTTGGCCGCGGCCTCGAGCACCGGCAGCAGTTCGCGGATGTTGGAGATCTTCTTGTCGTGCAGCAGCACGAGCGGATCGTCGAGGTGCGCGACCTGCTTCTCGGGGTCGTTGATGAAGTAAGGGCTGATGTAGCCGCGGTCGAACTGCATGCCCTCGACCACGTCGAGCTCGTTGTCGAGCGACTTGCCGTCCTCGACCGTGATCACGCCTTCCTTGCCGACCTTCTCCATCGCGTCGGCAATGATCTTGCCGATCGCCTCGTCGGCATTGGCCGAGAGCGCGGCCACCTGCGCGATCTCGCGGCCCGTGGAGATCGGCTTGGAGAGCTTGCGCAGTTCCTCCAACACGGCGGCCGTGGCCTTGTCGATGCCGCGCTTGAGGTCCATCGGGTTCATGCCCGAGGCCACGTGCTTCATGCCCTCCTGCACGATGGCCTGTGCGAGCACGGTGGCAGTGGTGGTGCCGTCGCCGGCCACGTCGGCCGTTTTCGAGGCCACCTGCTTCACGATCTGCGCGCCCATGTTCTCGAACTTGTCGGCGAGTTCGATCTCCTTGGCCACCGACACGCCGTCCTTGGTGATGGTCGGCGCGCCGAAGCTGCGCTCGAGCAGCACATTGCGACCCTTCGGGCCGAGCGTCACCTTCACCGCGTCGGCCAGGATGTTCACGCCCGCGACGATGCGCTGGCGGGCGTTGTCATGGAATCGGACGTCCTTGGCAGTCATGTGTTCATCACTCCTCGTGTCACAACGATAGGTTTTTCGGGATGTCAGGCGACGCGCTTGAGGCCGCCGCGGTCGCTGCTGCTGCTCTCGACGACGGCAAGGACGTCGTCCTCGCGCAGCACCAGCAGTTCCTCGTCGTCGACCTTGACCGTCTGCCCGGCGTACTTGCCGAACAGCACCTGGTCGCCGGCCTTCAGGTGCAGGGGGCGCAGCGTGCCGTCCGCGAGCAGCTTGCCCTGGCCCACCGAGAGCACCTCGCCCTGTTCGGGCTTCTCCGCCGCCGAGTCGGGAATCACGATGCCGGAAGCCGTCTTGCGCTGCTGTTCGATCCGCTTGACGATCACCCGGTCGTAGAGAGGATGAAGTTTCATGTTCAATCTCCTAAGCGATGCAGGTCATCAAAAAAGAGAACCCCGCGCCGGCGTGCGGCCGGTGCGGCAATGGGTTCGTTCCCCCGGCACCGAAGTGCCGGCGCGCGAGAGCTATGGGCGCCTTCGCGGCGCTTCAAGGCCCCGCGCGCCAAAAATTTTTGTGACGATTTTTTTCAGCGACCGCCGAGCACGATGCGGTCCGCGCGGCCGAGCCGGTAGACGGTGCGGTGCGACGCCGCGTCGGCATGCGGCGGCTGCGGCATGACCGGGCAGGGCAGCGGACGGCCGCCGCTGTCGTCGAGCGTGGCGTCGTCATCGTCTGCCACGGCAGCCCAGAGGCCGTGCTTGCGCGGACGGAACAGCCAGCGCAGGTAGCCGCGGTGCGCGGCCAGGCGCATCAGCGCCTCGCGGTCGGGCGCCTCGGCAATCACATGTGCACTGCTGCTGCTTGAATCGTTCGCGCCGTCGTCGTCGTAGTAGCCGAACGCGCGCCGGCCGTCGCTGACTTCGGTCGCGGGCGCGCCCAGCCGCCACCAAGCCGGCCGCTCGATGCGTTCGACGTCCCAGGCGCCGAGTTGCCATGCGGCCTCGAGCAGCGAGCGCTCGAGTTCGTCGAACAGGCCCGGCGGCCCCGGTGACAGGTCGACCTGCGCCATCGACTGCGGCACCGGACGCACCGGCAGTTCGACGCCTGGCAGGCGCAGCGGGGTCTGGCGGAAGAAGCCGTGCCAGTGCAGCGACAGCAATGCGGGCGCCTCTTCGCGCGCCACGGCGGTGACGGTCACCGCATAGAGCGGCAGCCCCATCGCATCGGACTGGTCGGCCACGGTTTCGAGAATGTTCATTCGAGAAAACCTCCTTGCACTTGCCATAAAAAATCTAGGGCAAGCGCGCGCTGCGCGCAAGCGGCGCACGGCCGAAAAGCGGCTCTTGAAATCCCGCGCGGCCGTCGCAAAATAGCCGCCCGGAAGCTCGGCGCGTGGCGTCGCACGCCTCCTTTCTCCGCCTTGTTTCTTGTCCATTCATTCCCTTGCGAGGAGATTGTCTTGACGATGAAGATCGCGCAGATCGCCCCTCTCTACGAAGCCGTGCCGCCGCGGCTCTACGGCGGCACCGAACGGGTCGTCGCCCACCTGGCCAATGCCCTGGTCGATCAGGGCCACGAGGTGACGCTGTTCGCCTCGGCCGACACCGAGACCCGGGCCAGGCTCGCGCCGATGCGTGCCCAGGCCCTGCGGCTCGATCCGGCCCCGCTCAAGTCCGATCTGGCCAGCCACCTGAGCATGCTGCACGAGGTGCGACGACGTGCGCACGAGTTCGACGTGCTGCATTTCCATGTCGACCTGCTGCATTTCCCGTTCTTCGAGGACATGGCGGAACGCACGCTCACCACCTTGCACGGTCGCCTCGATATCGCCGACCTGCCCGGCGCCTACATGCGCTGGAACCGCTATCCGCTGGTCTCGATCTCGAGGCACCAGCGCAAGCCGCTGCCGTTTGCGAACTGGCTCGCGACCATTCCGCACGGGCTCGACGAGACGCCCTACGCCTTCTCGCCCGAGCCCGCCGGCTACCTCGCGTTCCTCGGTCGCATCTCGCCCGAGAAGCGGCCCGACCGCGCGATCGAGATCGCGAGGCGCGCGGGCCTGCCGATCAAGATCGCGGCCAAGGTCGATGCGGCCGACGCGCGCTATTTCGAGCAGGTGATCCGCCCGCTGCTGAACCATCCGCTGATCGAGTTTGTCGGCGAGATCGGCGATGCGGACAAGGCCGCGTTCCTCGGCGGTGCGCGCGCGCTGTTGTTCCCGATCGACTGGCCCGAGCCCTTCGGCCTGGTGATGATCGAGGCGATGGCCTGCGGCACGCCGGTGATCGGCTGGCGCTGCGGCTCGGTGCCGGAGGTGATCGAGGAGCGCATCAGCGGCCGGATCGTCGAGAGCGAAGCGGAGGCCGTCGAGGCGGTGCATGCGATCGGCGGGCTCGACCGCAGGCGCGTGCGCCAGGCCTTCGAGCAACGCTTCTCGGCCCGCGCGATGGCCAGCGCCTACGTCGAGCAGTACCTGCGGCTCGTGGGCGGCGGCGTGCTGCCGCCGCAGCACCGGCTCTACAAGGAGGCCGCCTAGCGATGAATGCCGAAGTGGCTGCCACCGAACAGGCCGAAGCCGCGCCCGAGCGCGCCGTGCACCATGCCTTCGTGCTCAAGGAGGGCGACACCTACTTCGTGATGGATGCGCACGGCGATGTCGGCGGTGGTGTCGACGGCCTGTTCCACGACGACATGCGCATGCTCTCGAGCTTCGTGCTGCGGCTCGACGGCGCGAGGCCGTCGCTGCTGTCGAGCGGCGTGGGCGCCGACAATGTCTTCTTCACCGCTGATCTCACCAACCGGCCGCTGCCGGTGCTCGGATCGACCTCGATGCCGCAGGGCGTGATCCACATCGAGCGCAAGCGCTTTCTCTGGAACGCGCGGCTGTTCGAGCGCATCCGGCTCGTCAACTACGGCGACCAACCGGCCGAGGCGCCGCTCGCGTTGCAGTTCGGCGCCGACTTCCGCGACATGTTCGAGGTGCGCGGACAACAGCGCGCGCGGCGCGGCGAGTTCGGCACGCCCGAACTGCGCGCGCAGGGCGTGGCGCTGCGCTACCAGGGGCTCGACGGCGTGCTGCGCCGTGCCTGCATCGACTTCTCGCAACTGCCGCGGCGCCTCGATGCGGGCAGCGCCGAGTTCGGTGTGCCGCTCGCCGCGCATGGCCACTGGACGCTGTTCGTCGAGGTGGGCGCAGAACCCGCCACGCCGAGCGCCGAGCGCTTCAGGGAGGCCGGGGTGCTCGCCCGCTGGCGCATGCGCGCGCGCCAGCGGCGCGGCGCCCGGCTCGAGGCCTCGGGGCGCCTGTTCCAGGCTTGGCTCGACCGCTCGCGTGCCGACCTCGCGCTGCTCACGACGGACCTTCCGACCGGGCCCTATCCGTATGCGGGCATCCCGTGGTTCTCGACGCCCTTCGGCCGCGATGCGATCGTCACGGCATTGCAGACGCTGTGGATCGATCCGCGGCTCGCGCAGGGCGTGCTCGAGTTTCTCGCGGCGCGCCAGGCGCAGCAGACGTCGAGCTTTCGCGATGCCGAGCCCGGCAAGATCATGCACGAGACCCGCAAGGGCGAGATGGCCGCGGTCGATGAACTGCCGTTCGGCCAGTACTACGGCGGCGTCGACACCACGCCGCTCTTCGTGGCGCTGGCCGGCGCCTATGCGCAGCGCACCGGCGACCGCGCGACCATCGACCGCATCTGGGGTGCGCTGTGCGCCGCCTGCGAATGGATGGAGCGCAACATGGCGCGCCATCCCGACGGCCTGCTCGCCTATCAGCGCGGCGAGGCCAGCGGCCTCGTCAACCAGGGCTGGAAGGACAGCCACGATTCGATCTTCCATGCCGACGGCCGCACCCCCGAAGGCCCGATCGCGCTGGTCGAGGTGCAGGGCTATGCCTATTCGGCTTTGCTTGGCATGGCCTTCATTGCCGAGTGGCGCGACGACCCCGGCGTTGCGCGCTGGCGCGAACGTGCCGAGGCCCTGCGCGAAGCCGTCGAGCGCCGCTTCTGGCTCGACGGGCCGCAGTTCTATGCGCTCGCCATCGACGGTGCGAACCAGCCCTGCCGCGTGCGAGCCTCCAATGCAGGGCACCTGCTGTTCGCGGGGCTCCCGGCCGGCGAGCGGGCGCGCGCCGTCGGCCGCGAGTTGCTCTCGCCGGCCTTCGCGTCGGGCTGGGGCATCCGCACGCTGCCCAACGAGGCCGTGCGCTTCAATCCGATGTCGTACCACAACGGCTCGGTGTGGCCGCACGACGTGGCGCTGTGCGCGGCCGGCATGGCGCGCTACGGCGAGCGCGAGGGGGCGGTGCGCATCCTCGACAACCTGTTCGAGTCGGCCGCCCACTTCGGCATGCGGCTGCCCGAACTGTTCTGCGGCTTCGATCGCCAGCCCGGCGATCCGCCGATTGCGTACCCGGTGGCGTGCCTGCCGCAGGCCTGGGCGGCGGGGTCGGTGTTCATGCTGCTGCAGGCCTGCCTCGGACTCGAGGTCGACGGCATCCGCGGCCAGGTGAACATCGTGCAGCCGCGGCTGCCGAGCGACATCGACCACCTGCATCTGAGGCATTTGCGCGTGGGCGATGCGCGCGTGGAGCTGCATTTCCAGCGCATCGACGGGCGCGCGGTCACGGTCGCGCAGTCGTCGGCCGGCGGGCCGAAGGTGCAGGTGAACCTGCAGATCTGAGAAACTCGAACCCCGTCGGATGATGCTGCTCGCGGCGATACCTTCGCCGTTCAACGCGTCGCAACTGCGCCTGCTCTTAGTCGATCTTGATGTTCGACTCCTCGATGACCCGTTTCCATTTCGCCGCCTCCTTGTTCGCAAAGGCCGTTGCGTCTTCCGTGGTCCCGCCGGTCGGCTGAATGCTCAGTTCGGCGAGCTTGGTCTTCATCGCGCTGTCGTTCAGCGTGGTGTTCAGGCTCTTGTTCAAGCGAGCGACGACGTCCTTTGGCGTGCCGGTGGGTGCAAGGAGGATGTACCAGACAACAAGCTCAAAGTCCTTGATGCCCGATTCGGCCACGGTCGGCAAGCCGGGGAACATGGGCGAGCGCTGTAGTGTCGTCATTGCAATGCTCTTCAGCTTTCCGGACTTCACGTACGGCATGGCTTCCGGTGCGAGGATGAGCATGAAATCCACTTGCCCCGCCATCAGGTCCTGCACGGCCGGCGCGCCACCCTTGTAAGGAATGTGCGTGACGTTCACGCCCGCGGCCCGTTTGAACAGCTCAGTCGCCAGATGGTTCGGCGTGCCCGCGCCGGGGGACGCGAAGTTGCGCCCCGGATTGGCTTTGAGGTAGCCCAAGAACTCGGCCATGTTGGTGGCCGGCACAGAAGGGTTCGCCGCAATCATGGCGGGCACGTCGGCCACGCGACCCACGGCGGTCAGCTCTTTCGATGCGTCGAAGCTGAGTTTTGGGTACAGGACGGGATTGATGGCCTGCGTCGTCATGGTCGACAGCAACAGTGTGTAGCCGTCGGCCGGGGACTTGGCTGCGACGCCGGCGCCGATCGCTTCGCCTGCGCCCGGCCGGTTGTCGATGACGACGGCCTGCCCCAGGTCAGCTGCCATACGCTGGCCCAGCAGCCGGGCCAGCACGTCGGTGGTGCCACCGGGCGCATAGGGCACCACGATCTTGATCGGCTTGTTCGGAAAGTCGTCCGCCGCGGTTGCCGCGCCAGTGGTGCACGCGAAAGTCGCGAACACGAGTGCCAACGTTGTCCATGTCTTCATATTTGCCTCTGCTTATGGTTGGGGGAACTGGGTTCGAAGGCGGCGGCCACGATGATCTTGTCGATGAGCCGGTGCGTCAGCAACGCCTCGTCGCCGTTGACGGCGGGGGCCCGGCCTTCGGCGATTGAGTCAAGAAAATCCCTGTGCAGCGCCAAATGCGCCGCTGGCGAAAAATCCATGATCGAGTCGCCGCTGCCCGACTTGGCCTCGCCTTCGACGAGCTCGGTGCGCCCATCGTGGTACTGCACGCGCAGGGTTCCGCCCACCAGCGATGCTGTGGCCCGGGCAAAGATGAGTTCGAGCGACTCGGCCCGCCCCGGGTACATCGCGGTCGTGGCCATCAGCACGCCGGGTGCGCCGTTGCCCAGGGTGAGCAGCGCCGCCGCGAAATCTTCGGTTTCCATGCGGTGGATGTCGGTCGTGCGCACCTGCGAGGCGATCACGTCGCGCACACCGACCAGGCTGCGGAACAGGTCCAGTGCATGCACGGCCTGCGTCAACAGCACGCCACCGCCATCGCGTGCGACCGAGCCGCGCCCGGGCTGGTCGTAGTAGCCGGCCTGCGAGCGCCACCAGGGGATCTGCAGCACGCCTGCCTGCAGCACGCCGAGTGCCGATGACGCGATCAACTCCCGCAGCCGGATTGCGCCGGGCCGGAAGCGGTGCTGCAGCACCACGCCGAAGCACAGGTCCGTGGCTGCTGCGAGGCGGACCAGCGCTTCGGCCTTGGCCAGGCTCACGTCCAGCGGCTTCTCGACCAAGGTGTGCTTGCCCGCCGCAAGGGCCTGACCCGCGATGGTCAGGTGGGTGTGCGCGGGCGTGGAGACGATCACGAGCCGCACCTCGGGATCTTGCAGCACCTGCGCGAGGTCGTTGGTCAACCGCGTGTGGGCGGGCACCTTGCCTTCGGCCTTCGCCGGGTCGCTGTGCGAAAAGGCCCAACGCAGGTCGACGCGATCTTGCAGCTCGCGCAAGGCGGCCAGGTGCGGTTCCGAGCCCGGACCAAGGCCGATCAGGCCAACGCCGAGTCGCGTCATCGCGCACTCTCCACCTGTGCGCCGGCTCTGCCTTCGGCTTTGGCTTGCGCCTCGAGCGCCAGCCGGCTCACCGTGAAGCTGTGTGCATGTGGGATGGCGGTTTGTGTACGGCGCTCGATGTCTTCGACCAGCTTGGTGAAAAAGGTGATCGGCTCGCTCGTGCAGTCGATGTGGCGGGTGCCGGTGCGGTCGCCCAGAAAGAGATGGTCGGTCCCGGCGCGGCCCTCGATGTCCATGTACTTGCGCAGTTCGATCGAGCCTTCGGTGCCCGTGATGAAGAGCCTGCCATCGCCCCAGGCCGGCATGCCGTCGGGCGTGAACCAGTCGACGCGCACGTAGCCTCGCGCGCCGTTGTCGCGCGAAACCAGCGCGACTTCGCCAAAGTCCTCGAAGTCCGCCGTCGTCGTGCGGCCGAAGTGCGCCACGCTGGCCAAGCTGACCTCGGCGTCGCTCGATCCAGTCAGCACCAGGAACTGGTCGATCTGGTGCGACGCGATGTCGGCCAGGATGCCACCGCTGCTGGCTTTGTCGAAGAACCACGCGGGGCGGATGCCCTGGTTCAGCCGATGCGGGCCCATGCCCAGCGTGTGGATGACTCGGCCGATGGCGCCGTCTGCAATCAGCCGCTGTGCCGTCGCGACCGAGGGCACGATCATCCGCTCCGAAAAGCAGATCGCGTAGAGCCGTCCGGTGTCGCGCACGGTGGCTTCGACCTGCGCCAACTGCTCGGCGCTGACCACGCCAGGCTTGTCGGTGAGTACGTCTTTGCCATGCTTCATCGCGGTGATCGCGATCTGGGCACGCTCCGACGGCACGCCGGCGGTGACGATCAGGTCGATGGCCGGGTTCTGCAGCAGCTCATCGGCACTTTCGCATTCTTCGAGCTGAGGAAAGCGCCTGCGCACGCCGTCGAGAACGCGCGGGTCTGAGGTAGCGGACAGGTAGCCTGCGCAAGTTGCACCGGCCTGGAGCAGGCCCTCGATGAGGTGGAAGACGTGCCGGTGGTCGATGCCGATAACTGCGAACGTGATCATGCGGCGGAGTCTCGAGTCGTACGGCCGCGCTGTCCAATTCCAAATTGGATCGGAGCGATACCTTGGCGGTATCGGGGGCTGCCGGCTAAGGGTTTACCGCGCTTCGATCGGCCAAAGGCACGGCGTCGCCAGCGAACGCGCGCACGACCTCCAGCATGCGTTGCAGCACCGGAGATGCCTCCTCCTTGCGATAGAAGCAGTGCACTTCCATGTGCGCCGGCTCGCCTGCGGTTTCGAGCGGCAGGTAGGTCACGCCCGGCAGCCGCAGGTTGGTCATGGACTCCGGCACCAGTGCGAGTTGGCGACTGATGCCTGCCATCATGGTGGCCATGATGAGATCGCCGGCTTGAGCGGCAAAACGCGGTTCAAAACCCGCCGCCCGGCACAGGCGCAGTGTGATCGCCGGCGCCGAGCGCGACGATGCGGTCAGTATCGGCTGGTTGCGCAGCAGCGCCACCGGGATGGCGCTGCGCTGGGCGAACGGATGCGCGCTGCTCATGGCCACCAGCAGGCGTTCGCGCGCCACGAGTTCGACGGCCAGGTCATCGTCCATTGGCACCATGCGCTCGAAGCCGATCAGGATGCGGCGCTGGCGAATCGCGGTGACCTGCTGGTGAGTCTGTCCCTGGTGCAGCGACACCTCGACCCCGGGGTGCATGTCCGAAAAGCGGGTCAGTACTTGGGGCACGACGCCGAACATCGCCGAGCCGTGCAGCCCCACGTCGATGCGTCCTGTGGTGCCGTCGCCCGCGCGCCGTGCGCGATCGGTGGCCTGGTCGACCAGCGAGAAGATGTCGCGCGCGTCCTGCAGCAACGCTTCGCCGGCCTGCGTCAGCAACATGCCTCGCGGCGTGCGCTCGAACAGCGGCGCGCCAACCTGTTCCTCGAGTGCCTTGATCTGCCGTGTCAGCGGTGGCTGCGACATGTGCAGTCGCTCTGCCGCTCGGCCAAGGTTGCGCTCCTCGGCCGCGGCGATGAAGTAGCTGAGCTGACGTAGATCCATGATGCGCCTCGGGTCGGGTTACGTGCGCGTGTATTGTCTGCCGCCCACGAAGTCCGGAAAGCGAAACGCTTCTAGTCGACCTTGTGCAGTGCGCGGGTGAGGTACAGCATGTACAGCGCCAACGGCGCGCCCACAAGGCCGATGACCGCGTTCAGGTGGAACACGTGGCGGCTCCACGGCAGGTGCAGCACCAGGTCGGCGGCCAGGCCCAGCACGGCGCCGACGAGCCCGGCCGCGGGCAGCAGGACGCGGTGGTCCGCGCAGCGCATCAGCGTTCGCGCGAGCTGCGCCGCCACCAGGCCCAGAAAGGCGACCGGACCGCAGAAGGCCGCGACCAGACCACTGAGCCAGGCGGTGGTGATGAGCGCGCTGCGCTTGACGCGCGCGACCGGCATGCCCATGGACTCCGCGTAGCTTTCGCCGAGCAGCAGCCCGTTCAGCGGCTTGACCAGGAATGCACAGGCCCCGAGGCCGATGCCGATGCCGGGCATCAGGATGCGCAGCTGCTGCCAGGTCGCACCCGCGAAGCTCGCATCGTCCCAGGCCTTGAACGCCCGCGCCTGGGTCTCGTCGATGAAGTGCATCAGCACGCTGATCAGTCCGACGGCGAGGTAGCCGAGCATCAGGCCGATGATCAGCAGCGTGACCGTGCCCACGCGGCGCGACAGCACGGCCAGCAGGCCCAGCACGGCCGCGGAGCCGCAGACCGACGCCACGGCCAGCCCGACGTCGCCGATCAGCCCGTAGCGCAGCAGGAAGGCATTGCCGACCACGCCGGCGAAGGTGACGAGCAGCGCGCTGCCGAGCCGCGCGCCATGCACGATGCCCAGCACGAACGGGTCTGCCAGCGGATTGCGGAACAGCGTCTGCAGCAGCAGTCCGGCCACACCCAGCGCGGCGCCGGAGAACAGCGCATTGAGCGCGCGCGGCAGCCGGAAGCCCAGCACGATGTTCTGCCAGACCTGCTGCCCGTTCGAACCGGTGGTGAGCATTTCGAGGATGGCACCGACAGGGATCGCGACCGAGCCCAGCGACAGCTCGGCCACGAACAGCAGGACCAGCAGCACCGCGAGTGCGGGGAACCAGCGCCGGGCGCGCCGGCCGGGCGAGGCCGCACGCGGGGACGCGGCGGGGGAGGGTGCGAGAGAGGATGGGGTCATGGCAGGCGGCGAAGGAACTGGGCCGGGGCCGGGGCTTGGTCGTCGACGAGTTCCGGGTGCAAGGCGCCGATGGCTTCGGCGAGCTGGATGTGGGGCCGGGTCATGCCCTGGTCCTGGTACGGATAGGCCCATGCCCCCGTGTAGCCGCGGTCCCAGGCGTACACCCGCCCTGCGCCGACGGCATCGAACCAGCCGTGCAGCGCATTCGCTGCCACCAATGTCTCGCGGTCGGCCTGGCCGCCGAGCGTGCCGAGCCAGACCGGGGCATCCGCGCCCTGGGCATACACCTTCTCGAACGGCTCGTAGACCAGGCTGCTGGTTCGGGGATCGTCGCCGAGCACATACTCGCCGCCGGCATCGCGGATCAGTTGCGCGCGGTGATTGCGCCCGCCGAAGGCCTCGATCGTGTCGCGGCTGCTCGCGAACCCGGCCATCACGCGCGGACGCGAACGCGCCTGCGCGGCGACCGCCTTCCAATGCGCGTACTGCGCCGCGATCTCGGCGAAGCTCGCGTCGCCGCGCGCCTCGCGGTTCGAAAGCAGCGCCAGCAGCTTGAGCCATTCGGCGCGCCCGAGCGGATGCGGTTCGTGGTGATCCGCCTGCGGGATGGCGCGCACGCCGAGCTCCCACAGGCGCGGGTGCATATTGCCTTGCGGGTAGGCCGAGTAGAAGCTCAGGTAGACGTCGGCCTGCACGGCCATCACCGGTTCGATCGACGCGTGGCCGTAGCCCGACATCTCGTGCACCAGCCCTTGCGCGATGCGCTCGCGCACGGCGGGCACGGTGGCGCCGCGCGTGCTTTCCGAGCCGTGCAGCCGATCCACCAGGCCGAGTTCGTCGAGCGCGCCCAGCATGGCGGAGTTGCCGGTCACCAAACGCCGCACCGGCACCTCCACCACCGGCACATGCGGTCCGTGCGGCGGCGTGGGCGTGCCGCACTGCACGAGGAGAAACTCGATCACTTCGCCGGTCGCGACGCTGGGCGTGAAGCGCACGCGCTTGTAGTGCGGCGCGTACTCGACCTGCAGCTGGGTCGAATGGGTGAAGCGCGTCTTCTGCGGAAAGTAGTCGACGCCGGGGCGGTAGTCGGCGACGCAGGCCGCGTCCAGGTTCCGGGCCGGGCCGTCTTCGCCGACCTCGACCGATGGCCAGGGCGCGCGCGGTGGCGGCGCGATCTGCATGCAGGCCGACAGCAGCGCCGCGCAGCCGAACGCCGCAGACGCACGTGCAGTTCTCATGCGGATGCCTGCGTGTGCAACGTCAGCCCTTCCACCAGGGCACCCAGCGTGCGGTAGTGGCGGGGCTCGCCCTTGGCCGGCCGCAGCGTGTAGCGCTCGGCAATGGCATGCACCGCGTCCAGTGCCTGCGCGTCGATCACGAAGCCCGCGCGCTGCAACGCGCGGCGCGCCCATGCGGCCGGGATGCCGTCGCCCTCGAGCCGGATGGGCCGATCGCCGCCGCGCCCGACCACCAGTTCGCCGCGCTCCAGGTCGAAAGCCAGTCCCTCGGCCGCGAAGGTGGCGCCGAGCAGTCCGCTCAGCGCCAGGTCCTCCGGCGCCCCCGCGTGGACCTGCCGCTGCCCGTCGATGAGCCAGAGCGTATCGGCATAGCGCAGCGCCAGTTCGAGGTCGTGCGTCGACAGCAGCACGGCGATTTGTTGCCGGCGCGCCAGGTCGAGCAGCAACTGCATCGTCTCGATGCGGCGCGGCAGGTCGAGGAAGGCGGTGGCCTCGTCGAGCACCAGCAGCCGGGGCTCCTGTGCGAGCGCCCGCGCGATCATGAGCTTCTGGCGCTCGCCGTCGGACAGCTCGGACACCAGCCGATCCGCGAGCGCTACAGCGCCGGCCTGTGCCAGGGCCGCGCGCACGGCGTCATGGTCCTGCGCGCCGAGGCGGCCGCTCCAGCCCAGGTGCGGATAGCGGCCGAGGCTTGCGAGCTCGTAGCCGGTCATGAGCGTGACCTGCACCCGCTCGGTGAGGACGACGGACAGGCTGCGTGCCCGCGCGGCCGGCGAGAGCACCGCAAGCGGCGTGCCGTCGATGCAGACCTCGCCCGCGAGTGCCGGCTGCATGCCGCACAGCGTGCGGATGAGCGTGGACTTGCCTGCGCCGTTGGCACCGATGAGGCAGACCAGCCGACCCGCCGGAAGGCTAAGGTCCAGCGGGCCGAGCAAGGTCGTGCGCCCGTAGCCGGCCGCCAGGCCTCGCGCAAGCAGCGCCATCAGAGCGTCATGCCGAAGGTGGCCATGATGCTGCGCGGTGCGCCCGGGAACGTCGGCACGAAGGCGCCGCCGGAGTCGTAGTAGCGCTTGTTGCCGATGTTCTGGACCGTCAGCTGCAGCTTGTAGCGCTGCGCCGCACCGAACCGGTAGGCGAGGTTGGCGTCCCAGCGCACATAGGAAGGCAGCACGAAGGTGTTGCCGGTGTTGGCTTGGCGTGCACCGACGTAGATCGCGCCGAGTCCCGCGCTCAGGCCCGTGGCCGCACCGCGGAAGTCGTAGGTCGACCAGAAGCTGGCGCTGCGGCGCGGTGCGTTGGCCAGCAGCTTGCCGATCATGTCGGGGTCGCTGTCCTTGCTGATCTCGGCCTTGAGCTGGGTGTAGCTCGCCAGCAGCCGCCATTGCGGCGTGACGGTGAACGGCACGTCGAGCTCCCAGCCGCGGCTGCGCTGCTCGCCGACCTGGACGACGTAGTTGAAGTCGTCGGGGTCCGACACCACGCCGTTGCGGCGGCGGATGTCGAACACCGCGAGCGTCGGCTCGAGCCGGCCGTCGAGCAGGCTCAGCTTGGTGCCGATCTCGACCTGGCTGCCGCGCGAAGGCGCGGGCAGGGCGCCGTCGCGCAGCATGCCGTTGAAAGGCTCGGTCAGGTACGACTTCGACCAGCTCGCATAGAACGAAGCTGCCGCCGAAGGCGTCCAGGTCAGGCCCGCGCGCGGGGACACCGCGTCGTCGGAGCGCACGAGCGTGCCGGACACCGGCAGGTACTGCGCACGGGCCTGGGTGCGCGAGCGGTCGTAGCGCAGCCCCAGCAGCAGCCGCCACTGCGAACCGAGCTGCAGTTCGTCCTGGGCGTAGAGCCCCACGTTGCGGCTCTTGTAGTTCGACGCGTCGTAGGGCTGCAGCGGGCCCCCCACCGTGGTGCCGTGGACCGGCCGGTACAGGCTGATCGGCAGGTTCGTGGGAAAGCCGAACGGACCGAGGTTCGCGTCCGCCGTGAAATCCCATCGGTCGCGATTCGCGTCGATGCCCAGCAGCACGCGGTGCTTCAGCGCGCCGGTTTCGAAGCGCCGTGAGATCTCGGCCATCAGCGTCACGTCGGTCTGCTCGTCGATGCTGCGCTGCTTGCGGCGGTTGACCTGGGGATCGAGGCCATCTTCGCCGCTGAGCGCCTGAAAGCCATACGGATACCAGAGCGCGTCGGTCTTGGCGGACGAGGCCTGCACGCCCGTGCGCAGGTCCCAGCCGCTGTCGAAGCGGTGTTCGAGCACCAGGGAGCCGAGCGCGCTTTCGTTCTTCAGGCGCGCGTCGGCCTCCGCGTAGTTGGTGTGGATCGGCACCCGCAGGAACAGCGGACTGTTGCCGAAGCCGCGGTCGAACGAGCCGTTGCGCCGGCCGAGTTCGAGTTCGGCCGTCAGGCGCGTGCGGGCGCCGAGCTGCCACTGGAAGACCGGCGACACGAAGGCCGTGCGCGCGCCCACGAAGTCGCGAAAGCTCTTGTTGTCCTGCCACGATCCCGTCAGCCGATAGCGCAACGTGTCGCCCAGCGGGCCGGTGCTGTCGAAGGTGGCGCGGTAGAAGTCGTCGCTGCCGGCGGTGAGCTCGAAGCCGGTGCGGGCCCGGTCCTGCGGTTTCTTGGTGACGAGGTTGACCACGCCGCCGGGCTCGAAGCGGCCGTACAGCGCCGAAGCCGGACCCTTGAGCACCTCGATCTGCTCGATGTTGGCGAGCTCGTCGACCGGCGCGAACACGCTGCGGCGAAACCCGTTCTTGAGGTTGGCCGAGGTCGCGAAGCCGCGCAACCGGAAGCGATCGTTGCTGCCGCCCCAGCCGACCTGCGGCGTCACGCCCGGCACCGTGCGCACGGCTTCACCGAAGGTGGTGACGCCGCGGTCCTCGATCAGCTCGCGCGTGACCGTCTGGATCGAGAAGGGGATTTCCTTGACCGTGGTGTCGCTCTTGTTCGCGGTCGGCGCGACCACCGAACGGTAGGCGCGCTCGCGGGTGCCGGTGACCGTGACCGTGCCGAGCGCCGCTGGCGTGTCTTCCGTCTGCGCCTGGGCCTGGGTCATGCACAGGCACATCGTGGCAGCCAGCATGGCAATGGGCTGCGGCCTGCTTACCTGGCCTGCAGCGCGAAATGGGATGTGCTCGCTGAGGTTGAACGAACGGCTCATTGCTGGCCTCGCGAGAGCGCGTCGGCGATGGTCCGCGCGTTGTGCGCGAAGAGCTTCAGGTACGTGTCGGCCTCGGTGCCGGGCGACGAGAGTGCATCGGAATAGAGGCGACCGCCCACGTGAACGCCGCCTTCGCGCGCCACGCGCTCGACGAGGCGTGGATCGGAGATGTTCTCCACGAACACCGCGCGCACCTTCTCCTTGCGTATCTGGTCGATCAGCCGGGCCACGGCGGCGGCCGAGGCCTCGCTCTCGGTGCTCATGCCCCGCGGTGCGAAAAAGCGGACGTCGTACGCAGCGCCGAAATAACCGAAGGCATCGTGTGACGTGATGGCGCGGCGCGAGTGCACCGAGATGCCGTCGAAGCGCGCGCGAATCTCGCGCGCCAGCGCATCGAGGCGCCCGATGTACTCGGCAGCGCGCCGCTCGAACTGCGGTGATTGCTCGGGCCGCGCCTGCGCCAGGGCCCGTTGCAGGTTCTCCACGTAGCGCCGCGCGTTCGCGAGGTCTTGCCAGGCGTGCGGGTCGATGCCGCGACCGAGCTTGCGCGTGGCGATGCCTTCGCTCGCCACCACGGTGGGGCCGCGGTATCCGGAGGCCCGGACCAGCCGATCGAGCCAGCCTTCGAAGCCCAGGCCGTTGACCACGACGAGATCCGCGGCTGCGATGCGGCGTGCATCGGCCGGACTGGGCCTGAACACATGGGCGTCGGCATCGGGCCCGACCAGCGCGCTGACCTCGACCGCATCGCCGCCGACCTCGCGCACCATGTCGGCCAGGATCGAGAAGCTCGCCACCACGCGCAGGGGCCGTGGCGACTTCTGCGCCCATGCGGGAACGGTGGTGGCCAGCGCGAGCAGCGCGGCGATCGAGGATCGGCGGGAAGGATTCATGTTTCTTCAGTGACTGAGGTGGGAGCGGCGCCAGAGGCGCCAGAGAACGCCGTCGCGCGGACCCGCGGCGACGGAAACCAGGTAGGCGCCGCCGGCCACCAGCACGATCGCGGGGCCCGAGGGCCACTGGGCGTGGTAGGAGAGCAGCAGGCCGGCAAAGCCGGAGAAGGCGGCGATCAGCGCCGCGACGAGCGCCAGGCTCCAGACCTCGGCGGCCCAGAAGCGCGCGGCCGTGGCGGGCAGCATCATCAGGCCGACCGCCATCAGGGTGCCGAGCGCCTGGAAGCCTGCCACCAGGTTCGCGACGGTCAGCACCAGGAAGGCGCCATGCACGAGCGCGCCGCGTCCGCCGACGCTGCGCAGGAAGCCCGGGTCGAGGCACTCGACCACCAACGGGCGGTAGATCGCGGCGAGCACGACGAGGGTGACGCTGGCCACGCTCACGACGAGCAGCAGCGCCGCGTCGTCCACGGCCAGCACGCTGCCGAACAGCAGGTGCATCAGGTCGACGCTGCTGCCGTGTACCGACACCAGCAGCACCCCGAGCGCCAGCGCGATCAGGTAGAAAGCGGCGAAGCTCGCGTCCTCGCGCTGCGACGTGGCCCGCGCGACCCAGCCCGCGGCCAGCGCCACCGCCAGCGCCGCGAAGAAGCCGCCGATGCTCATCGCCGGCAGCGAGAGCCCCGCCAGCACGAAGCCGACGGCGGCACCCGGCAGCAGCGCGTGGCCCATCGCGTCGCCCACCAGGCTCATGCGGCGCAGCACCAGCAGCGTCCCCATCGGTGCGCTGCCGAGGGCAAGCGCGAGCGAAGAAACGAGTGCGCGGCGCATGAAACCGTACTCGGCGAAGGGTTCGAGGAGGAGCGCCGACAGCGTCATGCCGCTTCCCTGCAGACCGGCGCCCGTTCGTCCCAGGCCTCGGCCACCTGGCGCGCGCGCAGCAGGTTGCCGGCGCTCAGCGCCTCGGGTGTCGGGCCCCAGGCGATGCAGCGACGCGCGAGCAGGAGCGTGCAGTCGAAGTGCGCGCGCACCTGATCGAGGTCGTGCAGCACCGCGACCACGGTGCGCTGCTCGGTGTGCCAGCGCCGCACCAGCGCCAGCAGGTCGGCCGTGGTGCGCGCGTCGATGGCGTTGAAGGGCTCGTCCAGCAGGATCACCGGCGCGTCCTGCAGCAGCACGCGCGCGAACAGCACGCGCTGGAACTGGCCGGCCGAGAGTTCCGAGATGCCGCGGCGCTCGAATCCGTCGAGCCCGACCGCGGCGATGGCCCGGTGCACGGCGTCGCGTTGCGCCGCATCGAGCCTGCGGAAGCTCCCGCTGCGGGCCCAGTGGCCGAGCGCGACCAGATCGAACACCCGGATCGGAAAGCTGCGGTCGATCTCGGACTGCTGGGGTAGCCAGGCGATGCGGCCCGCACAGCCGACATCGAACGTCACGTCTCCCTCGGCCGGCGGCATGCGGCC
The DNA here is from genome assembly GCF_057657255.1 of Variovorax sp. Soil_C_19. Classification (NCBI taxonomy): domain Bacteria; kingdom Pseudomonadati; phylum Pseudomonadota; class Betaproteobacteria; order Burkholderiales; family Comamonadaceae; genus Variovorax; species Variovorax sp. Soil_C_19. The sequence continues at coordinate 178,993 of NZ_JBDGIV010000007.1, read as the reverse complement.
CATCATGGCCGAGAGCAGGCTGGTCTTGCCCGCGCCGTTCGGCCCGACGATCGCGGTCAGCGACCCGGCGGCGAACGTGCCCGACAGGTGGTGCACGGCGGGATGGCCGCGGTAGGCGACGGTGAGGTTGCGCAGCCGGATCGCCGCCGTGGCTGATTGCGGACTCATCGCGCAAGCGCCCAGGCGGCCGCCAGCCAGAGGAGCGCGACGATCGCCAATGCGCCAAGCACCCTTGCCCAGGCGCCGGATGTCAGCAGGCTGCTCATCGGGCCAGCGTCTGCCGGCGCATGACCGGAGCATTCGGTGCGGCGATGCGTTGTTGGCGTGTCAAGCGGTTCATGGCCGCTATCTTATTGCAATTGCGAACGCAATCGCAGTAAAGCGGATGATCTGCGCCGGCCGGGCGTGCGCGAGCAGGCTGCCGCACCCGGCGCAAACGCTCAGGCGGTACTCAGGCCGTCTCGGTGCCGGTCTCTTGGCGAAGCGGCAACCAGAGCGTGAAGCGCGTGCCGGCGCTGCCGGACTCCCAGGTCGCGGTACCGCCGATGGCTGCTGCGCGCTGCTGCTGGTTGCGCAGGCCGCGGCCGCTGCGCTGCAGCGCCTCGGCCACGGCGAAGCCCTCGCCGTCGTCCTCGATCACCACGCGCACGCCCTCGGCATCGGCCGCGGTGCTGAAGCGGATGGTGCTGGCCCGCGTGTGGCGCAGCACATTGGCCACGCACTCCTGCATGATGCGCAGAATGTGCAGCGCGCTGCCGGGGTTGAGCCAATGCAAAGGGGGCACGGGCTGCACTTCCCAACGCAGCGCAAGACCGGCGCTCTCGATGCGAGGCGCCAGCCGAAAGCGCAAGGTCGCCAGCAACAGCAGCAGATCGGCATCCACGCTCTCCATCGAATCGATGGCGAGTTTCAGGTCGTCCATGCAGCCCCTGAGCACGCCGGAGATCTCGGCGCTGGTCATGGCGCCGTGCTCGACCGAGCGGATCGCGCCGATCAGCGACGAGCCGAGCCCGTCGTGCATGTCCTGCATCAGGCGCCGCCGCTCGGCCGCGAGCATCTGCTCGTTCTCGACCGCGCGCAGTCGCTCGTAGCTTTGCGCGAGCTCGGTTTCGCGCGCCTCGAGGCGCCGGGCCAAGCCTTCGTTCAAGCGCGCGATCTCGTCGAACGCGCCCGTGTAGCGCCGGAACATGATGTACGAGAAGATGAAGAACAGGCCGATGATCGCGTAGGGAGAGGTGTACACGCTCTCGGGGCTGACCAGGTTGTTCTGCAGCAGCCCGTCGGAGGCGGTGAATGCGACCGCCATGCCGGCCCAGCCCGCGACCAGCCGCCCCTCGGGCAACCTGGCGCGCAGCGCCTTGCGCAGGTTCACGGCGAAGATCAGCACCGCCACCGGCAGCACAGACAGATTGAGCAGGGGCGTGAACAGGTAGAGGCTCGGCACCGCGGCCGACACGCCCGGCAGCGTCGCGACGCTGCAGGCCAGCGCCAGCGCGACCGACGCGCGCGTCAGCCAGGCCGACGGTTGATGGTGCAGGCGCTCGAGGAACAGGTGGATGAGGATGATCAGCCAGAGCAGCGAGGCGACCGTGATCCATTCGAACCATTCGTCCGATACCGGCAGGTAGTCGCCGCTCACGAAGTAGTGAAGCATGCGCGCGAAGGCCAGCGCCGAGATCGCGAAGAACAGCAGGTAGAGCGTCTCGCGCCGCCGTCCCAGCCACACCGCGAGCGCGAAGGTGCCCACCGCCAGGAACGCGGCACCGCCCACGAAAGGCAGGTGCACCTGCAGCAGCTGCCGAACCTGGTAGCGCCAATTCAGCGCGGCCTGGTCGCCCACCCACACCGTCGAGAAGCCGCTGCCGCTGCTGCGCAGGCGGTCGACGCGGATCAGCACCGTCGTCGGCGCAGGCGTGTCGGCGGCTGCGTTGAGCGGCAGCAGCAGCGGGTGGTTGTAGCCGTTGTGCACGGCGCTGCCTTGCGACTGGTAGAGCAGCATGCCGTCGCCGTACACCGCGATGCGACCCAGCGTCTTCCAGCGCGGAAGGTAGAGAAGCCGTGGCTGCTGCGACGCCGAGGGGGCGAGCTCGGCCAGGTCGATGCGGTACCAGTCGATGACGGTGTGCACGCCACCCGCCGAGGTGGGCACCAGCTCGCGCTTCGCCGTGTGCGGCAGGTCGACCTGCTGCCATCCGTCAGTGGGAAGCCCGGCGTCCTCGGCGCGCCTCGGCGCAGCCGAATAGCCCGTGCCCGGAACGGACAGCAGCGCGGCCTGCGTGATGTGGACCGCCTCCGCGTCCTGCGCCGGCGCTGCTGCGGTCGGTAGGCCGGCCAGCAGCAACGCCAGCCCCAGCGCCGCGATCCACGGGCTCATGCGCCGGCCATCCTGGCGCCATCGACGCGGCCTTCAGCCTGCGCCTCGGACAGCGAGGCAGCTGAACGAATGTCGAGGGCGGGGGCGCTGTGCATCGGCCGAGTCTATGCGGCCGCGCCCCGCGCACTGGCTTCTTCAGCGCGTCACGAGGCCTGGCAGCTGTAGCTCTCGGCCAGGTTCAGGTCGCCGCTGCCCTTGTACTTCGGGAAGGCGGGGTGCCTGCAGAGCGGCCGTGCCTGCACCACGGCCTGGGTCGCGGGATCGAGCTTCTTCGCGACGATGCCCTGCGTCGACGGGCGGGTGCCGCTCTCGCGCCACTTCACCACGGCGTCGACCAGGTCGACGGTGTCCGGGCCCACGCCGCCCGCGCAATGCTGGACGCCGGGCTGGAGGAAGAACTCCATCGACGCATCGCGCGTCGGTGCGCCGCCCACTGCCGTCGCCACGTCGTCGAAGTACTTGATCGAACCCTTGTAGCTGATCGCCCAGTCGTGCGTGCCGTGCACGAGGATCATCTTGCCGCCGCGGCCGAAGAACGAACGCAGGTCGGGCGTGGCGTCGAGCGTGGTGGCGGCCAGACGCAGCCCGGCGGTGTAGATCTCGGGATCGAAGGCCAGCACGTCGAAGGTCGGGTCGCCGGTGACCCAGTACTTCACCAGGCCGCTGCCGAACTGGAACTGCAGCCCGGTGCCGCCGATCGCGGAGCCGGTCACCCACAGCGGCCAGCCCTGGTCCTCGCCGCCGGGGCCCCAGCCCGGATAGACGCTGCTGCCGTCCGCGCGCTTGAGTTCGGAATAAATGGTCTTCGCGGTCGCGACCTGCGGATCGGTCAGGCAGGTGTCGGCGTCGCCCGCCGTGCAGCGCAGCACCGCCGGATCGAAGGTGCAGGCCAGCTGGTTGCTCACGATGCCGTCGGCCGCGCCGTCGAGCGTGTCGCATTGCGCGCGCACGGTGTCGGCGATCAGCGTGGCCTTGGCGGCGCTGATCTGGCCGCCCGGCGCCGCGAGCGCCTTGCCGTTCGCGATGAAGGCCTGGAACAGCTCGGTGAACGAGTAGGCCGGCGCGCGCACCACGATGCCGTCGAAGTCGCTCGGAAAGCGTGTGGCCTGCACCAGCGCTTCGCGCCCGCCGTTCGAGCAGCCCTCGAAATAACGGAACGTGGCCTCTTTGCCATAGCGCTGGCGCACGATCTCCTTGGCGACCTCGTTGACCGAGTGGATCGACAGATAGCCGAAGTCGGCCTGCGCGGTGGGGTTGTTCAAAAAGTCCGATGCGTCCAGGCCGTCGCCTTGGCGTCCGCCGTCCGAGGCGACGAGCACATAGCCGCCGGTGGTACCGCTCGGCGAATAGGGCGTGATGCTGATGCTGCCGTTCCAGCCGCCGCCCCCCGCATAGAGCAGCTTGTCGTTCCAGGCCGTGGGAAGGCGCACCTCGAAGTTGAGCGTGCCATGCAGGCTGCCCGTGACCTTGCAGTACTCCGCGGCCGTTGCGGTGGCTGCGACGAAGCTCGCTTCACGCAGTGTGGCGCCGGCGAGCGATGCGCCGGCGAAGGCCGTGCATTTCTCTTCGGCAGAAGCGACGGGCGGCGGGTTGGGCGCGGGCGGCGGCAGCGGAAAGCCGAACCCGCCGCCACCGCCACCACCCCCGCCGCAGGCCACGAGCAACACGGGAATGCAGGCCGCTGCGCAGCCCGCCATCGAGAGAGGGTTTCTCATGATTTGTCTCCTGTTTGTACTGCCACATAAACTCAGGCCGCCAAGACCATCGCCTCATCGCCTGCGCAGCGCATGCTAGGCATTCGCGCCGACAAAGAAAGTCTTTCCCATGACAAACAACGTGCAGACCCTGGCCATGTTGCGAGCGGCGGCCTGGGCGCGCGAGCTGGCGCCCGAGCAGCTCGAGCGAGTGGAGCGGGAGACGCAGGACCGCTTCTTCGCGGCCGGTGAAATCGTCTGTCACAAATGGAGCATGGCGACACACTGGATCGGCGTGGTCGACGGCATGGTCAAGGTCGACGTGCTCGCGGCCGACGGCCGCAGCACCACGCTGAGCGGCATCTCCAATGGCGGCTGGCTCGGCGAAGGCTCGGTGCTCAAGGGCGAGCTGCGCCCGTATGGCGTGGTTGCGCTGCGCGACACCCGCGTTGCGCTGATGCCGAGCCAGACCTTTCACGATCTGCGGGGTAGCAGCCTGACCTTCTGCCACTTCATGATCGACCAGCTCAACGCACGGCTCGGCCAGTTCATCGCGTTGGCCGAGAGCAACCGCATGCACGACATTCGCTCGCGCGTGGCGAGCTGCCTGGCCGAACTCTTCAATCCGCAGCTCAACCCACGTACCGGCCTGGTGCTGCAGATTTCGCAGGAGGAGGTCGGCCGGCTCGCGGGCATCTCGCGGCAGATCGCGCACCGTGCGCTGCACGAGCTCGAGGATGCCGGCCTGCTGCAGATCCGCTACGGCAGCATCGACGTGCTGGACCTCGACGGCCTGCGGCTCTGCGCGCGTGCGCATGCCGCTTGAGCGGCGCCTGCGACGGGCGCCTTGCCTGCCTGCTAGCGCTCGTAGGTCGCGCCCAGCGTGGCCGAGCCGAGGCTCGACATGTGGACCATGAAGCCGACGTACGCCGCCGTGGCATCGGCCGGCACGTCGAGCTTGTCGGTCGACAGCGCATGCAGCGTGAAGATGTAGCGGTGCGGGCCATGGCCGGGCGGCGGCGCGGCGCCGCCGTAGCCGGCCGTGCCGAAATCGGTGCGGCCCTGCTTTGCCCCCGCGGGCAGCAGCTTGCCGTCGGCCGCGCCGGCGCCGCGCGGCAGCGAGGTGGCGGACCCGGGAATGTCGTAGACCACCCAGTGCCACCAGCCCGAACCCGTGGGCGCGTCGGGGTCGTACATCGTGAGCACGAAGCTCTTCGTGCCTGCGGGCGGGTTCTTCCACACGAGCTCGGGCGAAATGTTCTCGCCGGTCGCGCCCATCACGTTGTGGACGCACGAGAGGGGCAGGGTGCTGCCGTCGCGAAATTCGGGGCTCTCGAGTTGAAACAAGGAAGTGGACATCGATCGGTGCTCCTTCGGTCGGAAGATGTGGAAAATCGTCGGCGCGAAAGCGTAAATGCTAACGCGCCCGCCCAAGGCCACATGGCCCGATGCGGCATACTGCCACCCCCTTTGAAACCCGCCGGATACGCACTGAACAATGGACAAGGAAGTCGACCCCCAGGTACTCGCCGTCATCGATGAGATGCGGCTCTCGGGCCCACGGCTCACGCCGGTCGAGATCGTCGCCAAGATGGGCGTCTTCGACGCCCGCGACAAGCCCTTCGAGCATGCCTGGCTCGCCACCGGCGACAACGTGATCGCCACCGTCTGGGCCGAGTTCGTGAGCGTGGGCGAAGGCGGACGCTGGTTCTGCCTCGAGTCGCTCGACGTGCAGCGCCGCGCCGGCGGTGCCCCGCGCAGCGCCCAGCAGGTGCAGCGCGCCAAGGACCGCCTCGGCCTGCTCAAGCAGACCTTCGACGCGGGCCAGGGCTTTCGCGCCGTGCTGCAGACCAACCGCATCGAGATTGCGGAGTTCGAAGGCAACAAGAACGCGAAGGTTTCCACGCGCGTGCGCGACGAGACCGAATGGCATGTCGCCACCTGGGAGCCCGAGCGCCTGCTCGCCGTGCTGGTGCGCGGCGCGCCCGGCTGGGTGCCGAGCGAGGCCGAGATCGAGGCCGCCCGCGCACGCAGCGGCGTGCCGCTGCAGAACGAGCCCGCCGCCGCCGCAGCATCGACCGCCGGCAGCCCGGCCGGCGACGTGCAGGCTGCCGCCATGGACTACGTGGTGCGCCACTTCGGCGGCTACGGCTACAAGCCCGCCGACGTGACCGCGCAGAACCTCGGCTACGGCATCGAGGTGTCGAACGGCAAGGGCGCCACGCTGCTGCGGGTGGCGGTCAAGGGCACCTCGACGGCCGTGCCGGGCTTCAAGCTCTCGCCCGAGGAACAGGCCGCCGCCGCGAACGAGCCGCTCTGGCGCCTGCTGGTCGTGTCCGATGCGGGCGGCCCGACCGCGCAGCACAAGATCTACAAGGCCTCGGAGCTGAACCAGGCGCCCGGTTTCAATCCACTGATCTAGCAACCAGGCCATGCGATGAGAAAAGCCACCACTGCATCGTTCCGCGCGTTTCTCGTCGCAGCTTGTCTTGCAGTGGGGCTTGGCGCCCATGCGCAGGGGCCTTATGACGGCCCGCTGTTCGACACCCACCTGCACTACAACCAGGAAGCCTGGGACGGCAACACGGGCCCCTATCCGCCCACCGAGGCGTTGGCGCGCATGCAGCGCAACAAGGTGCAGGCGATCATCGCGAACTCGCGCCCCAACGCCGGCACGCAGACGCTCGCCGCATCGCGCGAGACCCGCGCCGCGGGCGTGACCGTGGTGCCTTTCGTGCGGCTCTACCGCAACCGCGAGGACTACACCAACTGGTTCCGCGACGAGACCATCTACGAGATGGTGCAGACCGAACTCGCGCGCGGCACCGCAAGCGGCCCCTACCGCGGCATCGGCGAGTTCCATCTGTACGACAGCGCGAACGCGAACGGCCCTGTCGCCAAGAAGCTGATCGCGCTCGCCGAGCGGCAGAAGCTCGCGGTGCTGGCGCACGTCGACGACGTGGCCATCGATTTGTTGATGGCGAATGCGCCGTCGAAAGGGCAGTCGCTGCGATTGATCTGGGCGCACACGGGTATTGGTGGGACGCCGATCGAACGGGTGCACGCGCTGTTCGAACGCTATCCGTTGCTGGTCGGCGAGCTCTCTTATCGGCCGGGGCTGACGTGTGCGGGCGGCATGCTGTGCCCGGAGTGGCGCGCGCTGCTGCTCAAGTATCCGGATCGGTTTGTGATCGGGTCGGATACTTGGGTCAATCAGCGCTGGAGTGCGTATGACGAGATCATGCGGGGGTATCGCGCTTGGCTTGGGGAGTTGCCGGTGGATGTGGCGCGGCGGATTGCCTGGGGCAATGCGGCGGCGCTGTTCGATCTGCCGCGCTGAGTGGGGACCTGAACGAGACCGCGCCTCCGGCCCGTGCGCAGTCAGCCCACGCTGGCAGGCACAGGCGTGTTGAGCAACTGCTGCTCCCACAGGTACGCGATGCCGCTGGCGCCGGCATGCTGCGTGATCACTGTCGTCAACTCAGCAGCGCTTTCGGTCCGTGCCCAGTCGCGCTGCCATTCGGCGGTCACCGCGAGCCAGGTCAGCATGTTCGCGCCCGCTGCGAGCATCCGTTGGATGGCAACCTGATGCGCCTCGATGGACATCCCGCCCGACGCATCGGTCACGACGGTGACATCCCAGCCTTCGCCCAGCGCGTGGATGGCAGGCATTGCGACGCAGACTTCGGTCCACAGCCCCGCGATGATGAGTTGCTTGCGACCCGTTGCCTTGACGGCGTCCACCGTCTTCTTGTCCTGCCAAGTGTTGATGAACGTTCGGTCGATGACCTCCTGCTCGGGGAAGACGTCCGTGATCTGCGGGAACAGGCGCCCGCCGCGTTCCGCAATCACGCTCGTCAGAATGGTCGGAACGCCGAAGGCCTTGGCAGCCTTTGCCAGCCCCACGGTGTTGTTGATGACCATCTGCGGGTCGTGACTGTTCAGGTTGGCAAGTTGGTAGGCCTGGTGATCGATCAGAAGAAGGACCGAATCTTCAGGGCGGAGAAGGGAAGAGAGGCCGTTGCGAGGGTTCATGTTGATTCCTTGTTGCCGCATTGAGCGGCGGGGGTTTCCGGCGGTCGATGCGCTCGGGGCGATGTCGCCAGCGATGAGTATTCCGTTCCCCTTGATCGAGCGGTAGTACCATCTTTAGGCGATCTGTGTCGCACTTCAAGGAACGCCCGGATGGACATCGAGGACTTGCGCACATTCGTCGAGGTGGCCCAGGCGGGTGGGGTTTCGGCGGCAGCCGTTCGGCTCGGCATCTCCAAGTCGATGGTGAGCCGGCGACTGGTCCGCTTGGAAGGAGAACTCGGCGTTCAACTGTTGTCGCGCTCCACGCGCGGAGCCGCACTCACCGAGGCCGGCGCCATGTTCCGGGAGCACGCGGCCAGGGTATGTACCGAAATCGACGTGGCGAAAGAGACGATCCTGCCTGAAGGCGACCTCCGCGGCCGCTTGAGGATCGCAGTGCCGCTGTCCTTCGGGCCCACCCACTTCGCACCCATGCTCGCCGAGATGGCGCGGCGACATCCTCAACTGCAAATGCAGACGTGCTACAGCGATCGTTTCGTGGACCTCATCGCGGAGGGCTTCGACTGCGCGATACGGGTGGGCTACCTGGAGGATTCCAACCTTATCGCGCGGCGCGTCGGCCCGGTCTACGGAAAGTTGGTCGCGAGTCCGGGTTATGTCAGCGCACACGGGGCGCCGGAAACGCCAGAAGAATTGGTGGCCCACGAAGCCTTGATGCAGGGAACCGAGGCCTGGAGGTTGATGGATGGCGACCGGATCCTCACCGTGCGACCGCAGGGCCGATTCAAGGCCGACAACGGCATCGCACTGGTTGCTGCGGCGGTCGCAGGGCTCGGCATCGCGTATGTGCCCGATTGGCTCACGGACGAGCATGTGGTCGCCGGCGCACTGGTCCCCGTCATGACCCGGTATCCACCGCCGCCGGCCGGCGCCTTCGTCGTCCGGCCACCGGGCCAGCACCCCGCCCGGAAGATACGTGTGCTGACCGAGCTCCTGATCGAGTACTGCGATCCGCCTGGCAAATCAGGCTGGACTGCGGACGCTTGAACGGTGTCTCGGGGCGTGTTGCAGGGCTGGGCTCTGCCCAGAAGATGCGGGCGGCCTGTCAGCGAAACACCGGGACGTTCCCCGTGGGTGTTCGCCGATTTCCCGCCGCAACCATCTGCTCGCGCAGTGCCTCGATGCGACGCTCGCCGGCTTCGAGCGCCTGCGCCGAGGTGTGTACCGAATAGCTGCCCAAATGCAGTTCATGCGGGTGCGGGATGGCAGATGCCAGCACGAACACCGCATCGCCACCCATGCCGGCCTGCACGGTGATCGGTTCCACCGCGTCCTCGAAGACCACCATATCGCCCGTGCGCACGGATGTGCCGGCCTCCAGGGTTCCGCGCGCCACCGCCAGCCAGCCGACCGAATGACCCGCGGGCGGCTGGTAAGTCCAAGATCCGCCGGCCTCGAGGGTCACGAGCAGGTAGTTGATGCCCACGGGCGCAGGCGTCGGGCTGCGCACGCCCGCATGCTCTCCGAGGATGACGCGGGCAGGGCCTGCCGAGGGGATGCTCTGCGGCTCAAGATAGCGGCTTTCCGGCGACCCGTTCTCCAGCGCCGGCGGCAATGCGAGCCACAGCTGGAAGCCCTGCACCAGCGGCACGTCGTCCGGCGTGAGTTCCTTGCCGTGCCAGACGCCGCTGCCCGCGCGCAACCATTCGACGCCCCCGTACGACAGCATGCCAGTGCCAGACGAGGGGTCGTCGAACTTCATCCGGCCTTCGGTGAGCACCGTCACAGTGGCGATCCCCGAATGCGGATGAGTCGACATGCCGGCTCCGGCGCGCATGGCGTCGAGCAGCGGGCGCTCCATGTTGAAAAGGTCCAGAAACACAAACGGCTTCAAACTCTCGCCGAGGTCGGACGGGCTCATCAGGCGAGTGATCCCGCCGTGGCCTTGTCCGCGGGTGCGGTAGACGATGCGCCTGTTCTGGGTTGCTTGCATGATTTCGCTCCTTGTGTGGTGCAAATCTAAGGTTGCGAAGCGTGCCGCACTAGCCCTGCAACACGGACATCAGTGTCGCGAAAGGCGGAACATCAGGCCACCTCACCCGCACCGCAGCGCAAACCGCCGGTCATGCGCGCGCCTGCGCTCATCCTTCAATTGGTCCTGCCTGAACGCGGACAACGGCTGGCGTGCCGCGGCATCGATCGCTTCAATCAATGCTTTTAGCTGCGCGCACTCCGAGCTCGTCGATCTGTCGACGTTCGCCGCTACGCGTCGCTCATGCTCGACCACGGCATGCACTCTGGCGCGGTTGTCCCGCATCGAAGCGAGCCTGGCTTCGTCTGACATTCCATCGGCAAGGTTGAGATCGGGATTCACCGCGACTTCGGTGGCCCTTGTGCCTGCGGGGCAGGGGCCGTCGGAGTAGGTGATGGCGCCCGCAGGCGAGATGCACTTGGCGAAGCGCTGGGTGCGCCGCGGCGCCTCGGCCTCCGGCCGCCTGCGCGCATCCTGCCGCGGTGCCGGTGCAATCACGGGTGGGGCCGCAGCGGGTGCGACCTGTCGGACCGCCGCATCGCGCATCTGACGCGCATCCGGCCACAGGCTGAAGACCGCATAGAGCAGCGCGGCTGCGGCGACAACACCGACCATTAACCAGACGGCGCCCGTCGATCGCGAGGGCCGAAGCGACCGCTCCCAAGCCGCCGTCGAAGCGCCGCTGCGATCCAGCGAGGGATCGCGGGAATCTTCCTGCCGCATGCCTGGGGTCCTCCGTGTCTGGGCGCTTCGCGGGTCTGCGCAGCGCGCCCGGAGGATACCCGCAAGAAGCCGGCGCTTCTTGCGTGTTTCTAACTACCCCCGCCGCTCGATCATCTTCCACCCATTCCCCGACGGATCGCGAAACCCCGCATCCACCGTGCCGTAGCGCTCGATCGGTTCCTGTGTGAACTCGACCCCACGGGCCAGCAGCCGGTCGTAGGCGGCGCGGCAGTCGTCCACGGCCAGCACGAGCGGCGGCATCGCGCCTTTGGCCACGCTCTCGTGCAGCGTTTTTGCGGTGGCCTCGTCATGCACCGGCGGGCCGGGCACGAAAAGGCCGAGCTGAAACGCGGGCTGCTCGGGGTGCTGCACCGTGAGCCAGCGATAGCTGCCGTTGCCCACGTCGGTGTGGACGCGAAAGCCGAGCTTGTCGACGTAGAACGCGAGCGCCTCGTCCTGGTCGCGCACGTACACGCCGGCCACGTCGATGCCGTTCTGGCTCATGGAATCTCCTTCTGTTGCAGCGACTGCTGCCGCTGTGGTTGATGAACGGTTCCGTTTGTACCGTCCACCATCCGGCGCCGCTTCTCCAAAACTGCGGTTCGCAGATCGGGCCGCTCGGCGGCGCGGACGATGCAGGCCGGCATGCGCCCGAGCGCCTCGGGCCGCAGTGTGCCGGCGCGCGCGCGAACCTCGCTGGGGCTTTCGCCGGTGATGTCGCGGAAGATGCGGCCGAAGGTGCCGAGGCTCGCCCAGCCGGTGGCGAATGCGATGTCGGTGACCGGGTCATCGGTCTCGCACAGCAGCGCCACCGCGCGCTCGATGCGGCGCGTCAGCAGGTAGCGGTGTGGCGGAATGCCGAAGGCCTGCTTGAACGACCGCGCGAAGTGCGCCTCGGACACGCCGCTCACTTGCGCGAGCCGTGCCACGGGCCAGGCCTCGTGCGATGCGGCGTCGATGCGGTCCTTGGCGCGCAGCAGCCGGCGCAGCAAGGCGGGGTCGGGGCGCGGGGCTTCTTCTTCTTTCATGCGGGGCGATGCTACTTATGGGTCCATCGACTAAGGGTAAACGCTTATTTGCATACGCATGCAAGACCGTGACATTGCATGCGTATGCAAGATCCCCACCCTGGAGCAACCACCGAATGATCAGACATCTGAAGCGCGGCAAGGACGTGCAAGTGCGTGCCGACGACGACGCCAAGGTCCGCGCGACCGTCGAGGGCATCGTCAAGGCGATCGAGGCCCGCGGCGACGCGGCCGTGCGCGAGTACAGCCGCCAGTTCGACAATTGGGACCCGGCCGATTTCCGGCTCGGTGCCGACGCGATCGAGAAGGCGCGCAAGAGCCTCTCGGCGCGCGAGATCGAGGACATCGCCTTCGCGCAGGCGCAGGTGCGCAACTTCGCCCAGATCCAGCGCGACTCGATGAAGGACGTCGAGGTCGAGACCTACCCCGGCGTGGTCCTGGGCCACCGCCACATCCCGATGGATGCGGTGGGCTGCTACATCCCCGGCGGCAAGTACCCGCTGCTGGCCTCGGCCCACATGAGCGTGCTGACCGCGAAGGTCGCGGGCGTGAAGCGCATCGTGGCCACGGCGCCGCCGTTTCAGGGCGCGCCGCATCCAGCGATCGTCACGGCAATGGCCATGGCCGGCGCCGACGAGATCCTCGTGCTCGGCGGCGTGCAGGCGGTCGTGGCGATGGCGGTCGGCACCGAGAGCATCGCGCCGGTCGACATGCTGGTGGGCCCCGGCAACATGTACGTGGCCGAAGCCAAGCGCCAGCTCTATGGCCGCGTGGGCATCGACCTGTTCGCCGGCCCCACCGAGACGCTCGTGATCGCCGACGACTCGGCCGACGGCGAGATGTGCGCGGTCGACCTGCTGGGCCAGGCCGAGCACGGCCCAACCTCGCCGGCGATCTTGCTGACCACCAGCGAGAAGCTGGCGCACGACACCTTGGCCGAGATCGAGCGCCAGCTCAAGGTGCTGCCGACGGCGGCCATCGCCTCGGTGAGCTGGGCCGAGTACGGCGAGGTGATCGTCTGCGACACGCAGGAAGAAATGCTTGCCAAGGCCAACGAGCTGGCCTTCGAGCATGTGCAGGTGCTCACGCGCGAGCCCGACTACTTTCTCGAGCGCATGACCAACTACGGCGCGCTGTTCCTGGGCCCGCGCACCAACGTGAGCTTCGGCGACAAGGTCATCGGCACCAACCACACGCTGCCCACCAACCGCAACGCGCGCTACACGGGCGGGCTGTGGGTCGGCAAGTTCCTGAAGACCTGCACCTACCAGAAGGTGCTGACCGACGAAGCCAGCGCAACGATGGGCGAGTACTGCTCGCGCCTGTGCCACATGGAGAACTTCGCAGGCCACGGCGAGCAGGCCAACCTGCGCGTGCGCCGCTACGGCACGCGAGCCGACGTGCCGTGGTACGAGCCGGTGCCGGCGCTGGCGCCATGAGCGTTCTGCCGCCTTCGCCGAGCTTTCGCGTCGATGGCCAGCGCGCGCTGGTGACCGGCGCGGGCCGCGGCATCGGCCTGGCCGCGGCAGCGGCGCTCGCACGCGCCGGTGCGCACGTCACGCTGGCGGCGCGCTCCGAGGCGCAACTGCGCGAGGCCTGCGAACTGATCCGCGCCGAGGGCGGCGCCTGCGAGCACCTCGTGCTCGACGTGACCGACTCGACCGCGGTCGCGCGCGCGCTCGGCGCGGCGGCGCCGTTCCAGATCCTCGTGAACAACGCGGGCCTGAACCGGCCCAAGCCGCTGGTCGAGGTGGAGGACGAGGACATCGACGCGGTGTTCGACCTCAACGTGAAGGCCACGCTGTACGTCACGCGCACCGTGGCGCGCATGCTCGTCGAGGCGAAGCTGCCGGGCTCGATCATCACTGTGTCGTCGCAGATGGGCGTGGTCGGCAGCCCGCGCCGCACGCTCTACTGCGCGAGCAAGCATGCGGTCGAGGGCATGACCAAGGCGCTGGCCTGGGAGCTCGGCCCCGCGGGCATTCGCGTCAACACGGTCTGCCCGACCTTCATCGAGACCGCGATGACGGCCGGCATGTTCGCAGACGCGGGCTTTCGCAGCTGGGTCACCGAGCGCATTGCGCTCGGGCGCCTGGGCCGCACCGAAGAGATCATGGGCGCCATCGTGTTCCTCGCGAGCGAGGCCTCGAGCCTCGTCACGGGCAGCGCGCTGATGCTCGACGGCGGATGGAGCGCCGCATGAAACCCAAGGCCACCGCGCAAGATGTCGCGACGCTCGCCAAGGTGTCGCAGTCGGCCGTGAGCCGCACCTTCACGCCCGGTGCGAGTGTGTCCGATGAAACGCGCGAGCGCGTGATGATCGCGGCCAAGGCGCTCGGCTACCGCCCCAACGCGATGGCGCGCAGCCTCATCACGCGCCGCAGCCGCATCATCGCGCTGGTGATGGGCTACCTGGAGAACCAGTTCTATCCGCTGGTGATCGAGAAGCTCTCGCAGAAGCTGCAGAAGCAGGGCTACCACGTGCTGATGTTCATCAGCGACGGCGACGAGACCGACGGTGTGCTCGACGAGATCCTGCAGTACCAGATCGACGGCATCGTCATCGCCTCGGCCATGCTCTCGCCCGCGCTCGCGCGCCAGTGCGCCGACACGGGCGTGCCGGTGGTGCTGTTCAACCGCGTGCCCGACACCAGCGCCTTCGCGCGCCACACCACCAGCGCGGTCACTTCCGACAATGTCGAGGGCGGGCGCATGGTGGCCAGGCTGCTGCTCGAGCGCGGCCACAAGCGCATCGCGTTCCTCGCGGGCCTCGAGAAGTCGTCCACCAACCACGAGCGCGAGCGCGGCTTTCGCGAAGTGCTGGCCGCCGCCGGCATGCCCCTGTTCCGCCGCGAGGTGGGCCACTACGACTTCGTGCAGGCGGGCGACGCCGCGCGCGCGATGTTCGCCAACCTGCCCGCCGCGCGCCGGCCCGATGCGGTGTTCGTCGCCAACGACCACATGGCGATCGCCGTGATGGACGTGCTGCGGCAGGAGCTGGGCCTGCGCGTGCCCGAAGACGTGAGCGTGGTCGGCTTCGACGACGTGCCCCAGGCCGCATGGGGCGCCTACCGCCTCACCACTGTCGTGCAGGCGGTCGTGCCGATGGTCGATGCCACGGTCGAGCTGCTGCACGAACAAATGCACGACGACGCACAGCCGCGCAACGTCGTCATTCCCTGCACCCTCATCGAACGCGACTCCGTGCGCGCCGTTGCCGCGCGGCGCCGCAAGGGCGCTTCATCGCCTTCCGCCTGAGCGGACCTCTTCTTCCACCCACAGAAAAAACCTGGAGACACACACACCATGCAATTCCGATTCCGTCCGCTGATCGTCGCGGCACTCGCGCTCGGCGCCCTGGCCGGCAACGGCCACGCCCAGTCGACGGCCTGGCCCACCAAGCCGGTCAAGTACATCGTTCCCTTCTCCACGGGCGGCGTGTCCGACGGCGTCGCGCGGCTGATCGCGCAGCACCTCGGCGAGCGCCTCGGCCAGCCGGTGGTGGTCGAGAACCGTCCTGGCGTCTCGGGCATCGTCGGCACGCAGGCCACCGCGCGCGCGCCGGCCGACGGCTACACCGTGATGGGCGGCACCATCACCACGCACGCGGTGAACCCCTTCTTCAACAAGAACCTGGGCTACGACCCGGTGAAGGACTTCGTGGCGGTCAACATGATCGGCACGGTCAGCAACGTGCTCGTGGTGCCCTCCGAGAGCCGCTTCAATTCGGTGGCCCAGGTGATCGCCGAGCTCAAGGCCAAGCCCGAGAGCCTGACCTACGGCACGGCCGGCGCGGGCACCTCGCAGCACCTCTCGGGCCAGCTGTTCGAGAACATCACCGAGACCCGCATGCGCCAGATCATGTACAAGGGCGGCTCGCAGGCGATGGTCGACCTGGTGGGCGGCCAGATCGACATGGTGTTCGAGACCGTCGCGGCGGCGCGCCCGATGATCGATGCCAAGCGCGTGAAGGTGCTCGGCATCACCTCGGCCAAGCGCCAGGCGAGCATGCCCGACGTGCCTACGCTCGCCGAGGCGGGCGTGGCCGATTTCGAGATGCAGTCGTGGCAGGGCGTGTTCGCACCGGCCGGCACGCCCAAGCCGATCGTCGAGCGCCTGTCGCGCGAACTCGCGGCCGTGGTCGCCATGCCCGAGGTGCAGGCGCGGCTGCGCGGCCTCGGCGTCGAGGCCGACGGGCGCACCTCCGATGCCTTCGCATCCTTCCAGCGTGCCGAGATCGCCAAGTGGGGCAAGGTGATCAAGGACGCGAACATCCAGGCCGAATGAACGAGGACCTCTCCATGAACAACAGCCAACTTTCTTCCTTCTCTTTCTCCTCCGTGCGCCGCGCCATGGCGTTCGCCGCCGTCGCGCTCGCCGTCGCGGCACCCGCCGTGCAGGCCCAGACGGCCAACGGTCCCGATGGCTATCCCTCCACCGGCCGCGTCGTGATCGTGGTGCCCTTCGCGCCCGGCGGCGCCACCGACATCGTGGGCCGCCTCCTGGCCGATGCGCTCGGCAAGCGCTGGGGCACCGCGGTGGTGGTCGACAACAAGGCCGGCGCGGGCGGCGGCATTGGCACCGAGTACGTCGCGCGCGCCAAGCCCGACGGCTACACGCTGCTGCTCGGCACGCAAACCGCGCTGGCCGTGAACCCCACGCTGCAGAAGAAGATCAGCTACAACGCCGAGAAAGACTTCGCACCCGTCACAGGCCTCGCGAGCACGCCGCTCGTGCTGCTGGCCGGCAACAAGTCGGGCGCCAAGGACGTGGCCGCGCTGATCGCCGCCATCAAGGCCAAGCCCGATGCCGTTTCGTACGGCACCAGCGGCCCGGGCACCTCGCAGCATCTGACCACGCTGATGCTGCTCAACCGCGTGGGCGCGACCGCGGTGCACGTGCCCTACAAAGGCAGCAGCCAGTCGCTGGTCGACCTCGCGGGCGGCCAGATCGACATGCAGTTCGACAACATGACCACGGCGCTCGCGTTCGCGAAGAACAACCAGGCCAAGGCGCTCGCGATCACGAGCGATGCGCGCTCGCCGCTCGCGCCCGAGCTGCCGACGCTGGCCGAATCGGGCGTGCCGGGTTTCGAGGCCTCGACCTGGCTCGGCCTGCTGGCGCCCGCGGGCACGCCGGCGCCCGTGGTGGCGTGGCTCAACAGCGAAGTGGTCGCGGTGCTGAAGCAGCCGGCCGTGGCCGAGCGCCTTGCGGCGCAGGGCTTCACGCCCAAGCCCATGTCGCCCGAAGGCTTTCGCAAGTTCATCCAGGACGAGACGGTCAAGTTCGCGAAGGTCATCAAGACCAACAACATCGTGCTCGATTGAGGGCAGCCACCGCCATGGACCATCACCACCCCATCGACACCCGCCTGCCCGCGA
The DNA here is from genome assembly GCF_057657255.1 of Variovorax sp. Soil_C_19. NCBI lineage: Bacteria > Pseudomonadati > Pseudomonadota > Betaproteobacteria > Burkholderiales > Comamonadaceae > Variovorax > Variovorax sp. Soil_C_19. Next base: position 161,726 of record NZ_JBDGIV010000007.1, on the reverse strand, counting down.
TGCTGCGCAGCGGCCGGCGCCTGCGCGGCCTGTTCAACGCACTGCCGAGCCCTGCCATCGTCGAGATGTGCGGCTATGCCGGTTTCGACTTCATCATTCTCGACAACGAGCACGGCAGCGCCAACCTCGAGACCACCGAGCACATGCTGCGCGCGGCCCGCGCGAGCGGCATCGCGCCGGTCGTGCGCTGCCTGCGGCAGGACATCTCGCGCATCCTCGACATGGGCGCGGGCGCTGTGCAGATCCCGATGGTCGAGAGCGCCGAGGAGGCGCGCGAACTCGTGCAGCAGGTGCGCTACCCGGGCGTCGGCCGCCGTGGCAGCGCCTTCAGCCCACGCGCCGCGGGCTACGGCGCGTTCCCGGGCGCCGCCCACACGCAGCGCAGCAACGAAGGCATCGCGCTCATCGTGATGATCGAGACGCCCGAGGCCGTGGCGCAGGCCGCCGCCATCGCCGCGGTCGAAGGTGTCGATGCCGTCTTTGTCGGACCGAACGACCTGTCGCATGCGATGGGCTTCGGCAGCGACTGGAAGGCCCCCGAGGTCGAGGCCGAGATCGAGCGCGCGCTGCGCGCGGTGAGCGGCACCGGCACCTGCGCGGGCACCATCGCGCTCACGCCCGAGGACGAGGACAAATACGGCGCCTGGGGCGCGCGCTACTTCGCGAGCGTGACCACGAGCATCATCACGCGCGCATTCCAGCAGGCCTCGGCGGCCGGCGGGCGCCTGCAGGGCGAGGCGAAGCTGGGCTACTGACGCGCGGCGGCGGCCTCGCCCGCCAGGCGCACGCTGAGCCGGTCGCGCGCCAGCCTGGGCATCGGCGGCAGGCGCGTGAAGGCGCTGCCTTCGACCTCCGCCAGCAGCTGGTCGGCCTGCGTGCGCTCGGCCGCAGTCAGCGCCGCATACGCATCGGCGGCGCGCTGCAGCATCCAGAGACTGTAGGGCCGCACGATGCGTTCGCCGCGCTCGCCTTCGATCTCGCAGTCGTGCATGCCCAGTGCACGCGGCACGGCATGCTCGCCCGGGTGCTCGGCCATCCACGCGTGCAAGCGCTCGATCGAGTCGGCCAGCACCGGCAGCTGCTCGCGCACCATGCGGCGCAGCACGGGCAGCAGCGTGGGCGGCACGGCATCGGCAGGCGCGAAGCGGCCGTCGGTGGGCATGGCGTTATCGCGCAGGCGCTCGATCCACGCGACCACGTGCGGCGCGAGCCGCTTCATCAGCGCGCCGCTCGCGGGGTCGCGGTATTGGTGGGCATAGAGCGGACCGTAAAGCCCGAAGTCGGCGATGCTGGGCCGGTCGCCGAGCACGCAGCGGTGCACCGCGAAATGCGCATCGAGTTCCAGCAGCAGCGCCTCGTACGAGCGCTCGATCGCGGCGTGCATGTGGGGCTGCGCACCCAACAGCACGGCGGCCTGCGCGAAGGGCTGGGCGCGGCGCTGGCCGATCTCGAACTGCGCGTCGGCCGAAGCGTCGGGCGCGTTCAATTGTCCGAACGCCCGCATCGCCCACTCGCGGTTGTGGTGCCAGCGGTAGTGCATCGCCGGGACGATCAGCCACTCGTCGCCGTAGAGCTCGAGCAGGCTCGCGACGAACCGCTGCACCCCGCCCGCGGGCGCGATGCTCGGCACCGGATGCGCGGCCTCGAGCGCGTCGATGATGTCGGTGCTGTCTTGCAGCAGCGCGCCACTCGGCGTTCGCAAGACCGGGATCACCGGAAATCCCACGCCGGGCACGATCACGCTGCGATAGATGTCGGCATCCGCCTCGCGCTCTGTGAACGGCAGGCCCTTCCATTGGAGATAGGCACGGACCTTGCCGCTGAAGTAGCTGATCTGGGCGCCGTAGAGCAGGTAGGCATCGTTCATGGGCTGAATGGTAGGCAGCGCCCCGGCGAGCCATGGTCGCCGGAGCGACGCGGGACGCGCTGGACGCAGCGACTACAGTCGCAGCCATGCAGACCAAGTGGCTCGAAGACCTCATTGCGCTGTCGCACACCGGGAGCTTCACCCGGGCTGCCGAGCAGCGCCACGTGACGCATCCCGCGTTCGGCCGCCGCATCCGTGCGCTCGAAGCCTGGGCCGGGGCCGCCCTCGTGGAGCGGCACGGCACGTCGGTCCGGTTGACCAGCCAGGGCGAGAAGCTGCTCGGCTTTGCGCTGCAGGTGGTGCCGGCCATGGCGCAGGCCAGAAGCGAGATCGCCGGGGCGGACGGGCAGGGGCGCACCGCCACGGTGACGCTGGCTACGGGGCGCACACTGGCGCGCACGGTCGCCGCCGACTGGCTCGCGAGGATCAGGCGGCAGCGCGCGGGCGTCCGTGTGGTGGTGCGCACCGGTTCCATGGCGGAAACGCTGCAGCGCTTCGAGCGCGGCGAATCGGATTTCATGCTGACCTACCACCATCCGCAGATCGCGCTGCGCCTCGGTTCGCACCAGTACCTGCAGCGCAGGATCGCGAGCGACCGGCTGGTGCCGGTGGGCAAGGTCGATGCCCGCGGTCAGGCGGCGTTCAGCGTCGACCAGGCCGAGGCGATTCCCTTCCTGGCCTATGCCCAGACGCTGGCCCTGGGCCGCCTCGTGAGCGACCACCTGAGCAACCACCCGAAGGCGCCCCGGCTCACGGAAACCATCGAGTGCGATTCGGCCGACGCGCTGCTTGAGTACGCGCTCAAGGGATTGGGCGTGGCGTGGCTTCCCTGGTCTCTGGCTGCGGGCGCCTGCAAGGCGCGGCAGCTGGCGCCGGTGGGCAGCAAGGCCCTGGAGATCGGCTTCGAGATCCGCATGGTGCGCGCCAAGCGAAGGCTCTCCGCCGCGGCGGAGTCGTTCTGGCAGACCATCGACCCTGGCTGAACTCCGGTACGTTCCTGCAAGCCTGTGTGCCGAATCGGCACTGCTGCGAAGCTCGCGGCCAACAGAATGCGGGCACCACAGGAGACAGACCATGAAGATTCCCCATGCCCTTCGCGTTGCCGCGTTCTCGATTCTTTCCGCCGCTGCCTGCGCGGGCCCGGCTCTGGCCCAGGAGACCGCCTACCCGGGCAAGCCGATCACCGTGCTGGTCGGCTATCCGCCGGGCGGGAGCACCGACCTGACCGGCCGCGCAGTGGCCGACCAGCTCGCGAAGAAGCTCGGCGTTGCGGTGGTGGTCGAGAACGCGGGCGGTGCGGGCGGCGCGATCGCCGCGACGAAGGCGTCCAAGGCGGCGCCCGACGGCTACACCCTGCTGCTGGGCGCCAACAACGAAATCGCCATCAACCGGCTGATCACGCCCGGCACGGTCAAGTACAGCTACAAGGACTTCACGCCGATCGGCCTGGTCGCCTCCCAGCCCATGGTGTTGGTGGCATCGCCCGGCGCGGGCGTCAAGAACGCGGGGCAGTTCCTCGATGCGGTGTCGGCCAAGCCGGGGCAGTTCAGCTACGGAAGCAGCGGGGTCGGCACGGCGCTGCACCTGGCCGGCGAGATGGTGAAGGAGCAGGGCGGCCTGTTCATGACGCACATCCCCTACCGCGGCGTGGCGCCGTTGACCATCGACCTGGTGGGCGGCTCGCTCGACTACGGCGTGTTCGTGCTGTCCAGCGGCCTGCCGCACATTCGCAGCGGCAAGGTGGTGGCGATCGGCGTCACGCAGAAAAGCCGGTCGCCGGCGGCCCCGGACATTCCCGCCCTCGCGGAGTTGCCGAAGCTGAAGCACATGGACATCGGCGTCTGGTTCGCATTGATGGCGCCGCCCAACCTGCCGGCACCCATCCTCGCGAAGCTGCGCAATGCGCTGAGGGAGATCCTGCAGACCGCGGAGCTGCGCAAGAAGCTCGAGGAATCCGGCTCGACCATCGCGCCGCTCGACGTCGACATGGCGCGCTTCCTGGCGGAAGAAAGCGCCAAGTATCAGCAGATCGTCGACTTCGCGAAGATCACGGAATGACGGCGCTGCACTTTGCGCTGCCCAGGCCCGAGCTCGGCGCCTGGCGCGCGGGCAATACCGGGACCGAGGGGGTGTGGCATTTCGAGTCGGGCGCGCCCGGCCGCCGTGTCATGGTCGCGGCGCTCGTCCACGGCAACGAGCTGTGCGGGGCCTGGGCTGTCCGGGGCCTGCTTGAGGCCGGCGTGCGCCCATGCCGCGGCACCCTCACGCTGGCCTTCTGCAATCTCGCCGCTTTCGACCGCTTCGATCCGGCCGCATTCGATGCGTCGCGTTTCGTCGACGAGGACCTGAACCGACAATGGTCCGCGGCGCGCCTGGCGCAGGGCGGCACGCTGGAGCGGCGCCGCGCGCAGGCGCTGCTTCCGTTCGTGGCGCAGGCAGACTGGCTGCTGGACCTGCACTCGATGCATGAACCCGGTGCCCCGCTGTTGCTCCCAGGGCCGCATGCACGCAACCTTGCGCTTGCGCGAAAGCTGCGCGTACCCGAGCACGTGGTGGTCGACGAAGGGCATGAGGATGGCACGCGCATGCGCGATTTCGGCCATTTCGGATTGGCCGACACCGAGGCGGTCGACAACCGGTCGCTGCTTGTTGAGTGCGGCTTCCACGGCGACCTGTCGAGCCGTGACGTGGCCCAAGACATGGCCGTCCGGTTCTTGGTCGAAGCCGGGATCCTCGGGGCCGCAGTGGCGCAGGAACTGCTCGCGGGCTGGCGCCGTTCCGACGCGCCCCCGCAGCGCGTGTTGCGAGTGACAGGCGGTGTCGTCGCGCGCAGCGAGCGGTTCCGGTTTCTCGGCGACTACCGCGGCCTCGAAACCCTACCGAAAGCGGGAACGCCCATCGGCGACAACGACGGGGAGGCCGTCATCACGCCCTATGACGATTGCGTGCTCGTCATGCCCTCGCTGCGGCAGTTGCGGCCTGGCGTGACGGTGGTCCGTTTCGCGAGAGAAGCGCCGTCTCGACGCCCGACCGGTACGACATCCGCCTCAGCCCATTTCCTACACGCGGAAACCTTGAGGGCCGCGCATGGTGAAACCGATGGTTCATTCACCCACACGGAGCACACCATGACAAAGAAGCAGGATTTCTTGCGCAAGGAACAGAGCCGCGACAAGCATCCGGAGCGCGACCAGGTCGGCAGCCCCGTGCGCGCGGCCACCGCCACCGCGCACGGTACCGCCGAGGCCGATGCGCAGACGCCGCAAAGCGGCAAGCTCGCAAACGACCACAACAAGATGGGTCAGACCGAGCCCACGCAGCTCAACCAGGGACGCCGCACGCCCGAGAGCCGGCACGATCGCCTGACCCTGGGCCCAGGGCCGCAGAACCAGGTCTCCGCGCGCAAGGGCGGCGGCGGCGCCGGGCGCGGGCCACGCGGCGCGGGCTGAGCGAACAAGCGAGGCGGCCGAGCGCCGCCAGGTCTCAATCGAGCTTGATGCCCACCGTTTTCACTACCTTTTCCCACTTGCGCGTGTCGGCGTCGACGAGCTCGGTGAACTCCACCGGGCCGAGCGCGCCGGCTTCCATGCCCATCTTGGTGATCGATTCGCGCACGTTGGGTTGCGCGAGCACCGCGCCGAACTCCTTCGCGAGGCGGTTGACCACCGGCATCGGCGTGCCGCCGGTCGTGAACACGCCATACCAGGAGACCACGTCGTAGCCCGGCACGCCCGATTCGGCGATGGTCGGCACCTGCGGCATCGAATCGACCCGCTTGGCGCTGGTCACCGCGAGGATGCGCACCTTGCCGGTGTCGGCACCGGCCTTGGCCGACGGCAGGCTCGCGAAGGTCATCTGCGCCTGGCCGCCCATTACGTCCTGCATGGCGGGTGCGTCGCCGCGGTAGGGGATGTGCGTGATGAACACGCCCGCCATGCTCTTGAAGAGTTCGGCCGAAAGATGCGAGATGGTGCCGTTGCCCGGCGAGGTGACGTTGAGCGTACCCGGATGCGCCTTGGCGTAGGCGAGCAGCTCTTTCACGTTCTTCACCGGCAGCTCGGCATTGACGACCAACGCGTTGGCCGACCTGGCCACGAGTGACACCGGCTGCACGCCCTTGACCGGATCGTAGGGCAGCTTGCTGTAGATCGATGGCGCGATCGCCTGGCCGCCGACCGAGCCCATGAGCAGCGTCTGGCCCGTGGGCTTGGCGCGCGCCATTTCCGAGGTGGCGACGGTGCTTCCGCCACCGGGCTTGTTCTCGACCACCATGGTTTCCTTGGTGTTGAGCTGGAACTGCGTGGCGATCAGGCGCGCCATCACGTCGTTGCCCCCGCCGGGTGCAAAGCCGACCAGCAAGCGGATGGGCGAAGGCGGCAGGTCCTGGGCAACGGCCTGTCCCAGGGTCATCGCCATCGCGACGGCTGGAACGATTCGGGTGAAAAAGTGCATGTCTCAATCCTCGATGAAAGCGGTGCGGCCTTGGTGGACCGACGGTGCCGCGGGTTGTTGAAGGGCAAGTGTCCGGATGCTTTGCTTGAGGCGCTCGCGCGCCTCGTTGCTCGTGTCGCGCCGTGCCTGGTTGCGCCGGCGGTCGTCTGCCGAAAGCCGTTCGAGCTCGGCGACGCGCTCCTGCACGCGCACGGGCGCGGGGCCGCCCCGCACGAGCCGGCTCTCGACGCTCGCCATCGGGTCGAGGCTCTGGCGCACTTCTTCGTCGCTGAGCGCGAGCGGCCGGCCGAGCTGGTCCTCGGCGGCGCGGTTCAGCATGTCGAGGCCGACCTCGTCGGCGCCGAGCGCGCGGTCCATCGCCTCGCGCACCACCGCGCCCACGACGTGGTGCGACTCGCGGAACGACAGCCCCGAGCGGCGCACCAGCAGGTCGGCCAGGTCGGTGGCCGTGCTGAAGTCGCGGCGCACGCGCTGCGACATGGCTTTTTCATTCGGCGTCGCGCTGCGCACCACGAGGTCGAACAGCGCAAGGCAGCGCAGGCATTCCTCGCCGGCCTCCCAGACGCTGCGCATGCCCTCGCGGCTTGCATCGCCGGTGTGGCTGAAGTTGGTGCCCTTGATCGTCGAGAGCGATGCACCGAGCAGGCCGATCAGGTGGCCGCCCTTGCCCTTGAGGTACTCGAGCACGACCGGGTTCTTCTTCTGCGGCATGATGCTCGAGGTGCCCGCCACGCGGTCCGGAAAGTCGATCAGACCGAACTCGCTGGTGCACCACACGAAGTAGTCCTGCGCGAAGCGGCTCCAGCCTACCGCGCAGATCGCCATGGCCGCGAGCAGCTCGAGCGCGAAGTCGCGCGAGCCCACGGCGTCGAGCGCATTGGGCAGCACGCCGCCGAAGCCCAGCAGCCGCGCGGTCTCTTCGCGGTCGATCGCGAACGAAGTGCCCGCGAGTGCACCGGCGCCGAGCGGGCAGCGGTCGATGAGCCGTTCGACCTGCTGCACGCGTTCGATGTCGCGCGTCAGCGCCTCGGCCATCGCCGAGAGATAGAAGCCATAGGTGATCGGCTGCGCGGGCTGCAGGTGCGTGTAGCCCGGCATCACGGTGCGGCAGTGCTGCGTCGCGCCCGCGAGCGCCGCGTCGCGCACCTTGCAGAGGGCCTCCACCAGCGACAGCGCGAGTTCGCGCGCCCGCATGCGGTCCGTCGTGGCGAGGATGTCGTTGCGGCTGCGCGCCATGTGCAGGTAGCCGCCCACATGGCTGCCGGCCACGGCCATCAGGTGGGTTTCGTAGTTGAAGTAGGCATCCTCGATCGAAGGGTCGAGCGGCACGGCGGCCATGCCTTCGGCCTCGATGCGCGCGAGCGCGCGCGCCAGCTGCGCGGCCGGCTCGGGCGGCATCAGCCCGGCGTGCAGCAGCATCAGCAGGTGCGCCTGGTTGACGTCGTTGAGCGGCGCGAAAACGGCCGGAAAGTCCTTCGCGAGGCGCGGCGCGTAGATGTGCTCGGTGACCTCGGGGGCGGTGCCTTCGGTGAGGCGGCGGCTGACTTTGGAGTTCATTGGTGCACCCTTGGCGCTGCGCTCATGGTTTCTTGGCGAAGCGCACCACCGCGTCGCGCGAAGCCTGGGTCTGCGGCAGCGAGGCAATCTCGCCCAGCGTCACCGGCTTGATCGGGAAGCGCACGCGGTAGCTGCCCACGTCGCGCGGATGCCGGCCCTGTTCGTCGGCCATGACTTCGGCCACCGTGAGGCCGCAGAAGCGGCCCTGGCACGGGCCCATGCCGCAGCGCAGGAAGGCCTTCAACTGATTGGGCCCCTGACAGCCGATGCGCGTGGCCTCGCGCACCTGCGCGGCCGTGACTTCCTCGCAGCGGCAAACGATGGTGTCGCCCACCGGCCGGCGCAGGCGCTCGGGCACGCGGTACAGCGTCTCGAAGAACTCGCGCCCGCGGGTGGCACGCGACAGGGCGGTGTGGTGCGGCGTGGCTTCGCGGTCGCGGCGCGCGGTGTCGATTACGCCGAGCGAGGCCGCGGCATGCACGGCCGCGAGCCGGCCGCGGTGCTCGGCCGCGACGGCGCCCGCAATGCCGGCGCCGTCGCCCGCGATGGTCAGCTGCGGCACCGAGCTCGCACCCCAGCCGTCGACCACGGGCTCCCAGCAGTCCTGCCGCTCGTTCCAGGCATGCTCGGCACCGAGCGCGCGCGACAGGTGCGTGTTCGGCACCACGCCCTGGTGCAGCAGCAGCTGGTCGACCGCGAGCGTGTGCGTCTGGCCACCAGCCTGGTAGCGCAGCTGCGCGAGCCGGCCGGCATGCCCGGGCGCCTCGAGCGCCTCGAGTGCGGTCACGTTGCCGATGATGGGCACCTGCGCCTTCACGGCGCGCAGCAGCTTCAGGCCCTTGCCGAGGTAGGGCGAGCGCAGGAAGCCCCAGGCGAACGGCAGTGCATGGCGCCACTGGCCGGGCATGCCGGTCTCGAGCAGCGCATGAATCTTCACGCCCGCATTCAGGTACTGCCAGGCCAGCAGGTACAGCAGCGGTCCGGCGCCGGCCAGCACCGTGGTGCCGGTGGGCACGACGCCCGCGGTCTTGAGCAGGATCTGCGCCGCGCCCGCGGTGAGCACACCGGGCAGCGTCCAGCCGGGGATCGGCACGGGCCGTTCCTGCGCGCCGGTCGCCGCGATGATGTGCCGGCAGTGCAGCAGCCCGCTCGTGCGCTCGGCCGCGTTCGAATAAGCGACCTCGAAGCCCTGCGCGGTGGGGCTCACGGCCCAGACCATCGTGCCCGCGACATGGCGCGCGCCGCTCGCGCGGAACGGCGCCAGCAGGTCGAAGCCATGCCAGTAGTCGGTGCCGAGGATGGCGCGGTCCTGCACCGGCGTGCTGCCGATCGCGCGGTAGATCTGTCCGCCCGCGGCGGGTTGTTCGTCGATCAGCACGGTGTCGAGGCCGAGGCCTGCGGCGCGCGTGGCTGCGGCCAGGCCCGCGGGACCGGCGCCGATGACCAGCAGGTCGCATTCGAGCGCCGCCGGCAGGGGCAACGGATGGTTCGCGTTCATGCTTTCACCTCCCGCGCGCCGAGCTGCCGCGTCACCACCATGCCGTCGCGCACGCGCGTCATGCAGGCCTGGCGGTTCGGCTCGCCATCGATGCCGACCAAACAGTCGTAGCAGATGCCCATCATGCAGAACGGACCGCGCGGCGCACCCGTCACCGCGGTGTCGCGGCAGGCGTCGATGCCCGCGGCCAGCAGCGCGGCCGCCACGTTGTCGCCTTCGGCGCAGGCGAGTGCGGCGCCGTCCACGGTGATGCGCACCGTGCGCCCGGCTGCCCCGGCGGGGTGCTCAAGCCGACTGAACATGGAATCTCCTGGTCGAAAAGCCGTCGAGTTCGGGCGCGAGGGCACCGGCGGCGATCATGGGTGCGAGCGTGAAGGCGTGGGTGGCCGCCAGCGTGACGCCGCTGTGGCAGGTCGCGATGAAGGCGCCCGGATGGCGTGTGGATTGCTCGTAGACGGGAAAGCCGTCCTGCGCACGCACGCGCAATGCCGACCACGCGCGCACCGCGCGCACGTCCTTCAGTGCGGGCAGCGTGCGCACCGCGCGGTCGGCCAGCGTGGCGAGCACCGGCAGCGTGGTCACGTGCTCGGCATAGCCTGCGTCTTCCTGCGAGTCGCCGACCAGCCAGCTGCCTTCGTCGTTCTGGCGCAGCGTGACCATCGGCGTGTCGAGCAGCCGGCGCGTGCGCTCGAGCACGATGATCTGGCCGCGCTGCGGCGCCATCGGCAGGTCGATGCCGACCTGTGCGCCGAGCGTGCCGTTGTGCAGGCCCGAGGCGAGCACGATGCGCCGTGCATGGATGCAGCGCCCCGCGGCGGTGCGCAGGTGGAACATGCCGGCCGAATGCTCGATCTTCTCGACCCCGTGGTGCGGCAGGTAGGAGACGCCGCTTTGCGCGAAGGCCGTGTGCAGCGCGCGCAGCAGCTTCAGCGGATTGACGATGCCGTCGTGCGGCGTCCAGATCGCACCGGTCACGTCGCGCCCGAGGCCGGGCACCAGCGACGCGGCCTGGTGGTGGTCGAGCAGCTTCCATTCGTAGGGCTCGACGCCTTGCTGCGCCATGAGCCGCTCGACCCAGGCGAGGCGGGCCTCGATCTCGTGGTCGCCCATCAGCGGCGTGAGGCCGCCCTTCTGCTCGAGCGCCACGTCGATGCCGGTCTCGTCGCGCAGTTGGGCCGCCAGCTGCGGCCACAGCCGCGTCGAGCCCAGCGTCCAGCGGCTGTAGGCACCCATGCCGTAGCCCTTGCTCTGCAGCCAGACCAGGCCGAAATTGCCGCGCGAGGCGCGCAGCGCGATGTCGCCCTCGTCGAGCACGGCGATCGATTCGGCGCTGCCGCGCAGGCCGTAGGCGATGGCCGAGCCGACGAGGCCGCCGCCGATCACGGCGACGTCGAAGACGGCGGAGGAAGAAGTCGGATTGTTCGCCGGCGCAGCCATCAGCACGGCCTCGGGCGGGTTCGCAGATTCATCGGAATACTCGTGGGTTCCTGGTCTTTTCAAGGGCCAACGAGTATTGCGGCGCCCCCTTGCAGGACGCAAATACGAGTGTGTCAGGCGGCCATACGAAAACCGTATGGGCTCTGCCGCCGCCCGAGGTCAGTCGAGCGCGCGGAGTTCTTCGGCGATCACCTCGCCGGCCAGCGCCTGGAAGCGGTCGACCAGCGCATTGAACGGCCGGTGGCGCGCCTGCAGCAGGTAGCTCACGAAGGGCACCTGCGGCGCGAAGGGGCGCACCACGATACCGGTGTGGCGATAGCTGCGCGCCACCAGCGGATTGACGATGCTCACGCCGAGGCCCAGCCCGACCATCTGGCAGATGGTGGCGCCATAGGGCGTCTCGAAATGCATGATGCGGTGGTCGTCGTCCGCGAAGACGGCGTCCACCGCCGCGCGCAGCCCGTCGCCATGCGCCATCGAGATGAACGACTCGCCCGCCAGGTCGGCTGGCCCGATCACCGCCTTCGCCGCGAGCGCGTGCCCCGGCGGCAGCACGCAGCAGCCGTTCACGTCGCACACCGCATGCGCGTCGGTCATCGCGCCGGGCGGCAGGTACGACACGAAGCCCAGGTCGCACACGCGCGTGCCGACCCATTCGGCCACCAGCTGCGAGCTGCCGGTGTCCATGGCCACGGTCACTTCGGGATGGTCGGCATGGAAGCGCTGCAGCACCAGCGGCAACACCGTCATCGCGAGCGAAGGCACAGTGGCGATGCGCAGCCGGCCCTTGCCGAACTGGCGGATGTTGCGCGCCGCGTCCTTGAGCGCGTCGAGCCCGACGAAGGCGCGGTCCACCTCGCGCAGGAAGGCCATGCCTTCCTCGGTCGGCGTCAGCCGCCCCGCACTGCGCGTGAACAGCACCAGGCCGGTGGAGGCCTCGAGCTGCGCGATGAGCCGGCTCACGTTGGGCTGCGAGGTGTAGAGGTCGGCCGCCGCCGCCGTCATGGAGCCCGAGCGCATCACGGCGCGGAAGGCGTCGATTTCCTTGAACTTCATCGGGACAGTTTCTCAGAGCGGATGGATCGATGAATTCAACCCAGCGCCGCCGCCAGCGCCTCGATCACCGCCGCCTTCGGCGAATCGCGCAGCCACGCCAGCCCCACCGGCGGCAGGCTCCACGGCAGCGGTCGCGGCAACACCTCGGCCGCGCCGGTGGCGGCCACGGCCTGGGCCACGTCGCGTGGCAGCACCGTCACCGCGCGCGGCAGGTGCCGCATCGCCGAGGCGACGGTGCGCACCGCGTAGGCCTCGAGCAGCGGCACCGGCAGGCTGCGGCCCGCGGCGGCGAACACGCTGTCGATCATCTGGCGGATTGGCGTGTCCGCGGGCGGAAAGATCCAGTCCATATCGGCCAGGCGCGAGATGTCGAGCGCCGATTGCCGCGCCAGCCGCGCGGCGCTTGCCTTCGACACCACCACGCAGGCTTCCTGTCGGTAAAGCAGGCGCTGCACCAGGTCATCGTCGGTGCTGTCGTGCGAGAAGCGGCAGATGGCGCAGTCGAGCGCGCGCTGGCGCACCGCCACCACCAGATTGTGCGTGGTGTCTTCGTGCGCCAGCAGCGCGATGCGCGGCTGCTGCGCGAACAGGTGCTGCCAGGCCGCATCGAGCGTCTGGGTGGCGGCATAGGGAATGACGCCGATGCGCAGCCGCCCCTGCAGGCCGGCGCCGTTGACCGCGTGCAGTTCCTGCTGCAGCGCGCGGCTGTCGGCCACCGCGAGCCGTGCGCGCGCGAGCACCACCTCGCCGGCCATCGTCGGCTCGAGCCCGCGGCGGCTGCGCACGAAGAGCGGCGTCATGAAGATGTCTTCCACGTCGGCGAGCGCCCGTGTCACCGTGGGCTGCGCCAGCGAGAGCTGCTCGGCCACGCGCGTGATGGAGCGGTGCCGCTCGACGGCGAGCAGCAGCACGTAGTGGCGCAGCTTCAGGCGCGTCTCGAGGCGCAGCGCGAAGGCGTCGGAGGGGGTGGAGGGCAGGGCTGTTGCGGGTGGCATGGTCGACGCGAGCATAGCAATCGATGCATGCATCCATAGCATTTCATGTGCATTGGCCTATTTCATGCGTCCAGAATTGCGCCATGAACAGCAACAGCTTCACCACCCGCCCCGAGATCGTCGGCACGCAGGGCGTCGCGGCCGCCACCCACTGGCTGGCCGCGCAGACCGCCATGGGCGTGCTCGAACGTGGCGGCAATGCCTTCGACGCGGCCGCGGCCGGCGGCTTCGTGCTGCAGGTGGTGGAGCCGCACCTCAACGGCGCGGGCGGCGAAGTGCCGATCCTGCTGTGGAGCGAGAAAGAGCGGCGCATGCAGTCGGTCTGCGGCCAGGGCGCGGCACCGGCCGAGGCCTCGGCCGCGGCGTTTCGCCGGCTGGGGCTCGAGCAGGTGCCGGGCATCGGCCTGTTGCCCGCCACGGTGCCCGGTGCCTTCGGCGCCTGGCTCACGATGCTGCGCGACCACGGCAGTTGGCAACTGGCCGACGTGCTGGCGCCGGCGATCGCCTATGCGCGCGACGGCTGTCCGCTGATCCCGCGTGCGGTGCAGGCCATCGTCGCGGTGCAGTCGCTGTTTCGCGAACATTGGCCCAGTTCGGCGGCGGTGTGGCTGCCGGACGGCAAGGTGCCGATGCCGGGCGCGCTGTTCCGCCAGCCGCAGCTTGCAGCCACCTACGAGCGCATCCTGCAGACGGCCGAGCGTGACGGCGGCGACAGCCGCACCGGCACCATCGACGCCGCGCTGCGTTGCTGGTACCAGGGTTTCGTCGCGCGCGAGATCGATGCGTACTACCGCACGACGAAGGTGCGCGACACCACTGGCGCCGACCATGCGGGCCTGCTGCGCTACGAGGACATGGCCGGATGGCAGCCCACGGTCGAGGCTCCGCTCACGGTCGCGTTCGGCCGCTACACGCTGGCCAAGTGCGGCTTCTGGAGCCAGGGCCCGGCCTTCCTGCAGCAGATCGGCATGCTGCGTCATGCCGACCTTGCGCAGCACGCGCCGCACACCGAAGGCTTCGTGCACCGCATCGCCGAAGCCGCCAAGCTGGCGCTGGCCGATCGCCTGGCCTGGTACGGCAGCGCGCCCGGCGCCTCGCGCGAGGCGCAGGCTGCGTTGCTGTCCGACGACTACCTGCGCGCGCGCTGGCAGTCGATCGGCGACACGGCGTCGCAGCAGCTCGCGCCCGGCGCGCCGCTCGGCATGGCGCCGCGCCTGCCCGACCTCGACGCCGCCGTGCGCACGCTGCGCACGGCCGACACCCGCTTCGGCATCGGCGAGCCGACCTTCGCCGCGCTGCCGCCCGTGGCCGAGTGGGCCTCGCAGGAAGTGTTCGTGGGCGACACCTGCCACATCGACGTGATAGATCGCCACGGCAACATGGTGGCGGCCACGCCCTCGGGCGGCTGGCTCTCGTCGAGCCCGGTGGTGCCATCGCTCGGCTTCGCGGTCAACACGCGGCTGCAGATGACCTGGCTCGACGAGGGCCTGGCCAACACCGTGACGCCCGGCGTGCCGCCGTGCACCACGCTGTCGCCCTCGCTCGCGCTGCGCGACGGCGAGCCCTACATGGTGTTCGGCACGCCCGGCGGCGACCAGCAGGACCAGTGGTCGACAGCGTTCTTCTTGCGCCATGCGGTGCACGGCATGAACCTGCAGGAGGCGATCGATGCGCCGGCCTGGCACGTCGACCATTTCCCGGCGTCGTTCTGGCCGCGCGCGACCACGCTGAACCGGCTCACCGCCGAATCGCGCTTCGCGCCCGAGGTGCTCGATGCGCTGCGCGCGCGCGGCCACGGCGTGCAGGTCGGCGAGCCCTGGTCCGAAGGCCGCATGTCGGCCTGCAGCCGCGAACGCGATGCCGAGGGCCGCCTCGTGCTGCGCGCCGCCGCCAATCCGCGCGGCATGCAGGGCTACGCGGTCGGACGCTGAGCGCGGCCGCCACACCACAGATTTTCAACAAGGAGGACTTTCCATGATTTCCATCATTCGCCGCGGCATCGCACTCGTCACGCTCTGCGGCTTTGCCACGCTTGCCGCCGCCCAATGGCCCGAGCGGCCGATCACGCTGGTGGTGCCCTGGGCGCCCGGCGGCTCGACCGACATCCTCGCGCGCTCGCTGGCCGAGCAGCTCACCAAATCGTTGGGCCAGACCGTGATCGTGGACAACCGCGCCGGCGCGTCGGGCAACATCGGCTCCAACTACGTCGCCAAGGCCAAGCCCGACGGCTACACGCTGCTCATCGGCTCGATGAGCACGCACGCCATGAACCCCGCGCTCATGCCTTCCATGCCCTTCCGCGGCGTGGAAGACTTCACGCCCATCGCGCAGATGGCCAACGTGATCAACACCATGGTCGTCAACCCCGCGGTGCCGGCGGCCAACGTGAAGGAGTTCGTCGCCTATGCCAAGGCCAACCCCGGCAAGCTCGCCTATGCCTCGGCGGGCCCGGGCTCGACCAACCACCTGAGCGCGGTGCTGTTCGAGAAGGCGGCCGGCATCCAGATGCTGCACGTGCCCTACAAGGGCGGCGCGCCCGCGGTGGTCGACACGGTGGCCAACCAGACGCAGGTGCTGTTCTCGGCCGGCACGCAGACGCTGCCGCACGTCAAGGCCGGCAAGCTGCGCCTGCTCGGCGTGACCGAGGCCCAGCGCTCGCCGCTGCTGCCCGATGCGCCCACCGTGGCGGAAACGCTGCCGGGCTACGCGCTCGGCGTGTGGTACGGCGCCTTCGGCCCGGCCGGCATGCCCGAGGCGCTGGTCGTGCGGCTCAACGACGAGATCAACAAGGCGCTCGCGCAGCCCGAGGTGCGCAGCCGCATGGACGCGATGGGCGTGGAGATCGTGAAGGGCACGCCGCAGCAGTTTGCCGCGGTGCTGCGCAGCGACGCCGACCGCTACGGCAAGATGATCCGCGAGCTGGGCATCAAGAATGAGTGAACAACCGCAGCAGCTCTGCCTCCCGCTGGCGGTGTGCCGCGCGCTCACGCACGAGCTGCCGCGCGCGGGCGACATGGCTGCGGCGCTGCGTTGCATCGACGGGGTGCGCAGGCAGCAGCTCGGCGATGGGCTGCTCACGGTGAACGTCGACGCATCGCCTGCGCCGGACGAGGGCGACGAGACCGTCGAGCTGCAGCGCGTGTGGACCTCGGACCCCGCGGCCTACCCGGTCGGCGGCCGCAAGCGCAAGGCCATGACGCCGTGGACGCGCCAGCTGCTGCGCCGCGGCGAGCTCTACGTGGGCGAGGGCGAAGCGGCGCTGCGCGAGGTGTTCGACGACCACGCGCGCATCGCGGCGCTGGGGCTGCGGGCGGTGGTCAACGTACCGCTGCTCGATGCGCATGGGCGCTGCCGAGCGACCTTCAACCTGCTGGGCGTGCGGCCTGCTTGGCAGGTGCAGGAGATTGCGTTGGTGCAGTTGCTGGCGCTTCTGGCGACGCCTTGGGTGCTGGGCATGGATATGGTCGATCGAGGTTGACGCGCGCCATACCCAAGATCGAAGCCATCAATCCCTTGCCATGCTCCCGCTGCGCCATTGCCACCCCGCGATCTCGGGCATGTCCTCGCCCTTGGCGGTAACGTAGGCCCGGTGCGCCAGCAACCGGTCGCGCAGGTGCTGCTGCACGTGCGCCGCACTGTTCGTCAGGTGCGGCACGCGGTCGATCGCGTCGGCCGCGAGGTGAAAGCGGTCGAGGTGGTTCAGCACCGTCATGTCGAAGGGCGTCGTGGTGGTGCCTTCTTCCTGGTAGCCGTGGACATGAAAACCCCCGTGGTTGGTGCGCTTGTACGTCAGCCGGTGGATCAACGCCGGATAGCCGTGGAACGCGAAGATCACCGGCTTGTCGACCGTGAAGATCGAATCGAACACCGCATCCGACAGGCCATGGGGATGCGCTGACGGCGACTCCAGCGCCATCAGGTCGACCACGTTCACCACCCGCACCCTGAGCTCCGGCAGGTGCGTTCGCAGCAGGTCGACCGCCGCCATGGTCTCGAGCGTGGGCACGTCGCCGGCGCAGGCCATCACCACGTCGGGCGAGACACCGGCATCGCTGCTGGCCCACTCCCAGATCCCCAGGCCGACACTGCAATGCCGCACGGCAGCCTCCATGTCGAGCCACTGCGGCGCGGGCGCCTTGCCCGCGACGATCACGTTCACGTAGTTGCGGCTGCGCAGGCAATGGTCCGCCACCGACAGCAGCGTGTTCGCGTCCGGCGGGAGGTAGACCCGTACCACCTCGGCCTTCTTGTTGACCACATGGTCGATGAAGCCCGGGTCCTGGTGGCTGAAGCCGTTGTGGTCCTGCTGCCAGACATGGCTGGTCAAGAGGTAGTTGAGCGAGGCGATGGGGCGTCGCCAGCCGATCTGGCGCGTCACCTTCAACCATTTGGCATGCTGGTTGAACATCGAATCGATGATGTGGATGAAGGCCTCGTAGCACGAGAAGAAGCCGTGGCGCCCGGTCAGCAGATAGCCCTCGAGCCAGCCCTGGCACAGGTGTTCGCTGAGCACCTCCATCACGCGGCCGTCGGGCGCGACGTGGTCGTCGGTCGGCTCGATGCGTGCCGTCGAAGTCCGGCTGGTCACTTCGAGGAGCGCACCGAGGCGGTTCGACACGGTCTCGTCCGGCCCCATGACCCGGAAGTTCTGTTGCTCCTCGTTGCGCCGCATCACCTCGCGCAAGAAGCCGCCGAGCACGCGGGTGGCCTCGCCGAGCGAGGCGCCTGGAGACTCGACCGACACGGCATGCTCGCGAAAATCCGGCAGCTTGAGATCGCGAAGCAGCACGCCGCCGTTGGCGTGCGGATTGGCGCTCATTCGGCGCGCGCCCCGCGGCGCGATTGCCGCGATGCGGGCGTGGAGCGCCCCCTGGGCGTCGAACAGCTCCTCGGGGCGGTAGCTGCGCATCCAGTCTTCGAGCAAGCCGATGTGTGCCGGGCGCTGCGCGAAGCCGGTCAACGGCACCTGGTGCGCGCGCTGCGTGCCTTCGATCGGAACGCCGTCCACCACCTTCGGCCCGGTCCAGCCTTTGGGCGAACGCAGCACGATCATCGGCCAGCGGTGCCGGCGGGTGAAGCCGTCTGCGCGCGCCTCGGTCTGGATCGCACGGATCACGTCGAGCGCCGTGTCGAGCGCCAGCGCCATTGCGCGGTGCATCGTCTCGGGGTCGTCGCCGGAAACGAAATGCGGCTCGTGGCCGTAGCCGCGCATCAGCTGGGCGAGCTCGTCGTCGCCAATGCGCGCCAGCACTGTCGGGCCGGCGATCTTGAAGCCGTTGAGGTGCAGGATGGGCAGCACCGCGCCGTCGCGCGCGGGATTGAGAAACTTGTTGGAGTGCCAGCTCGCCGCGAGGGCGCCGGTCTCGGCTTCGCCGTCGCCGATCACGCAGCAGGCGATGAGCGCCGGGTTGTCGAACACGGCGCCGTAGGCGTGCAGCAGCGAGTAGCCCAGCTCGCCACCTTCGTGGATCGACCCCGGGGTTTCGGGTGCGACATGGCTCGGAATGCCACCGGGAAAGGAGAACTGGGTGAAAAGCCGCTGCATGCCGGCCGTGTCGAGGCTGACGTCCGGGTAGACCTCGCTGTAGGTGCCTTCGAGCCAGGTGTTGGCCACGACGCCGGGGCCGCCGTGGCCGGGGCCCGCGACGAAAAGCGCATCGAGGTCGCGCGCGACGATCGCGCGGTTCATGTGGGCGTAGATGAAGTTCAGGCCCGGTGTCGTTCCCCAGTGGCCGAGCAGCCGCGGCTTGATGTGCGCCAGTTCGAGCTTCCGCTGAAGCAGCGGGTTGTCCATCAGGTAGATCTGGCCGACCGACAGGTAGTTGGCGGCGCGCCACCAGGCGTCGAGGAGGGTGAAGTCTTCGGGTGGGGCGCGTTCAGGTGGACGGGTCATGGGGAGGCTCCGGTGGTTTGATGAAGAGAAAGCACTTGGCAGGTTTCGTCGGCGATCACCTGCTCTTCGTCGGTGTGCATGACGAACACGGCGATCCGGCTGGCCGAGGGCTCGGGCGCCACGCCGAGCCAGGCGAGATGGCGACACACGGCGCCACGCACGGCTGGCTGGTTCTCCCCGATCCCGGCTGTGAAAACGAGTGCATCGAGCCCGCCGAGCGTCGTGGCGATGGCGGCGACTTCGCGCGCGATTCGCAGTGCATACAGCGAAAGCGCTTCGCGTGCCTCGGGCGCGTCACTCGCGAGCAGTATGCGCACGTCGCCCGAAATACCGGAGAGGCCTGCCAGGCCCGAGTGGTGGTAGAGCATGTCTTCGACTTTGTCGATCGACTGACCTGGCTGCTTGAGCAGGTAGAGCAGTGCGCCCGGGTCGAGCGCGCCGCTGCGCGTGGCCATCGGAATGCCGTCGAGCGTCGAGAAGCCCATGCTGGTCTCCTGGCTGGCGCCGTCGAGCAGGCCGCACAGGCTGGCCCCGCTGCCCAAGTGCGCGACCACCACGCGGCCCGCGGCAATTCTGGGGTGCTGCTGCCGCAGCTGCGATGCGATGAATTGGTACGACAGTCCATGAAAGCCGTAGCGCTTGATGCCTTGGCCGAACAGCGCGCGCGGCAGCGCATAGCGGCGCGACGCTGCGCTCTGACTGCGGTGGAAGGCCGTGTCGAACGAGGCCGACTGCGGCAGCGTCGGTGCGGCACGCCGCAAAGCGTGGATCAGCTCCAGGCTCTGCGGCTGGTGCAGCGGCGCGAGCGGCGCCAGCGACTCGATGAGGGCGAGCGTGTGCGCAGTGATCGCCACCGGGCCTTCGAACGCGTCCCCGCCGTGCACGACGCGGTGGCCGGCAGCGATGAGCCGTGCGCGCGGCGCGACATCGTTCACCCAATCCAGCGCCTGCTCGATCACGCCGGACAGGGCATCGGGCGGCGCATCGAAAGAGCGTCGGGCAACGACGCGCGCCGCGCCGGCGTCGATCGCAAACAGGCCGAGCTTGATCGACGAGGACCCGGGATTGAAGGTGAGCAACACATCGCCTGTCATGCGGCCATCATGCACCGCTTACCCGGTTTGAAGTGTCAGGAATGGTCTCGCTCGCTAACCAGCGCAGTGCGGCCCGCGCGATTCAGTTGATGATCTCTCCCATGCCTGCGCGTACGTGCTCCTCGAGCTGCCGAATGTATTCCGCATCGAAGCGCTCCCAGGTCTCGAGCTCGCCGACGATCCGCAGCGGCTCCCGGCTGCGGTACGAGCGTGTGGGGTTGCCCGGAAACTTCTTGTCGGTGACGTTGGGGTCGTCTTCGAATGCGCCCGTGGGCTCGACGATGTACACGCGGCCGCGGCCGTCGCCTTTCGCCATTTCGGCGGCCAGTCCGGCGCCCTTGGGCCAGGCGGTGAAGTAGATGTGGTTCATGACCACACGGCCGTCGTAGTTCGAGCGGAAGCCCGCGGTGAGCAGGTCGCCCACCTGGAGGTCTGCCCGCGTGCCGTGGAAGAAAGGGCCGGTGTCCAAGGCAGTCATCGCGCGTCGCTCCTCTGCAGAAAGGAAAAAGCCGCGGAGTTTACTCGCGGCGTCCTACCCTGCAGCGGCGCGCCCGCGCGCTGATCAATCGATCTTGAGCTTCGCCACCTTCGCCAGGTTCTGCCAGGTCTCGATGTCCTGCCGCACCGTCGCCGCGAACTGGTCCGCGCTCTTGATCGGCGGGCGCGCCATGTTCTGGGCCGCAAACTTCTGCACTACTTCGTCGGTCGCGAGGATGCGGTTGATCTCCTGGTTCAGGCGCAGGACGATCTCGCGCGGCGTGCCCGCAGGCACGAAGACGCCGTACCACCCGTCGACGTCGAACCGATAGCCCTGCTCGGTGAGCGTCGGCACCTCGGGCAGCGCGGGCCCGCGCGCGGAGCCTGTGCAGCCGAGCGCCACCAGCCGGTTCGAACGGATGTGCGGCACGGGCGAGGCGATGTCGGCGAAGGCCACGCCGATGTTATTGGCGAGCACGTCGGTCACCACCTGCGCGGCGCCCTTGTACGGCACGTGTGGCATCGCGAGGCCGTAGTGCGCCTTGATGCCTTCCATCGCCAGATGGCCCGTCGAGCCGCTGCCCCAAGAGCCGTAGGCGAGCTTGTCGGGGTTGGCCTTGGCATGGCGCACCATGTCCGCGAGCGACTTGAAGCCGGTGGACGGATGGGCGATGAGCAGGATGCCTGCGGCACCGATCTGCGCCACGGGCACCAGGTCCTTCTGCGTGTCGTAGGGCATCTTCGGCTGCACGATCGGATTGATCGAGATGGCCGACGAGGGCGTGAAGAGCACGGTGTAGCCGTCGCCCGCGGCCTTGGCGACCGCGTCGTTTCCGATCAGGCCGTTGGCGCCGGCCTTGTTGTCGACGACCACCGGCTGGCCGAGCGCCGTCTGCAGCGCCACGCCGAGCATGCGCGCGAAGATGTCCGAGCCCGCGCCGGGTGGGCCGGGCACGACGAGGCGGATCGGGCGCTGCGGCCAGCCGCCGCTCGGCGTGGGGCGCTGGGCGCGTGCCGGCAGCGCGAGCAGCGAAGCGGCGGCGCCGGCCAGCAGGCTGCGGCGGCGAAGTAGAGAAGAAGAGGGGTGATGAATCATGTCGATGTCTCCTTGTCGTTGGTATGGGATCGTTCGGCGCCTGGGTGCAGCACCTGGCCGGTGAGGAACTGCGCGCGGGCGCCCGCGACGTAGTCGAGCAGCGGCAGGCAGTCGCTTGCCGCCACACCGGGTTTGGGCTGCAGTGCGTTGATGCGCAAGCCGTGCGCGCCCCATTCGGCCGCGAGCGTGGCGACGAGCATGTGCGCGGCGGCCGCGTCGCCGGCCTGCGCCCAGGGTGTGTCTGTCGAGGGCGCCGGCAGCAGCAGCGTGAGGCTGGCCTGCGCTGAATGCTGCGCGCGAAAGCGCCGCGCCGAGCGCAACGCGGCGTCGAGCACCGCACCGGGTGCGGCGTCGAGCGCGGCACCGTCGAGCACGGCGGTGTAGGCCACCGTGTCGGTCGCTCCGCTCGCTCGCACAGGCGCCGCCTCGCGTGTATCGAGCGCGCTGCGCCAGCCGGGCGCATGCAGATCGATGCAGTGCAGCGCCGTGGGCAGATCGAACGGCAGCGCCGGCTGGGTGGCCGCGGGCAGCGGCTCGCTGCCGCCGTACACCGACGATCCGCCGTCGAGCACCAGCAACTGGCCCGAGAGCGGGAGCGCGCCGGGGCTCGCGAGAAAGCACAGCGCCTCGGCCATGTCCTCGGGTTCGGCCATGCGGCCGAGCGGGATCTTCGCCACCGCCTGCGCGGGCCGCAGGCGGCCGCTGTCGATCAGGCCCTGCACAAGCTCGGTGCGAACAAAACCCGGCGACAGCGCGGTCACGCACCAGTCGGGCCGCGCACGCGCGAGCGCCAAAGTCTGCGCGATCAGGCCGGCCTTGCTGGCGCTGTAGAGCCCGCGCCACGGAATGGCGCGCAGGCCCGCGCCCGAGGCAAGGTTGACGATGCGCGCGCCGGGGCGCAGCAACGGCTCGCAAGCCTGCACGAGCCGTGCGGGTGCGGCGAGATTGAGCGCGAGCAACTGCGCGGCCGACCCGCCGTCGCCGCCCGAGAGCGCGTCGGCGCCGCCGGCCGAGCGCCCGGCGTTGTTGACCAGCGCATCGAGCGGCGGCAGCGCCTCGGCGAGCCGCGCGATCTGCGCCGCGTCCGTCAGGTCGCAGACGAATGCCTGCGGCGCGGCGCATGCCCCGGGCCAGCCGGCCTGCAGGCGCTGCAGTGCCGCCGCGTCGGCATCGACGAGCAGGCAGCGCCAGCCCGCGCGTGCGAGGCGCAGCGCGGCGGCGCGGCCGATGCCCGCCGCCGCGCCCGTGACGAGCACGCAAGGCGCTGCGCCGCCGCCGGTGATCACGCAGCGGCCTCCGCGGCGCCATGGCCGCGCACCTGCGCCAGCAGCGCATAGACCGCATCGTCCGGTGCCGCGCGACCCACGGGCTGTCGCTGCACGAACAACGCCGCGTCGTCCTGCGCGAGCTCGGGGCGAGTGCGTTCCTCGATCCAGTCGTACACGACAGTGCGCGCCGCAATGCGCCACTCGCCGCCGCGCCGCTCGAAGCGATCGACATAGCGCCCGCAGAGAAAAGTCTCCTGCGCGGGCGTGGCGGCGGGCGCCTGCAACGCGAAGAACGCGCTCTCCACGGCGGCTACGTCGCCGTGCAGCTCGATGCCGACCTGCGTCACCTGGTGCACGCGGCGCCCGCCCCGGCGCAGCCGCGCGAGCGCCTGATCGATGAAGCCGGCCGCACTGCCGTTCCAGGCACCGTGGCAATCGGCCGCGTCGTCCCAGTAGGCCGAGCGCAGCGCCGCTTCGTCGGCGCGGTCGATGCCGCGGCAGTAGCGCGCGAGGCAGTCGCGGATCGCCTCGCGGTCGAGCAACGACTGCAGTGCAGCCGCGGGGTTCATCCGGCTGCCTTCGCGCGGCGGAACAGCTGCACGACGTTGCCTTCGGGATCGCGCAGCGACATGACCTCGCCGTGCGCGCCCATGTCGCGCGTGCCGAGTACTTCGCCGCCCGCGGCTTCGATGCGCTCGCGCGCCCCGTCGAAGTCGGCGACCTCGAACACCATCACCAGCCCGCTGGTCGCGGGTGCGGCTTCTTCGCGGCAGGCCAGCGCCACGCTGGTGTTGCCCACGCCGTACTGGAACCAGCGGTCCTTGTCGTGAAACTTCAGCGTGAGACCGAGCGCCGACGCATAGAAGGCGTGCAACTCGGCCGGCCGATCGGCCACCACATAGACGTTCTGCAGCCGCTCGGGCGCATGCGCGGACACGGGCGCGCTCACAGCGAGGTCTCCGAGGCGCCGCCGTCGAGCCGGATCACTTCGGCATTGACGAAGCGCGCGCCGTCGCCGGCCAAAAAGCAGATCGCATCGGCAATGTCGTCCACCGTGCCGAGCCGGCCCAGCGGCGTGCGCGCGATGCGCTTCGCGTCGAGTTCGGCATTGCGGTGCTTGGCGGTGCCTTCGGTGGGCACAGCGCCCGGCGCCACGGCGTTGACGCGGATGCCGCGCGCGCCCAGGTCGGCCGCCGCGGCGCGCGTGATGCCGAGCACGCCGGCCTTGAGCCCGCTGTAGACCACCGATCGCGCGGGCGACTTGAACGCGGCGATCGAGGCCACGTTGACGATCGCGCCGCCGCGCGCGGGGTCCATCGCCTCGGCCGCGGCCTGGATGCCCCAGATCACCGACTTGAAGCCGATCTCGACCATGCGGTCCATCACCTCGGGCGTGATCTCGGCCAGCGGCTGGTAGCGCACCCAGGCGGCGTTGTTGACGAGGATGTCGAGCCGCCCGGCCTCGCGCGCGAGCTGCTGCACGGCCTCGCGCATGCCCTCGCGGCTGGCCACGTCGCGCGCGAGCGGAATGGCCTTGCCGCCGAGCGCACGGATCTCGGCCGCGGCCTCTTCGACGAATTCCGGCTTCAGGTCGTTGACGCCGACGGTGGCGCCGAGGCGTGCCATGGCGAGCGCCGTGGCGCGGCCGATGCCGTGGCCCGCGCCGCTGATGAAGGCCACGCGGCCTTCGAGGGAGGATGCGTTCATGGGGTGTCCTTGGTTGCTGGCACCAGCAGGGCGTCGAGCGCGAAGGCGCCTTGCCCCTGGTCGAGCACGACCAGCGGGTTGATGTCGATCTCGGCAACGCTTTGTGCATGCCGCGCGGCAAAGCGCGAGAGCGCTGCCACCGCGCGGGCGGCCGCCGCCACGTCGGCACGCGGCCGGCCGCGCGCGCCGTCGAGCAGCGCGAAGGCCTTGAGCGAGCGCAGCATCTGCAGTGCCTGGTCTTCGGTGACGGGCGCGGGCTGCAGCGCGACGTCGCGCAGCACCTCGGCGAAGATGCCGCCCAGGCCCACCATCACGACCGGCCCGAACACCGGGTCGCGCGTGGTGCCGAGGATCAGCTCGGTCCCGGCGGGCGCCATCTGCGCCACCAGCACGCCGGTGATCCGCGCGCCGGGTGCCTTCTGCGCGACGTGCGCGAGCAGGGCGTCGTATTCGTCCTGCAGCTGCGCTTCGGAGGCGATGCCCACCACCACGCCGCCGACCTCGGTCTTGTGCGCGATGTCGGGCGAGACGATCTTGAGCACCACCGGAAAGCTGATGTCGCGCGCGGTAGCGAGTGCCGCCTCCCGGCTCGTCGCCACGGCTTCCTTCAACATCGGAAGACCGGCCTGCGCGAGCACCGCCTTGGCGTTGGCCTCGTTCGCGAACGCTTCGGCCGGCAGCGGCTCGGCACGCGGCAGCGCCGCAGCGACGGGCATGACCTCACCGCGCGTGCCGAGCCGCACCAGCGCCGCGAGCGTGGCGCAAGCCGCGTCGATGGTCTCGACCGTGGCAAGGCCCATGCGGTGCAGCTGCGCGAGGGTGTCGCGCGGCGCCTTGCAGCACAACAGGATCGGCTTGGAAGGATGGTCGCGGCGCACCTGCTCGAGCGCGGCGAGGTACACGTCGCGCAGCCGCGGCATCTGGAACGCATAGGCCGACTGCAGCAGGATTGCGTCGCAGCCCGGGTCCTCGGCCACGGCCGACAGCACCTGCACCAGCAGCTCGGGCCGGCTCGAGACCTGCGCCGTCATGTCGATCGGGTTGCCGGGCGACGCATAGGGCAGCGCCGCGACGATGCGCGCCTGCGTGTCCGCCGCGAGCTTCGGCAGCGCGAGGCCCTGCGCGCTCGCCGCATCGGCCATCAGCACGCCGAAGCCGCCCGAGGCCGTGACCAGCGCCACCCGGTTGCCGCGCGGCAGACCCGCGTTGCCGGCCACCGCAACCGCATGTCCGACCTCGATGAGCTGCTCGATGCTCGGCACGCGCAGCGCGCCGGCGTTGGCGAGCACCGCATCGAAGACCGCATCGGAACCCGCCAGCGCACCGGTGTGCGAGGCGGCGGCCTCGCTGCCCGCGGTGGAGACGCCGACCTTGAGCACGATCACCGGCTTGCCCGCTTCGCGCGCCATCGCGAGCGCGCGCACCAGCTTGCCCGCGTGGCGGCAGGTTTCCATGCAGCACAGGATCACCGAGGTGCCCGGGTCGGCGGCCAGCGAGGCGATGCCGTCGGCAATGTCCACATCGCATTCGTTGCCCGTGGTCAGGAGCCGGCTGATGCCGATGCCGCGCTCCACCGCAAGCCGCATGGTGTAGCTGCCGAGGTTGCCGCTCTGCGAGACGATGCCCACGGGGCCTGCGTCGGGGAACGCCGATTCGAGCGCGACCGAGAAGGTGGCAATGCTGCGCTCGGCGACGCCGATCGCGCCAAGGCAGTTCGGCCCCACCACGCGCAGGCCCGAAGCCCGTGCCACGTCGCCGATCTCGGCCTGCAGCCGCGCGCCGGCCTCGCCCATTTCGGAGAAGCCCGAGGACAGAATGACCGCCGCGCGCACACCGCGCGCTGCGCAGTCGCGCACCGCCTCGAGCACGCTCTCCGGCGGCACCGCCATGACCGCGAGTTCGGGCACCTGCGGCAGCTCGGCAAGGCTCGCGAACGCGGGCAGCGACTGCACCGTGCCGCCCTTGCGGTTGATCGGGTAGATCGCGCCGCGATAGCCGTACTTCTGCAAAAACTGCAGCGGCCGGCCGCCGATCTTCGTCACGTCGTCAGAGGCGCCGAAGATCGCGATCGAGCGCGGGCTGAAGAGTGCATCGAGGCCGCGGCCGACTTCCACTGGGGGCTGCATCTTCAGCGTCCCTTGTAAACGGGCTGGCGCTTCTCGAGGAAGGCGCGGCGCGCCTCCTGCGCGTCTTCGGTCTTCGAGAGCGCCATCGTGAAGTTCTGCTCGAAGCGGTAGCCGTCGCGCTGCGGCATCAGGTCCATCATGTTGGCTGCCTGCTTGGCATAGGCGATCGCGAGCGGCGCCTTCGATGCGATCTCCTGCGCGATCTCCATCGCGAGCGGCATCAGCCGCTCGGTGGGCACCACCTCGTCGATCACGCCGCGGCGATACAGCTCGGCGGCCGGCACCTTCATGCCGGTGAAGAACATGCGCCGCGTGAACGAGCGGCCCACCATCGTGCGCAGCATCGAGACACCGCCGGCCAGGCCCACGTTGATCTCGGGCATGGCGAAGGTCGCATCCTCGCTTGCGAGGAAGATGTCGCAGGCGGCCATGAGCCCGAAGCCGGCGCCGAGCGCCGGGCCGTTGACCGCGGCGATCACGGGCTTGGCGCATTCGCGGATCGCGTTGCCGGTCTCGCGCGTGAGGCGGTTGTGGCCGAGGAAGTCGCCGGCCTTGTCGGGATCGGGGCGGTCCTTGAGGTCGGCGCCGGCGCAGAAGTGCTTGCCCGTGCCGGTGAGGATGGCCACGCGCACGTCGCCGCGCTCGGAGATCTCGTCGAAGGCCTCGATGAGGCGGCGCCGCGTCTCGCGGTCGACCGCGTTGACGGGGGGCTTGTCGAGGCGCACGACGGCGATGTATTCGGAAACTTCAAGGTGGACGGTCATCGTGCACTCCCGGTGAGGTTGGAAGAAACAGGGGAAGGCGCCGCGTCGGCCGCCACCGGGTGCAGGTGCGCGGCATGCGTGAGGCGGTCGCCGTAGCGGAACTCGGACGCGATCAGGCGCTGCGCGAGGCGGGTGGCGAGCACCTCTTCGCTCACGCCCATGCCGCCGTGCATTTGGATCGCGGCCTCGGCGCAGTGGCGCGCGGTTTCGGCAAGCGACACCTTGGCGAGCCGCAGGGTGCGGCGCAGGTCGGGCGCCTGCTGCTCGTGCGCCTGGAAGCAGTGCACGACGAGGCCCTTGGCGCCGAGGTACTTCACGTACATGTCGGCCGTGCGGTGGCGCAGCACCTGGAAGGTGGCAAGCGCCACGCCGAACTGGCGGCGCTCCTTCAGGTGCGCGACGGTCTGGCGGATCAGCGCCGCGAGCGCGGCCACCGTGTCGGCGGCCGTGAGCAGCAGCGCAGCATCGGTGGCGGCCGCGAGCGCGGCGCGCGCCGCATCGCCGCGCGCGAGGCAGGCGCTTTCGGGCAGCGCGAGGCCCGTGAAAGCAAAGTCGGCACCGTGCCGGCCTTCCATCGTGCGGTAGCGCGCCGCGGGCGCGCCGATGCGTTCGGCATCGACGAGGAAGATCGCCGCCTCGCCATCGACCTCGGCGGGCACGAGCCAGTGCGTGGCCGCGAGCGAGACGTCGACGCCGTTCACCCGGCCGTCGAGCTCGTAGCCGATGTCGAGGTGGCGTGCCTGCACCGCGATCTCGTCGGGCGTGGAAGACAGCGCCACGAGCGGCGCGACCTGCGCGCTGCCCTCGGCCACGGCCTCGCTCCAGCGGTGGGCGGCCTCGGGCGCGGGGGCCTGCAGCAGCAGCGGTACGACCGCGCAGGTTTCGACCACCGGCAGTTGCAGGCCGTGCGTGGCGAGCCCTTCGGCGATCGATGCCAGGTCGGCCAGCGTGCCACCGACGCCGCCGGACGCCTCTGGCACCAGCGTCGCGGCCCAGCCGAGTTCGCGCACCGGGTCGCCCGGCAGTTCGGCCGCGCCGGCGTGGTCCTGCGCATAGCGCTCGGCCGCATCGAGCAGCATGCCCGGGAAGAGGGAGGGGAAGGATGTGGACATCGGGTGTCAGGCTCCGAGCAGTTCATTGGCGACCACATTGCGCTGCACTTCGGAGGTGCCGCCGGCGATGGTGCGGGCGCGCGTGAACATGTAGTTCTGGATCCAGGTGGCGGCCGGCACGTCGGTGCCCTCGCCGCCGTTGTCGTTGACCAGGGCCAGGAAGCGGTGCGCGGCCTCGGGGCCGACCGCATCGAGCGCGATCGTGGTCAGGCGCTGCGCCACGTCGGCGCAGGTCATCTTGATGGCCGAGGGCTGCACGCCGAGCGGGCGCTGGTGGATCAGGTCGTCGGTGGCCTCGGCCATCATCACGCGCGCGCCCTTCACGTCGGCCTCGCACAGCAGCAGCTTGTGGTGCAGGCTGCTGAAGTCGCGCTTGCCCGCGGCGGCGCGCGCGGCCTCGTCGACCAGCCGTGCCACCTGGCGCCGCACGAGTTCGAGCCGCGCCACGTTGGCCGGCGGCAGGCGTTCGCGCTCGAGCAGGAACTTGGCGCAGGTCCAGCCCTTGCCGACTTCGCCGATCAGGTTGTCGGCGCGCACGCGCACCGCATCGAAGAACACCTCGTTGAGATGGTGCCAGCCGTCGATGGTGCGGATCGGCCGCACCGTGATGCCGGGCGTGTCCATCGGCACCAGCAGCAGCGAGATGCCGTCCTGCCTCTTCGCCTCCTTCGAGGTCCGCACCAGCATGTAGATCATGCTGGCCTCGTGGGCATGCGAGGTCCAGATCTTCTGGCCGTCGACGACCCATTCGCCGCCATCGAGCCGCGCGCTGGTCGAGAGCGAAGCGAGGTCGGAGCCGGAGCCCGGCTCGGAATAGCCCTGGCACCACCAGTCGCTGCCGTCGAGGATGCGCGGCAGGAAGCGCGCCTTCTGCTCGGGCGTGCCGAAGCGGATGATCACCGGCCCGATGTGGCCGAGGCCGTGGTGGTAGAGCGGCGGGCAGTCGTTCTCGGCCATCACCTCCTCGAAGATCAGGCGCTGGCGGATGTCCCAGCCGGTGCCGCCGGCATCGACCGGCCAGCTCGGCGCGCCCCAGCCGCGCGCATGGAGGATCTTCTGCCAGGCCTGGTACTCGCGCTTGGTGATCTTCTGGCCCGCGGCCACCACCGCGCGGATCTCGGGCGGGCAGGCGGTGCGGGCGAAGGCGTCGAGTTCGCGCCGGAACGCGGCGTAGTCGATGGACATGATTTTTCTGTCTCCTTGGATGTCGTGGTCGCGGGCCTGTCAGCCCTTGCGCAGCTGCGCGATCAGCTCGTCGAGCGCGGCCGCGGCGCCCGCGGCATCGCGCGCACGCAGGCGCGCGGCGATGTTCCGGCGCAGCGGAAAAAGGTCGGGGCGCGGGCGCACCGGCAGCACGTGCGTCATGCGCTCGCGCAGCACGCTCGTCATCGTCTGCGCCATCAGCGTCAGTGCCTCGTTGTGGCCCGCGGCGGCGATGGCAGAGAAGAAGCGGCTCGCGGAATCGATGCGGTCCTTGCGTGGCGCATCGTCGGCATGGGCCTCGATCGCATCGACCGCGGCCTCGACCGCGTCGAGCTCGGCCTCGTCGGCGCGCTTGCAGGCCAGGCGCAGCAACGTGCCGTAGAGCGTGCGGTAGGCCTCGTCGACATCGGCGTCGCCGAGCCGGCCCTGCAGCACGAGCTGGCGCAGCGACTCGGCCAGCATCATGTAGGCGCCCTTGTAGAACACCAGCGCCTGGTCGGCGGCGCCGGCGCCGAGGTGGCGCACCTCGCCGATGCACACCACATGGTCGCCGGCCTCGTGGCGCGCGAACACGCGGCATTCGAAGCTCGCGAGGCAATCGTCGATCAGCGGCATGCCGAGCTGGCCGGGGCGCCAGGCGACGCCCTCGAATTTGTCGGCGATGCGGCTCGACGCGAAGCGCGCCGAGAGCGCGTCCTGCTGCGCCGAGAGGATGTTGATCGCGAAGCCCTCGGCCTGCTCGAAGGTCGCGAGCAGCTTGCTTGCCCTGCGCAGGCTGAACAGCACCAGCGGCGGCTCGAGCGACACCGAACTGAACGAGTTGCAGGTCAGGCCCGCGGGCTCGCCTTCAGGGGTGCGCGTAGTGATCACGGCCACGCCGGTCGGGAAGCAGCCGAGCAGCTGGCGGAACAGCGTGGGCTCGACCGCTGCCGGGGCGCCTTGCGCGGCGCGTTCGACGACTTCGCCGGACATGGCGCCGCCTCAGGCCGCGGCGGCGAGTTCGCTCGCCACCGCCTTGCCGCCCGCGTGCGGGGGGTCGTTGGCGATCTCCTGCTGCACCGCGGGGATGATCACCTTGGCCCAGGTCTCGAGCTGGCGCAGCATGGTCGGATGGTCGAAGTCGCCCATCTGCGTCTGGAAGCAGTAGTGCACGGGCTTGAGCGTGCGGATCTCTTTCACCACGCGCTCGATCACCGTGTCGATGCTGCCCACGGGCAGCAGCGCACGCATCTCGTCGAGCGTGGGCTCGCCCTCGACGATGCCTTCCTCGACCTGGTAGTCGTCGGCGATCTGCGCGGTGCGGCGCTTCAGGCTCACCGCAATGCGGCGCTGGTAGCGCGCGCAGTCGAGGTAGCGCTCGACCTCGTCCTTGTTGTCGCTCGCGTAAGCGGCGCGCAGCAGGCCCACCTGCACGCCCGCCGGGTCTTTGCCTTCGGCGCGTGCCACCTTGTCGATCAGCGCGCGCGTGCCGGCGAGCTTCTCGAGGCCGCCGTCGCCGCCCGAGACGAACACGTGGTGCTCGGCGCGAATGGCGCGCGAGAGAAACGCCGGGTCCACGCTCGTGATCCACATCGGCGGCATCGGCTGCTGCACCGCGCGCTGGCTGATGGCGCTCATCGGCTGCTGGTAGAACTCGCCGTCGTAGCTGAACTTGGGCTCTTTCAGGCCCATCTCGAGCATGTCGAGCATCTCGAAGGTGCGGCCCTTGGCCGTTTCGAGCGAGACGCCGAAGCGCTCGAACTCGAAATGCTGGTAGCCCGAGCCGATGCCCAGGTTGAGGCGGCCGTTGGAGAGCTGGTCGACCATGGCCACGTCGGCGATCAGCCGCGCCGGGGTGTACAGCGGTGCGACGACAATGCCGGTACCCAGCCGGATCCTGCGGGTGGCCGCGGCGCAGTGCGCGATCATCGTCAGCGGCGACGAGCACATGCCGTAGTTGCTGAAGTGGTGCTCGGCGAACCAGGCCGCGCCGAAGCCCAGCTCGTCCGCGAGGCGCGTCTGCTCCACCGCGTCGCGAAGGATCTGGTGGGAGGTCTTATGCTTGTTCCGTTGCTGCATCAATATGAAGATTCCGAAATCCATCGCTGGGCTCCTTGTAGGCTGGTTGCGTGCCGGGAATCGTAGGAGCGGGGTGCGCGCGCGGCGCACCATGCTTCGCACACCTTCTTTGCGTGGATTGAAATGAAAGCCCTCGACTCGCTGCGCATCTTCGTGATCGTCCAGAGGAAGGGCAGCCTCTCGGCCGCGGGGCGCAGCCTGAGCCTGTCGCCCGCCACCATCTCGCGGCGCATCAGCGCGCTCGAAGAAGAACTCGGCGTGCAGCTGGTGGACCGCACCAGCCGCAACCTCAAGGTCACCGAGGCCGGCCAGGCCTTTCTCGAGCATGCGGAAGAGGTGCTCGAGGCGATGGCGCGTGCCGAGGAGGCCGCTCGCAACGCTAAGCTGCTGCCCGAGGGGCGGCTGCGCATCCATTCGCGCACCCAGCTCGGGCTGCGCGTGATCGCACCGCTGCTGCCGGGCTTTGCCAAGCGCCATCCCGACATCCAACTCGAGCTGGAGCTTTCCGAGCATCCGGTCAATCTGGTCGAGCAGGATTTCGACGTCGACATCCGCACCGGCGAATCGAACGATTCGAGCTTCGTCATCAAGCGGCTGCTCAGCAGCGACGAGGTGCTGGTGGCGAGCCCTGCGTTCATGAAGGTGCACAAGCGCATCCGCCACCCGCGCGACCTCACCGAGGTGCGCTGCCTGACCTATCGGCGCGAGCGCGAGGCCACCACCTGGAAATACATCGACGAGGAGGGTCAGCAGCAGGAACTCGCGATCCAGGGGGTGTTGAGCGCCAACAACGGCGAAGTGCTGCGGCTCGCGGCCATCGGCGGCATGGGCATTGCACTGCTGTCGGAAGCCACGGTGCGCAGCTGCCTGCACGACGGCACGCTGGTGCGCGTGCTGCCCGACCACCGCTTTGCGGTGCGCGCGTTTTCCAACGGCATCTATGCGGTGTTCCGCAACAGCCGTACGCTGCCGCTGAAGGTGCGCGCGTTCGTCGATTTCATCGCCGAGGCGCTGCGCGAGGGTTGAGCGCTGCGCCGTTCAGTCCGCAAAGCGGTGCGGCGCCAGCCCGGGCGCGGGCAGGCCGCGCACTTCGAACAGCGCGCCGTCCTGCGGCGCGGTGCCGGTGAGGTTGGTGCTTTTCGAGATCGAGGTCACGAAGGCGCGGTCGAGGCGCTCGCCGCCGAAGCACAGGCTGCTCGGGTAGGTCGCGGGCAGCGCCACGGTGCGGTCGAGCCGGCCGTCGGGCGCCAGGCGCGCCATGCGCGCCGCACGCGGCAGCACGGTCCAGACGAAGCCCTCGGCATCCACCGTCGCACCGTCGGGCCCGGAGCCGAAGGGCTCGGTCTCGGCGAAGACGCGCCGGTTCTCGAGCGGGCCGTCGGGGGTGTAGTCGAAGGCCCAGATGGTGCGGGCAGGGCTGTCGGCGATGTAGAAGGTGCGCCCGTCGGGGCTGAAGGCGGGGCCGTTGGCGAGCGCGAAACCTTCGGCGAGGCGCTCCACGCGGCGGTCGGGCCGCAGCCGGTAGAGTCCGCCCAGGATCGGGTCGCCGGGCGCGCGGTGGCCATGCAGCGTGCCGGCGATGAAGTTGCCCCAGGGGTCGCACTTGCCGTCGTTGAGGCGCACGTCGGGGTGGTCGGTGTCGATGCCTGCGATCGGTTCGAGCTGCCGCGTGGCGAGGTCGTAGCGCGCGAAGCCGTGCTGCAGCGACACGAGCACCGCGCCGCTCTCGCAAGGCGCGGCGGCGCCAACGGGTGCGGGCAGGTCATGTCGTTCGGCCTTGCCGTCGGCGAGGCGGCGACGGTGCAGCGCGCCGCCGAATGAATCGATCCAGCACAGCGTGCCGGTTCGCGCGTCCCAGAACGGGCTCTCGCCCAGCAGGTCGCGGGTTTCCCCGAGGATGCAAACGGCCGGTTCCTTCATGGCCTGCAGTGTGGCGCCGACGCGCGCACGGCCGGCTGCGGCCGGCGCAAAGCAGCTTTTCAGTCCTTGCAGCGCACCGGCGCTGCCGCTCGATAGACTGCCTCGGCGGCCGAAGAACGGCCTGGTCCGGCCCCTTTTCGCCGGCCTCGATTCAAGCGCAACAGGAGACAAAAAAATGGCTCGATTCAAGTTCATCGCGCGCGCGCTGCTCGGCCTCTGCCTCGTGGCGGGCACGGCGGCCCATGCGCAGCAGCCGGTGCGCCTCGTGGTGCCGTTCGCCGCGGGCGGCGGCACCGACCAGTACGTGCGGCTGCTCGCCAGCGAGCTCACGAAGAAGGGCACGCAGG
Source organism: Variovorax sp. Soil_C_19 (assembly GCF_057657255.1). NCBI lineage: Bacteria > Pseudomonadati > Pseudomonadota > Betaproteobacteria > Burkholderiales > Comamonadaceae > Variovorax > Variovorax sp. Soil_C_19. Next base: position 127,799 of record NZ_JBDGIV010000007.1, on the reverse strand, counting down.
TCATCGTCGAGAACAAGCCCGGCGCCAGCGGCATCGTGGCGGCCGACCACGTGGCGCGCGCAAAGCCCGACGGCAACACGGTGCTGGTGTCCTCGCTCGGTACGCTGGCCAGCAACACGGTGCTGTTCGAGAAGCTGCCCTACGACCCGAAAAAGGATTTCGCGCCGGTCACGCAGATCGGCTACCAGCCCGCGATCGTCATCGGCCGCATGGACCTGCCCTACAAGAACATCAAGGAGATGGTGGCCTATGCCAAGGCCAACCCCGGCAAGATCAACCGCGGTTCGCCGGGCGAGGCGATCATGACCAACTTCGCGCCGCTGAGCTTCGAGAAGATGGCCGGCATTTCGACCACGCATGTGCCGTTCAACGGCGATGCGCCCGCGATCCAGGCCCTGCTGAGCGGCACCATAGACATCGACGGCACCTCGATCACGGGTTCGCTGTCGCTGATCCAGAGCGGCAAGCTGCGCGTGCTCGGCGTGATGGACAGCCGCAGGCTGCCGCAGGTGCCCGATGCGCCCACCTTCAAGGAGCAGGGCTTCGACTTCGAGGCGCTGCTCTGGTATTCGCTCTCGGTGCCCTCGGCCACGCCGCCCGATGCGGTCCAGCGTCTCAACAAGGCGGTGAGCGAGGTCATCGCCGACCCCGCATTCGTCGCCAAGGCGCAAGCCATGGGCATGGAGCCGCGTGGCAGCACACCCGAGGAACTCGCCAAGTTCGTGCAGGCCGAGTTCGACCGCTGGGTACCTGTGCTGCGCGGCCTGAACCTGCCAAAGCAGCAATGAACGTGCGGGCCGCCGCGGCGGGGCCTCAGTTGGCGGTGTAGCCTCCATCCACCGGCAGGATGGCGCCGGTCACATAGCGCGCCTGGTCCGACGCGAGGAAGACCACCGGCCCCGCGATGTCGTCGGGCGCGCCCGCGCGCTGCAGGAAGGTGCGCTCGACCATCCGCGAGAAGCGCGCGGTGTCCTGCGCGACCTGCGTGGTCATCGGCGTCATGACCAGGCCCGGCGCCACCGCGTTGACGCGCACGCCGTGCGGTCCGAAGTCGCGTGCCAGGAATTTCGTGAGCTGCCCGACCGCGCCCTTCGATGCGCCGTAGACCAGGTGCGCACGGGTGGCGACCAGCGTGGTGATCGAAGCCACGTTGACCACCGCGCCGCGGGTCCGCTTGAGGCCTTCGGCGCAACTCATCGTGAGCTGGAGCAGGCCCTTCACGTTGACGGCCATCACGCGGTCGAGGTCTTCGGCAAGTTCGGCGGCGTCCTCGGACTTGCTGCGCCCACCCACGCCCGCGTTGTTGATGAGCACGCCGACCGGGCCCCAGGTGCGATCGAGGTCGGCGACCACCGCCCGGCATTGCGCGGCGTCGCGCACATCGAGCGCGTAGGGGCGGCAGCGTCCGGCGAACGACTGGTCGAGCGCAGCCGCTGCCTGCCGGGCGCCGTCGAACTGAACGTCGGTGAGCGCCACGCGGCAGCCGGCTTCGAGCAGGCGGTGCGCAATCGCCTGGCCGATGCCCTGGCTCGCGCCGCTCACGAGCGCGACCGTGTTGTCGAAAGTGGGTGGCAGGGGCGTGTGTTGCGTCATCGAGTGCTGGCCTTGAAATCGGGTCGGCGCAGTCTAGGCACCGGCCCGCGGGATGGCGTTGATGAAAGCGAAAACCTCCTTTGCGGCCTTCGTTTAAGCTTCACCGATCCCACTTCCCTCGAGGTTTCGCCATGCTTCAAATGCGCCCCGGATGCGAGTGCTGCGACCGCGACTTGCCGGCCGATTCGACCGATGCCCGCATCTGTTCCTTCGAGTGCACCTTCTGCAGCGATTGCGCGAGCCACAAGCTCGCAGGCACGTGCCCCAACTGTGGCGGCGCATTGCTGCCGCGCCCAGCGCGGCCTGCGGCCAAGCTCGCGAAGTACCCGGCCTCGACCACGCGGGTGTTCAAGCCCGAAGGCTGCGCTGCGGCATCAGCAGTAGCAGCTTCCTGACGCGCGTTCCGGCATGCAACAAGAGGTTCTTTCCGCGCACGACATCTTTCCGCACATCCGCATCGTCATGGGCATGGTGATTGGCCTCGGCCTCACGCGCCTGCTCTCGGGTGTCGCGCGCATCGTGCAGCATCCGGCCCAGTACCGGCTCTATGCGGTGCACCTTGCCTGGGTCGGTTCGGTGTTGCTGGCGCTGGTGCATTTCTGGTGGTGGGAGTTCGGCCTGTTCCAAGTCCATGTCTGGACCTTCGGGACCTATGCCTTCCTCGTCAGCTATGCGGTCGTGCTGTTCCTGCTGTGCGCGCTGCTCTTTCCCGACAGCATGCGCGACTACGAGAGCTACGAGGACTACTTCTATGCCCGGCGCGCCTGGTTCTTCGGCCTGCTGGGCACGACCTTCCTGCTCGATGTGGTCGACACCCTGATCAAGGGCGAAGCGCACTTCGCGCGCTTCGGGTTCGAGTACCTGATCCGCACGCCGGTGCTCGTGCTGCTTTGTGTGGCGGCGGCAATGAGCAGCAGCCGGCGCTTCCACGGACTCTTCGTCGCCGCGATGCTGGTCTACCAGCTGTCGTGGATCTTCCGTCTCTTCGACACGCTGGATTGAGGACCCTTATGAAAATGATTGCCCAACGCGCGGCCTGGTGGCTGGGTCTCGCGATGTCGGCGGCGCTCGTGTCGCCGGCGCAAGCCGACGATGCCTGCATGGACAAGGCCCAGACCCAGGCCCAGCTGAATGCCTGTGCCGCAGCCGACCTGAAGCAGGCCGACACCCGGCTCAACCAGCTGTACAAGCAGATGCAGGCGCGCTTGAAAGCCGACCCGCGCACCAGCAAGCTGCTGGTCGATGCCCAGAAGAAATGGCTGGCCTTCCGCGACGCCGAATGCACCTTGCGGACCGTGCGCAGCGCCGATGGCAGCATGCAGCCGATGAACGTTTCCAGCTGTGTGGCCGGGCTGACCGCCAGCCGTGCCAATGATTTCGAAGACCTTCTGAAGTGCAGCAGTTCGGCCGATGAGCAGGAACGCGCGAGCTGCGCGATACCTGGCGCGCGTTGAGGCTGCATGGGTGAGGGCGGCCTGGCCGTAAGGGCTTTGCTGCACCGGCCGCGCACACCCCCTCGATATACTTTGCCGATGCGCCGCTGGCTCCTGGTCTTTCTTCTGTTCGTGCTGCCGCTCCAGTTCGCCTGGGCCGGTGCGGCCGGCTATTGCCAGCACGAGCAGGACGCGAAGGCGTGGCACCTCGGCCATCATTCGCACGAGCATGCCGACGGGCAGGGTGCCGCGGCAAAAACCTCGCAAGCGGCACCGGACAGTGACGGCGACAGCGCCGCGCCGCTCGGCCTGGACCACGGCGACTGCAGCGTCTGCCATCTCGGCTGCGCCAAGCCGTTCGCGAGCGCGATGGCCGACTGCACGCTGGACCTGCGCCAGCACTTTGCCAGCGCATCGCCGCCCTCGCATGCGGCGCTCGGCGCCGATCGCATCGACCGCCCCAATTGGGTCCGCGTCGGCTAGTCCGGCGCGCCGCCCCCGACCCCTTTTTCCTTCGTCTTCATCCTCGGATGATGCGTTGACGCGCGCGCCGGATTCCCCCGTTGTTCCTTTCACAACCTGGAGAATTCGATGCACAGGCTATTTATGCCGCTGGCTTTTTTGGCGGCATTGGCAATCAATCCCTCGCTGGCGCAGCCCTCTGTGGCGGCTGCGCCAGCGACCGCAGGTCCGCTGACACTCACGCGCGCCGTCTCGCTCGCGGTCGAGCGGCATCCCGACCTGCGTGCTGCGTCGCGCGAGATCGAGGCCGTGGACGCGGCCCGCGAGCAGGCCGGCGTGCTGCTGCCCAATCCGACGCTCGGCATCGAGATCGAGGACACGCGGCGTGAAACGCGCACCACCACGATCCTGCTGAGCCAGCCGATCGAACTCGGCGGCAAGCGCGCGGCGCGCATCGATGCGGCCGAACGCGCACGCGAAGTGGCGCAGGCTCAGCGGGAGGTCCGCGAAGTGGAGGTTCGCGCAGGCGTGACTTCGGCCTTCTTCGCGGCGCTGGTCGCGCAGGAGCGTGTCGGGCTTGCCGAGGCGCTGCTGCGGCTGGCCCGAAGCGGCAGCGAGGGCGCCGCCAAACGCGTCGCGGCCGGCAAGGTGTCGCCGGTCGAGGAAACCAAGGCGAAGGTCGCCGCGGCCGGCGTGGCCGTCGAACTGGCCCAGGCGCGCAGCGAACGCGAAGCGAGCCTGCACAGCCTGCGCAGCGCAATCGGCGTTGCCGATCTCGACCTGTCGCAGCTCGACGGCAGTGCGCAAAGCCTGCCGCCGCCGCCGCGCGGCGCGGACCTAGCACAGCGCCTGGACGAGGCACCGGCCCTGCGGCTGGCGGCGCTGGAGGTCGAGCGCCGGCGCGCACTCGCGTCGATCGAGCGGGCCGGGCGCGTGCCCGATGTCACGCTCACGCTCGGCGCGAAGCGCACACCCGATTCGAGCCGCGACCAGATGCTGATCGGTATCTCGGTGCCGCTGCCGATCTTCGACAGCAACCGCGGCAATCTGCGCGAGGCGTTGCGCCGCGAGGACAAGGCACGCGACGAGGCGGACGCGGTCGCGGTGCGCTTGCGCGCGGAACTGCTGGTCGCGCAGCAGCGGCTAGCGACCGCACGCATCGAAGCCGAGACGCTGGAGAGTGAAGTTGTACCCGGCGCGCAGAGCGCCTTCGATGCCGCCACCCGCGGCTTCGAGCTTGGCAAGTTCAGCTTCCTCGAAGCGCTCGATGCCCAGCGCACGCTGTTCCAGGCCCGTGCCCAGCACCTCAGGGCGCTCGGCGACGCGCATCGCGCCGCCGCCGACATCGACCGTCTGATTGGCACGTCCGCCGTGCCGCTTGCCGCAACCTCATTCCAGGATCGACCATGAAACCCGAACAGAATTCCCCGCGCCGGACCGGCCCCAAGCAATGGATCATGGTGGCGCTCATCGTCGTCATCGGTTTCGCCGCCGCCGCAATGATCCTGCGCTCGGGGTCCGGCGAAGCGCCGGCCGGCGAGCATGCGCATGAGAAGGACGGCCACGGCGAAGCCGAAGGACACGCGAAGTCCGAGGCGCATGGCGAGGGCCATGAGGAGGAGGATGCGCACAAGGAGGAGGGCGCGCACGAGGAAGAGGGTGCCCACAAGGAAGAAGGCGCCCGCAAGGGCGAAGCCGCCCACGCGGAGGAGCCCGGCAAGATCGCGATGTCCGAAGCCCAGGCCAAGGCCGCGGGCATTGCGCTGGAGACCGCCACCGAGGCCACCCTGCGCCAGGTGCTGCAGTTTCCCGGCGAGATCCGCTTCAACGAAGACCGCACGGCGCACGTGGTGCCGCGCGTTGCGGGTGTGGTCGAGCGCGTGTCGGCCGATCTCGGCCAGCAGGTGAAGAAGGGCCAGGTGCTGGCGGTGATCTCGAGCGCCGCTGTTTCCGAGCAGCGCAGCGAACTCGGCACCGCGCAGAAGCGCCTCGAGCTCGCGAGAACCACCTACGCGCGCGAGAAGAAGCTCTGGGAGGAAAAGATCTCGCCCGAGCAGGACGTGCTGCAGGCGCGGCAGGCGCTGCGCGAGGCGGAGATCGCCGCGGCCAACGCCGGCCAGAAGCTCCAGGCGCTCGGCGCCACGCCCTCGGCGGGCAGCCTCGGGCGCTACGAACTGCGCGCACCCTTCGACGGCATGGTGGTCGAGAAGCACATCGCGCTCGGCGAAGCGGTCAAGGAGGACGCCAACGTCTTCACGGTTTCCGACCTGTCGACCGTGTGGGCCGAGATGAATATCGGTGCCGGCGACCTGCCGCGCGTGCGCGTGGGCGAGCAGGTCATGGTGCGCGCCAGCGCCTTCGATGCGGCGGCCGAGGGCAAGGTGGCCTACGTCGGTTCGCTGATCGGGGAGCAGACGCGCACCGCGCGCGCCCGCGTGGTGCTGCCGAACCCCAGCCTGGCCTGGCGTCCGGGCCTGTTCGTGAACGTCGAGGTCGTCGCCGAGGAGACCCGTGCGCCGGTCACGGTCGCGACCGAAGCCCTGCAGACCATCGACGGCAAGCCGACGGTCTTCGTCAAGGTGGACGGCGGCTTCATGGCGCACCCGGTGCAGACCGGGCGCACCGACGGCAAGCGCGTGGAGATCGTCAGAGGGCTCGAAGCCGGCGCCGCGCATGCCGCCGCAGGCAGCTTCATCGTCAAGGCGGAGCAGGGCAAGGGCTCCGCGTCGCATACCCACTGAGCCCACGGAACGAAGAACACATGTTCGAACGCATCATCACCTTCGCCATCGCGCAGCGTTGGCTGGTTCTGCTCGCGGTCGCCGCGATGGCGGGGCTCGGCGTCTACAGCTACCAGAAGCTGCCGATCGACGCCGTGCCCGATATCACCAACGTGCAGGTGCAGATCAACACCGAGGCGCCGGGCTACTCGCCGCTCGAGGCCGAGCAGCGCATCACCTATCCGATCGAGACCGTGATGGCCGGTCTGCCAGGCCTGCAGCAGACGCGCTCGCTGTCGCGCTACGGCCTGTCGCAAGTCACGGTGATCTTCGACGACGGCACCGACATCTACTTCGCGCGGCAGCTCGTCAACGAGCGCATCCAGTCGGCGCGCACGCAGATGCCGGACGGCGTCAGCCCGGCTATCGGGCCGATCTCGACCGGTCTCGGCGAGATCTACCTCTGGACCGTGGAGGCAGACGAGGGCGCGCGCAAGGCCGACGGCACGCCCTACACGCCGACCGACCTGCGCGAGGTGCAGGATTGGATCATCAAGCCGCAGCTGCGCAACGTGGCCGGCGTGACCGAGATCAACTCGATCGGCGGCTTCGAGAAGGAGTACCAGGTGGCGCCGAACCCGGAACGCCTGTCGTCCTACGGCCTCACCATGGCCGACGTGGTGAGCGCGCTCGAGCGCAACAATGCCAACGTGGGCGCGGGCTACATCGAGCGGCGCGGCGAACAGTACCTGATCCGTACGCCGGGCCAGGCCCGCGGCATCGAGGACCTGAACAACATCATCCTGGGCAATGTCGGCGGCGTCGCGATCCGCGTGCGCGACGTGGCCGAGGTCGGCATTGGCCGCGAGCTGCGCACCGGCGCGGCGACCGACAACGGCCGCGAAGTCGTGCTCGGCACGGTGTTCATGCTGATCGGGCAGAACAGCCGCTCGGTGTCGCAGGCGGTCGACCGCAAGATGCAGGAGATCAACCGCACGCTGCCCGCGGGGGTGAAGGCGGTCACGGTGTACGACCGCACGGTGCTCGTCGACAAGGCGATCGACACGGTCAAGAAGAACCTGCTCGAAGGCGCGGTGCTGGTGATCGCCGTGCTGTTTTTGTTTCTCGGCAACATCCGCGCCGCGCTCATCACCGCGATGGTGATTCCCCTGTCGATGCTGTTCACCTTCAGTGGCATGGTGAGCCAGAAGGTCAGCGCCAACCTCATGAGCCTGGGCGCGCTCGACTTCGGCATCATCGTGGACGGGGCGGTGGTGATCGTGGAGAACTGCGTGCGGCGGCTCGCGCATGCGCAGGCCCATGCCGGGCGCGCGCTGACGCGGCGCGAACGCTTCCACGAGGTGTTTGCCGCGGCGCAGGAAGCGCGCCGGCCGCTGCTCTACGGGCAGCTGATCATCATGATCGTGTACCTGCCGATCTTTGCGCTCACCGGCGTCGAAGGAAAGATGTTCCACCCGATGGCGTTCACCGTGGTGGTCGCCCTGCTCGGCGCGATGATCCTCTCGATCACCTTCATTCCTGCGGCGGTCGCCCTCTTCATTGGCCACAAGGTGGCCGAGAAGGAGAACCGGCTCATGCAATGGGCACGCCGCGCGTACGCGCCGCTGCTCGACCGCGCGATGAATGCCAGGCCGGTCGTGGTCGCCTTCGCGATCGTGGCGGTGGTGCTGTCGGGCCTGGTCGCCACGCGGCTGGGCAGCGAGTTCGTGCCGAGCCTCAACGAAGGCGACTTCGCGGTGCAGGCGCTTCGCATCCCGGGCACCAGCCTGAGCCAGTCGGTCGAGATGCAGATGCAGCTCGAGCGCAGGCTCAAGGAGCGATTTCCCGAAATCGACCGCGTGTTTGCGCGCACGGGCACGGCCGAGATCGCTTCCGACCCGATGCCGCCGAACATCTCCGACGCCTACGTGATGCTCAAGCCGATGGACCAGTGGCCCACCCCGCGCAAGACGCGCGATGAACTGCTGGCCGCGGTGCAGGAGGAGCTGGCCGCGCTGCCCGGCAACAGCTACGAACTCTCGCAGCCGATCCAGCTGCGCTTCAACGAGCTGATCTCGGGCGTGCGCAGCGACGTGGCCGTCAAGGTCTTCGGCGATGACATGGAGGTGCTGAACGACACGGCCAACGCGATCGCCGGCGTGCTCGGCACGGTGAGCGGTGCGGCCGAAGTCAAGGTCGAGCAGACCACGGGGCTTCCGATGCTGACCGTGGACATCGACCGCGGCAAGGCGGCGCGTTACGGGCTCAACATCTCGGACATCCAGGACACCGTGTCGATCGCCGTGGGCGGACGCGAGGCCGGCACGCTGTTCGAGGGCGACCGGCGCTTCGACATCCTGGTGCGGCTGCCAGAGGCGCTGCGCGGCGACATCGCGGCCATCCAGCGCCTGCCGCTGGCACTGCCGCGTTCGGGCGATGCGGGGGGCGGGGCCAAGACCCACTTCATCCCGCTCGGCGAAGTCGCCACGCTGCGGCTCGCGCCCGGTCCGAACCAGGTCAGCCGTGAAGACGGCAAGCGCCGCGTGGTGGTGAGCGCCAATGTGCGCGGGCGCGACCTGGGCTCGTTCGTGAGCGAGGCCGGGGAGGCGATCCAACAGAAGGTCAAGGTGCCGCCGGGCTACTGGACCACCTGGGGCGGCCAGTTCGAGAACCTGCAGTCGGCCACGCGCCGGCTGCAGGTGGTGGTGCCGGTGTCGCTCCTGCTGGTCTTCATGCTGCTGTTCGCGATGTTCGGCAACGTGCGCGACGGATTGCTCGTGTTCACGGGAATCCCGTTCGCGCTCACGGGCGGCATCGTGGCGCTCTGGATGCGCGGCATTCCGCTCTCGATCTCGGCCGCGGTCGGCTTCATTGCGCTGTCTGGCGTGGCGGTGCTGAACGGGCTGGTGATGATCTCGTTCATCCGCAACCTGCGCGAAGGCGGCATGCCGCTCGACGCGGCGATCCGCGAAGGCGCGCTCACGCGGCTGCGGCCCGTGCTGATGACCGCGCTCGTGGCGTCGCTCGGCTTCGTGCCGATGGCCATCGCCACGGGCACCGGTGCCGAGGTACAGCGCCCGCTGGCCACCGTGGTGATCGGCGGCATTCTTTCGTCGACCGCGCTGACGCTCTTCGTGCTGCCGATCCTCTACCGCATGGTGCACCGGCGCGCCGAGGAGGCGGAAGAAGCGCTCGCCGAGCCGGACGCCGCCGCGGGCTGAACTCAGGCACCCGCCGCGAGCGCAAGGGCGTCGGCGCCGGCCGGGAAGTGCAGGCGGTCACCAGGGTCGGTGGCCGCCTGCCAGACGGCCTCGGCGACGTCCGCTTCGGTGGTCACGGCCGGCATCGTCGTTAACATCTCGAAGACCGACTGCGCGAAGGGTGCATAGGCTTCGGTCACCAGCCCCTGCATGCGCGCCTCGCCGTTGGCGGCGAAACGCGTGGTCGGCGCATAGCCGGGTTCGACGAGCTTCACGCGAATGCCGAAGCCCGCGAGCTCGTGCGCGAGCGAGGCGGTGAAGCCCTGGATCGCCGTCTTGCTGGCGGTGTACGTGGCCACGAGTGGCATCGGCGCCAGCGTGGCGCTCGATGTCACGTTCACCACCACGCCGCGCCGGCGCTCGCGAAAGGCGGGCAGCACCGCCTGCGTCATCGCCATCACGCCGAAGGTGTTGGTCTCGAAGAGCTCGCGTACCGTGGCCATCGGCGTGGCCTCGAATGCGCCGAAGAGGCCGATGCCCGCGTTGTTGACGAGCACGTCGATGGGCCCGGCCGCTTCGAGTGCGGCTGCGATGCTCGCGGGCTGCGTGACATCGAGCGGCAGCACGCGCATGCGCGGCGAGTCGGGCAGAAGATCGCCGCGCGGCGTGCGCATGGTGGCGACGACGTGCCAGCCCATGGCATGGAAATGGCGGGCGGTCTGCAGGCCGTAGCCGGACGAGCAGCCGGTGATCAGGACGGTGGCGGTGTTCATGGTGTTCCTTGCTGGTGGTGTGTGAAGCCTCGACGATAGAAGGACCGGGACGGACTTTCTACAATCGGGAGTCCACATTCCATTGGCAGGAGTCCAGGCATGACCGTCGATCCGTTGGCCGAGGTGATCGCCATCCTCCAGCCGCGCGCCGTTTTTTCGAAGGTGATCAGTGGCGCCGGACGGTGGGGCGTGCGCTATTCGGCCTTCGAGCAACCCAGTTTCTGCACCATGCTCGAAGGCAGCTGCCTGCTCGCGCTCGATGGGCACGCGCCGATCACGCTCGCGGCCGGCGACTTCGTCCTGCTGCCCGCAACGCCCGGCTTCACCATGACCAGCCTCGCGCCGGGCCCCGCCGTCGCCATCGATGCGCTGGCCGCCGCGGCCGGCAGCAACAACAGCGGCGGCGCCGGCGAGGTCCGGCATGGCACGCGCACCGGCCGCGCGGAGGTGCGGATGCTCGGCGGCCACTTCGCGTTCGGATCGCCCGACGCCGCCATGCTGGTGTCGTTGCTGCCGGCCGTGCTGCATGTGCGGGGCTCGGAGCGGCTGCCGCTGCTGGTTCGCCTGGTGCGCGACGAATCGCTCGAGCGGCGGGCCGGCCGCGAACTGGTGCTCACGCGTCTCGTCGAGCTGCTGCTGATCGAGGCGCTGCGCACCGCGCCCGGCGACGCGGCGCCGCCGGGCCTGCTGCGCGGCCTGGCCGACGCACGGCTGGCTGCCGCGTTCCGGCAGATGCACGGCCATCCGGGCCGCGCATGGACGGTGGCGCAGCTCGCCCGCAAGAGCGCACTCTCACGCTCGGCCTTCTTCGACCGTTTCACGCGCGCGGTCGGCATGCCGCCGATGGAATACCTGCTGTCGTGGCGCATGGCGCTCGCCAAGAACCTGCTGCATCGCGACGGCCTGGCAATCGCGCAGGTGGCGGAGCGCGTGGGGTACGGCTCGGCCAGCACCTTCAGCACCGCGTTCAGTCGCCATGTGGGGCAACCGCCGGGGCTGTATGCACGGGTGGGCGAAGAGGCGCTTCGCGCCTGAGGGCCGAGGCAGCCCCTCAGGCGCGCAGGTCCAGCCCCCGCCACGCCTCGAACATCTCGACCTGCTTGTGCAGCCAGTCCGCAGGCGCCGAGTTCGTGCCCCAGTGGTGCAGCCGTCCGGCGGCTTCGCCGATGTTCCACAGGTGCCGAAGCTGCACGAAGAGCGGCAGCGCCGCGATGTCGCGCTCGCTGACTTCGCCGCCGCCCACGCGGTAGCCGCGCAGGTAGTGCGTCCAGCGCTCGCGCAGCACATCGTCGGGTTCCTTAAGGTTCTTGCGCATCAGGTGCGACCATGGAAGCACTCCGAGCTCGTACGCGAGAAAGCCAGGGCCCGCATCGTCGAAGTCGAAGAACACCGACCGCGCGGTGCCGGCCGCGTCGGTGTACACATGGTTGTTGAAGCCGTGCGTGTCGCCATGGCAGATCACGCGCGTCAGTCCGCCCTCGACCGCGGCGAGCTCGTCGACGAGGCGGTGCGTCAGGCTGCGGTACGCATCGAACAGCGCGGCATCGAGTTCCGGATGCGTCCGGAGGTGGACCAGGGTCCTGCCCGCCAGATGGTGGCCGTCGATCGTGTAGCGGCTGGGCGGGCCCGCGTAGTCGCGCGCTGCCTCGTGGATGTGGGCCAGGGTGCGGGCCGTCAGTTCGTAGTCGGCGAGCGAGTCGGGCGTGGTGCCTTCGGCATGGTGGAACAGGGCCAGTGCGCGCGGTCCTTCGGGAAACCGCAGCCGGATGTGCGTGCGCCCGTCCGCCGTCGGCACCGGCGCCGCCACGCCCGCGCCCTTGGCCGCCAGGTGGGCGAGCAGCGCGAGTTCGAAGTCGATGTTGAAGTCGCCGCGCGGACGGATCGAGTACAGGCGCGCCACGTAGCGGGTGCCGTCGATCGAATGCAGCGCGTAGTTGTCGTTCAGGCCGCGGCGGATCAGGTGGCACTGCCGCACGGCGATGCCGTGGTGCTGCGTCACCCATCGCACCACCGAGGCATGCGCGGCGGTGGTGTGGGTGGCGACGAGATCGGGGTCGTGGTCCCAGGTCTTGATTGGCGTGTCGACCACCTCACGCATCAGCGGCCGTCGGTGCATGGCAGGCGACGCACAGCCTGTTCGCTTCGGGTTCGCGAACGGATGCGCCGTGGTAGTCGTGGGGGTGGTGCGGGCGAAGGCCTGAAAAGCACAGGCTGCGGTCGAAATCGCTGACGCCGAGGAAGACATGGGAAAACATTCGGGGTCCTTGGTTACACCCCCATTGTCTCAGTGCCGACCTGCGCAGGCATCGGCGGGCCGCCAGCCGACGCCGCGCGCACTCAGAACTTGTAGCTCAGCGTCGCCACCGCGTTGCGCGGCGTGCCGAAGAACGCCTGTCCGTCGATGTTGCTGTAGTAGCGCTTGTCGAGCAGGTTCTCGATGTTGAGCTGCAGCGACAGCTGCGGCGAGAACGCATAGCGCGCCATCAGGCTCACGACCGCGCGCGAGCCTTGGGTGTAGCGCATGTCGACGCCGCCCACGCTGTACGGGTGGTACACGCGGTTCTGCCAGTTGACGCCGCCGCCGACGGTGAGCCGGTGCCAGGCGCCCGGCAGGCGGTAGCTGGTGAAGAGCGTGGCCTGCGTGGTCGGCATGGTGGGGTTGATCCGGTCGCCGCTGCCGTCGCGGCCGAGCGTGCGTGCGATGCCGCCGTTCAGCTGCCAGCCTTCGGCCAGCTCGCCGGACACCTGCAGCTCGATGCCCTTGCTCGTCACGCCGCGCGCGCCGTAGTAGGCGCCTTCGGTCGAATTGGGCACGAGCCGGGTGCCGTCGCGCTGTGCGACGTTCTCCTGCTCGGCGCGGAAGATGGCGATCGATGTGTTGAGCTTGCCGTTCAGGTGCTCGCCCTTGATGCCGACCTCGTAGCTGCGGCCGGTGACCGGGTCGAGGTAGGCGCCGCTCGCGTCGCGGTAGTTCTGCGGCTGGAAGATGTCGGTGTAGCTCGCATACAGCGAGACGCTCTCGTTCAGGTCGTACACCAGGCCCGCATAGGGCGTGAACACCTCGTGGCGGCGCGTGGCGCGGTCGTCGTCCGAGAGGCGGTGCGAGCGCCAGTTGTTCTGCCGGCCGCCCACGATGAGCTTGAGCGAATCGGCCAGCGACAGGCGCGCGGCGCCGTAGTAGCCGGTCTGGCGCGTCTTGTTGACGGCTGTCACGTCGAGCGCGCCCCAGCTCGGCTCGGCGTATGCGCCGTTCCAGAGATAGAAATTGCCGGTGCTGGGCAGCGGGCTGTTGCGCGCATGGTTGGCCTCTTCGTAGCGCGAGACGCTGTGCGTGATGCCCACCACGAGTTCGTGCTGCCTGCCGAGCAGCCGGAACGGGCCGGTCGCTTGCAGGTCGAGGCTGTTCTGTCGGAACGCATGCTCGAAGTAGCCGGGCAGCGAGCCCAGGCCGGTGCCGCTCAGGCGGTCGAGCCCGCCGAAGAGGTACAGCAGCTTGGCGTTCTGCTTGCTGTCGCGATGCGACGCGTTGGCCTTGAGCGCCCACCCGTTGTCGAGCCGGTGCGCCAGATTCGCGAACGCCGTGGTGCTGGTCGTGTCCCAGTGCGTCCACGGCGTGCCGATGGTCTTGCCCGCATCCCAGCGCGTCGGGCCGCCGTCGGCAAAGGTCAGCGGCAGGCCGCCCCAGGTCGACGAGGTGGGCCGGTTGGCTTGCGAGTCGATGCCCACGCTCAGCGTCGTGTCGGGCGAAAGATCGGCGTCGACCACGCCGTAGAGCACGTGCTTGCGCCCGTGGTACATGTCGATGAACGAATCGCGGTCTTCCGTCATGCCGATGAAGCGCGCACGCACGCGGCCGTCGGCCGTCACCGGTGTCGAGAGATCGACCGTGGCGCGGCGCAGGTTCCACGAGCCCAGCGCGAGCGACGCGGTGCCCGCGAACACGCGGCTGTCGGCATGCTTGCGCACCAGGTTGACCGAGGCCGACGGATTGCCCGCGCCGGTCAGCAAACCGGTGGAGCCGCGCACCACCTCGATGCGGTCGTACAGCACCGGGTCATTGGTCGAGGCGCCGAAGAAGTCGGTCGTGACGTTGGTCGGCACGCCGTCGTACTGGTAGTTGTCGATGTAGAAGCCGCGCGCGTAAAGATCGGTGCGGTCGCTGTCGGAGCTCACCGAGAAGACGCCGGGAACGCTCTTCATCGCCTGGCCCAGCGACAGCAGGTTCTGGTCGTCGATCTGCTGGCGCGTGATGACGGTCACCGATTGCGGCGTTTGCCGCAGCGAGAGCGCGAGCCCGGTGGCGGCGGCCGTGGCGGGCGTGGTGTAGGCGCCGGTGCCTTCGGTGGTGCCGCTGCGGTCGGCCTCGGCCAGGACGGTGATCGGCGCCAGCGTGGCGATGCCCGCAGCGCTGCCGTCCGCACCGCTGCGGCTCAGCGTGTAGCTGCCGTCGCTGCGCAAGGCGAGCTGCAGGCCGCTGCCGGCGAGCAGCCGCTCGGCGGCCTCGCGCGCGGTGTAGCGGCCCGACACCGCCGGGCTGCTTCGGCCCTGCGTGAGCGCCGGGTCGAACGACAGCGTGATGCCGCTGCCCGCCGCGAAGCTGGACAGGGTGCGGCCGAGTGGGCCGGCGGGAATGTTCCAGCTGCGGGGCGAGGCCGCGTCGAGCGTCGCTTCGCCGGCCGCGAAGGCGGGCATGCCCGCGCCCGCGAGCCCGCCGAGGGCGAGCGCCAGCACGGCCTGGCGAAGGGCGGAAAGGGCGCAAGGAGAAGGAGGAAGAGAAAGTGGCATGTCGTTCGGACCGGTGGAAGAAGGAGGCGTGTTCACTCCCTTGCCAGCCGAAACGAAAAAAAGTCTCACCCCGCCGCGGAAATATTTTTTCGAGCCGGTCCCGGCACCAGCATGACCCAGTGCCCGCGCAGGCGGCTCACCGCGTCCACCGGATAGGTCGACACCAGCATGCGCAGCACGCGGTCGGTGTCGTCGAGGGGAAACGCGCCCGAGATGCGCAGGTCGGCCACGGCCGCGTCGCACTGCAGCAGGCCGGGCCGGTGGCGCGACAGCTCGGCCGCGAACTCGGCCAGGCGCATGCCGTCGGCCGTCAGCATGCCTTGCGCCCAGGCCGCGTCGGCCGCATCGGCCGGCGTGAAATCGCCGATGCGCTCGGCCGTGAAGCGCGCCTGCTGCGGCGCCGCGAGCACGCGCGATGCGGCCCGGTGCGGCGCAATGCGCACCGCGCCTTCGAACACCGCGATGCGTGTCGCGCCGCCGTCGTCGTCGCCGGTGCGCACGCTGAAGCGGGTGCCCAGCGCTTCCATTACGCCGCTTTGGGTCGCCACGCGGAACGGCCGGTGCACGGCTGTGCTGGTGTCGGGCGCGGTCGCGACCAGGATCTCGCCCGTGCGCAGCACCAGCAGGCGCTCGGCCGCGTCGAAGCGCACGTCGATCGCGCTCGCGGTGCCGAGCGTCACGCTGCTGCCGTCGGCCAGGCGCAGCACGCGGCGTTCGCCGGTCGCGGTCCGGTGCTCGGCGGTCCAGCCGCGCTCGGTGGCGAGTTTCCAGCCGAGCCAGCCTGCGGGCACGGCCGCCGCCAGCGCGGCCAGCCGACCGACCGCGGCGCGCCGTCCGCCGTGCCGGCGTTCGGTCCGCGCCAGCGACGGCATCGCGAGCGACGAGGGCAGGGCGCCGAGCTTGTTCATCAGCAGCTCGGCGCGGGCCCAGGCGCGGGCGTGATCGGGGTGGCTCTGGCGCCAGCGCTCGCAGGCGCGGCGGTCGTCGTCGGAGGCGGCGCTGTCGTTCAGCCGCATCAGCCATTCGGCGGCCTCGTCGAGCACGCGCGGCGCGAGTGCGTCCATGCCGTTCACGCCGCTCAGCCTTCCATCAGCGCCAGGCAGCCGCGAAAGCCCTGCTGCATGTAGCGCTTCACCGTGGCGAGCGACAGGCCCAGTTCGCGTGCGATGTCCTCGTACTTCCAGCCATCGATCTGCGACAGCAAAAATGCGCGGCGCGCGGCCGGCTTGAGCGCATCAAGCATGGCATCGATCTCGTGCAGCGTCTGCAGGATCGCCAGGCGCTGCTCGGGCGAAGGTGCCTCGGGCTCGGGCATCGCGGCCAGCGCCTCGAGGTATGCGCGCTCGAGCGCCTGGCGCTGGTACCAGTTGACGAGGATGTTCTTGGCCACGCTCGTGAGGTAGGCGCGCGGCTGCACGATCACTTCGGGATGGCGTGCGGTGAGCAGGCGCGTGAAGGTGTCCTGCGCCAGGTCGGCCGCATCGCTCGGATTGCCGAGCTTTCGGCGCAGCCACGACTGCAGCCAGCCGTGATGGTCGCTGTAGAGGGTGCGGACTTGCGGGTGGGCAGCTTGGACGGCTTGGGCGGCGGGCATGGCTTGCGGCACGCCGGCCGGGCCGACGTTGTCAAATAAGAAGCATTCTCATTCTAGCCGGCCCTGCCCACGGCTGGCAGCCGCCTAGAACTTCCCGCGCAAAGTCACCATCGCGCTGCGCGGCTCGCCATAGACGTTGCCCCATGCCGGCGCGCCGATGGTCTGGTAGTAGGTCTTGTCGAACAGGTTGCTCACGTTCAGCGCGGCCGACCAGTTGCGGTTGATCTGGTAGCCGATGCGCGCGCCCCAGACCGCGTAGGAGGTCTGCTCGAGCGTGATCGCGCCCGTGGTGCGCGAGCTTGCGGTCTGGAAGTTGACGCCGCCGCCCACGGTCCACGCGTTGAGCGCGCCGGGCAGGCGGTAGTCGGTCCACAGGCGCAGCATGTGCTTCGGCGAATAGGTGCTGGCAAAGTCGATGCCGGCGTTCGCGGTGTCGTTCAGGTACCTGAATTCGTTGAAGGTGTAGCCCGCGAACACCTGCCAGCCGCGCGCCACCTCGCCGCTGATTTCCGCGTCGAAGCCCTGGCTGCGCACCTTGCCGGTGGACACGTAGCAGTAGGTGCTGCGCGAGCAGACGTTGGTCAGGTCTTCCTGGGCGCGGTTGTTCTGGTCCACGCGAAACAGCGCCAGCGACGCATTGACCTTGCCGTCCATCAGCTCGCCCTTCAGGCCCAGTTCGTAGTTGCGGCCCTTCACCGGCGGCAGCATGTCGCCGGCGGCGGTCACCGCGTTCTGCGGCTGGAAGATGTCGGCGTAGCTTGCATACGCCGACCACTGCGGGTTCAGCGCGTAGACCAGGCCGCCGTAGGGCGTGAGGACGCCGCTCTCGCGGTACGGATCGACAATTGCCTCGCCGGTCATGCGGTCGCGTTCGTTGGCCCGGTAGCGCGTGACGCGGGCGCCGAGCACCAGCGTCAGCGGATCGCTGAGGCTCAGGCGCGCCACGCCGTAGGCGCCCGACTGCGTGATGCGCGTGTCGGTGTCGCCGCCGCGGTAGCGGTTCGCCAGGAAGGTGGCGCGGCTCGGCTCGGGAATGGCCGAGACCGGCGCGAAGACGTTGTTGGCGACGCCGGGCAACTGGATCAGCGAGAAGTCGCTGTGGTTGCGCATGCGGGCGGTGTTGGCGCCGAAGTTCACCGAGTGCTTGCGGCCGAAGGCCTCGAACTTGCCGTCGACGGCAACGTCGAGCGTCTTGTTGTCGGTCTCGAAATCGAACAGCCCGGCGTACATCACGTTGCCCTTCAGGGTCGCCGGGTTGACGGCCCCGAGCGCGAAGGCGTACTTGATGTCCTGCGCCTCGCGCACGTAGCCCGCCGTGACCTTGAGCGACCAGTCGGCATTGAAGCGGTGCGCGAGTTCGGCGAATGCCGAGGTCTGCGCGCTTTCCCAGCGGTTCCAATCGGCCGCCAGCGAGGTCGAGCGGCGCAGGCGCAGGTCGGCGCCGTCGCTGTAGCGCGGCAGGCCCTGGAAGAACGGCCGCGCGCGCAGCGTCTCGTGGCTGGCGCCGACGGTGAGCAGCGTCTGCGGGCCGAGGTCGGCCTCGAGCACGGCATACAGCACGCCGTTGCGGCTCTTCGCGTGGTCGTAGAAATAGTCGCGGTCGTTGGCACTGCCGACGACGCGGCCGCGCAGCGTGCCTGCTTCGTTCAACGGGCCGCTCGCATCGACCTCGGCGCGGTAGTTGTTCCATGAGCCCGCGCCGGCCGACACCTGAAGTTGCTTGTCAGCCGTCGGGCGCTTGCGCACCAGGTTGATGGTGGCGCTCGGCGAACCGGCGCCTTGCAGCAGGCCGGTGGCGCCGCGCACCACCTCCACGCGGTCCAGCGTGGCGGCATTGCTCGTGAAGCTGTTGGCCTGCGGATAGTAGAAGGCGCGGTTCACGCCGTCGTACTGGTAGGTGTCGACGCGAAAGCCGCGCGAATAGACATAGCGCCCGCCCATCGGGCTGTCGTACATCGTGATGCCCGTCGACTGGGCCAGCACGTCGTCGATGGTGTTCAGGTTCTGGTCGTCCATCTTCTGGCGCGTGACCACCGTGACCGACTGCGGGATCTCCTTGAGCGTCTGCTCGCCCTTGCCCACGGTCACGCGGCGGCTCGCATACGAGCCCGAGCCCTCGGTGACCGCGCTGCGCTCGGCCTGCGCCGTGACGCGCACTTCGCTGAGCATCGGTGCGCCCGCGCCCGCCGATGCGGCGGAGGGGCTCGCGCCGGCCGCCTGCTGCTGGCGCAGCGTGTAGCCGCCGCCTTCGCGCGGCACCGCTTCGAGGCCCGTTCCCGCGAGCAGGCGGGCGAAGCCTTCGTCCACCGCATGGCTGCCGCGCAGGCCACCGGTGCGGCGGCCGTCGGTCAGCGACGGGTCGAACGAGAGCGTGACGCCAGCCTGCGCGGCAAAGCGCGACAGCGCTGGGCCCAGTGCGCCCGCGGGAATGTCATGGGCCGCGACGGCTGCGCCGGCGGGCGGGTTCGCCTGCGCTGCGGCCGTGCCGCCCGAAGCGGCGAGCGCGATGGCCAGGCAGAGGGAAGATGGGCGCAGGGCTGCGTTGCGGGAAGAGGGCGTTGGCATGGTCGGTGGTGGTCCTGTTCTTGCCGCACTTGCAGTGCGGCTCCATGGCTTGCCCGACGAACCACCAAAAGGGGACAGGGCCGGCGGAAAAAATCTCAGGCCGGCGCCACCGTCACCCACCACCGCGTGCGCATGAGAACCTGCACCGGCAGCGTGCTCGCCACCATCGACAGCACGTAGTCGGTGTCGCGCAGCTGAAAGGCGCCGGAGATGCGCAGGTTCGCGACCTCCGGGCTGCAGTGCAGCAGCCCGGGCCGGTAGCGCGACAGCTCGGTGCAGAAGTCGGCCAGGCGCATGTTCTCGGCGTAGAGCACGCCCTGCGTCCAGGCCTGGCTCTCCGGGGACACCGCGGCGAGGGCCGAGGCGCCCTGGCCGCTCAGCACGGTCTGCTGGCCGGCGGCCACCACCGCGGCCGGCGACGAGGCACCTCGCAGGGTGACCTCGACGGCGCCTTCGGTGACGGCCAGCCGCACGGCAGGCCCGTGCGTTGCCGCGGTCTCCGCGTCGTCCTGCCGCACGGTGAAGCGCGTGCCCAGCGCGCGAAGCCGGCCCTGCACCGTCTCGACGACGAACGGCCGCGCATCGGCGGCGGTGCTGACCCTGATCGCGCCGGCTCGCAGTTGCACCGTGCGCTGCAGACCGTCGATGCGCACGTCGATCGCGCTGCCGGTGTCGAGCAGCACGCGGCTGCCGTCGACCAGGTGCACCTCGCGCCGTTCGCCGGTGGCGGTGGCGTGGTCGGAAGTCCAGCTGTCCCACGGCGCGAGGCGCCAGCCGAGCCAGGCGGCCGGCGCGGCCGTGGTCACGAGGGCCAGCGTGCGCAGCGCGGCCCGTCGGTTGCCGCGGGCCTGCCGCGCGAGCACCGGCACGCCAACCGCAGCGGGCACGGCACCGAACTTCTGCGACAGGCGCTCGGCGCGCCGCCATGCGTGCTCGTGGGCCGGGTCCGCATGGCGCCAGGCCGCGCAGGCGGCGTGGTCCGCTGCGCCGGCCTGGCCCGAGTGCAGTCGCACCAGCCACTGCGCGGCCTCGCGCAGCACCGCGGCGTCCGGCACCGGCGGCAAGGCGCTCACGGGTGCACCCTTGGCGCTGCGCGCCTTCCCGCCAAGCGGGAGCAAGCTTGCTTGGGGCGGCCCGGCGCGGCGCTCACTCGACCAGCGCCAGACAACGCTCGAAGCCCAGCGCCATGTGGCGCTTGACGGTGCGTTCGCTGATGCCCAGGCGCTCGGCGATCTGCGCGTAGGTCAGCCCCTCGAGCTGCGACAGCACGAAGGCCTCGCGCGCCTTGGGCGGCAAGCCGTCGAGCATCGCGTCGATCTCGTCGAGCGTCTGCAGCAGCTGCAGGCGGTCTTCGGGCGACAGCGCCAGCGCCTCGGGCATCAGCGCGAGCGCCTCGAGGTAGGCGCGCTCCAGGGCCTGCCGGCGCCAGTGCTCGCTGACCACGCCCTTGGCCAGCGTGGTCAGGTAGGCGCGCGGTTCGCGCAGCGTGGGCAGCACCTGCGGGCGCAGCAGCACGCGCACGAAGGTGTCTTGCGCCAGGTCGGCGGCGCTGTGCGTGCAGCCCAGGCGCCGGCGCAACCAGCTGCTGAGCCAGCCGTGGTGCTCGGTGTAGAGCGCCTGCATGGCGCGGGTGTCGGCGGGAGACATGAAGGAGGAAGAAGACGCCAATGCAATTGAGAACTAATCTCATTTTATAAGCATCGATGCCCGGCCGCGCCGCGCGGGCTTTTGGATGGCCCTTTTTTCGGCCTCGTTGCGCATGTAGGGGAGAGGTGCTTTTTTGTTGGCGCCTCGTCCGCCCACTCACCCCGCCCGATGCCTTCTTCCATCCTTGCCCATCCGGGCCTTGCCGTCCTTTCCCGCCTCGCGGCCGCTGTGCTCGGCGGCTATGCGCTGGCTGCCGCGCTGGCCGTGTTTGTGGGCGCGGTGCTGCCGTCCGCGCGCGCCGATGCGGTGCTGGCGGGCATGCAGCTCGGCTTTGTCGCTTATCCGCTTGCCGTGATCTGGGCTTTTTCGCCGGTGCCACTGGCCCGCATGTGGGCCGGCCTTCTCGTGCCGACTGCCGCGCTCGCAGCATGCGGCTGGCTGTGGCCGCGCCTGGGAGGCTGAGATGAGCAGTGCTGGCGAAGGCGGCTTCCGTCAGGCGCAGGCCTGGCTGCACACCTGGTGCGGGCTGTGGTTCTCGTGGCTGCTGTTCGCGGTGTTCCTCACCGGCACGCTGGCGGTGTTCGCCGAGCCGATCTCGCACTGGATGACGCCCGAGCACCATGCCGAGGAAGAGAAGGCGGCGGACACGCCGAACGGCACGGAGACCGGCCGCGCGCAGCGCCTTGCCTGGGGCGCGGCCTACATGGCCGAGCACCACCCGTCGGCGCCGATGTGGGAGATCTGGCCTTCGGATGCGCAGGGCGGCGGTGGGCTCTCCGTGTACTGGTTCGATGCCAGGCAGCAGTACGTGGCCGCCAAACTGGACCCGCGCACCGGCGCGCCGCTGGCCGCGCAGACGCAGACGCAGACGCACACGCCGACGCGCGACACCTTCGGCGGCCAACATTTCATCGACCTGCACTACGAACTGCATGCGGGCCGCATCGGCCTGTGGACCGTGGCCATCGCGACGCTGGCCATGTTGGTGGCGCTGGTCTCGGGCGTTGTCACGCACAGGCGCATCTTCAAGGACTTCTTCACCTTCCGGCCGAAGAAGGGCCAGCGCAGCTGGCTCGATGCGCACAACACCGCCGCGGTGCTCACGCTGCCCTTCCAGTTCATGATCGCCTATACCGGCATCGTCATTTCGGGCATGACCTTCCTGCCCGCGGGCAAGCTCGTGCACTACGGCAGCGACCCGGTCGCAGAGCGGCAGTTCGTCGCCGAAATGAACGGCGGCGGCCGGCCGGCGCCGAGCGGCAACGCGATGCCCGTGCCGGATCTCGAAGCCTTCGCCGCGCGCGGCCAGGCGCTCATGGGCCAGCCGGTGCGCGCGATCGTGATCGACCATCCCGGCGATGCCGCGGCACGCATCGGCGTCTACGGCTGGAACGGCGACGCCGACACGCTGCACCGGCTGAGCGGCACCACCGGCATGGCCATGTTCTCGGCCGCCACGGGCGAGACGCTGCAGGTGCGCCTGCCCGGCATGGCCGACGGCGGCGCCGCGGCGCGCGCGCAATCCGCAATGGGCGGCCTGCACAAGGCGACCTTCGGCGGCTGGGCCGTGAAGTGGCTCTACTTCGTTTGCGGACTGGCCGGTGCCGCGATGATGGCCACGGGCGCGATCCTGTTCATGGTCAAGCGCCGCGGCCGGCACGGCGGCGAGTTCGGCAGCGCCAGCGCGCGCGTCCATCGCTGGATCGAAGGGCTGAACGTGGCCGCGACCGCGGGGCTGGGCATCGCCTGCGCAGGCTACCTCTGGGGCAACCGGATGCTGCCGCTGGACCTGGCGCACCGCGCCGAATGGGAACTGGGCGTCTTCTTCGGGCTCTGGCTGCTCGCACTGTTCCATGCGCTGCTGCGCCGGCAGAGCGCTGCCTGGCGCGAGCAGCTCGCGCTGCTGGCGGGGTTGTGCCTGCTGCTGCCGCTGTTGAACTTCGCGACCACCGGCGACCACCTGCCCGCGCAATGGCTGCGCGGCGACTGGGAAAGCGCGGGGGTCGAGGCGGTGTCGCTGGCCTTCGGCCTGGCCGCCATGGGCGCCTTGCGTTTCATGCCCGGGCGCCGCGCGCAGGACACTGCGAAGGCATTGCCATGAGCACGCTCACTGCATCGCTGCTGGCGCTTGCGCTCGCCTTTGTCGGCATGGCGGCGCTGAGCTTTGGGATGGACCGTCACTTCGAGCAACTCACGCGTCGGCGCGACACGCCCCGCCTGCTGCGGGCGCTGCTGCGCGCGCTCGGCAGCCTGCTGATCGCTGCCGCGCTGGTGCCTTGCCTGCTTGCCTGGGGCGCCAGCGTGGGCATCGTCGTGTGGCTGTGTCTGCTGAGCGCGGGCGCGTTGGGCGTGACGGTGTTGCTGTCCTGCCTGCCGGGCCGCGCGCAGGTCAGGCCAGCTTCGCCCCCTCGCTGAGCAACTTCTCACGCAGTTCCCGCATCGGCACCCCGCGGACCTCGGCGCCGTGCGCCGCCGCCGCCATCGCCGCGGCCAGCCCGGCGGCATGGCCCACGGCCATCGAGATGGTCATGACGCGAATCGCCGCGTGCGCGCTGTGCGTGGCCGAGATGCCGCGCCCCACCACCAGCGCATTGTCGAAGCCGACCGGGATCAGGCTGCGGTAGGGGATCTGGTAGGCGTGGTCGTCGCCGAGGCCTTCGTACTGCAGTGCGCCGCCCGTGGCCGGGTGGATGTCGATCGGATAGGCGCCGGCCGCGATGGCATCGGGAAACTGCTCCGGCAACAGGAGTTCCTCGCTCGTCAGGATGTGGTCGCCGACGATGCGCCGGGTTTCGCGGACGCCGACCTGGGTGCCGAATGCGCGCAACTGGCCGTGCTCGCAGCCCGGCACGCATTGCCGAAGGTACTGCGCCGCCTTCCAGGCCTGCCTGCGGCCCTCGATCTCCGCGGCGCCCAGTGCCATCGCGTCCGTCGCGTCGATCCCGAGGCGGCTGATGTTGAACCAGGCATCGTCGCTGAACGGATCGCGGCTCGAATGCAGCGCAGCGCGCGCGAGCTGCCCGTCTTCGTAGCCGCGCGCGGCCAGGGCGGCCACCTCTTCGCGAGAGAGCGCGTCGAAACGCGCGAAGTCGATCGGCCCGAAGCGGAACATCATCGTGGCCGGCTGCAGCGCCTCGCCGGCCTCGAGTTCCTGGAAGGCGGCGCCCGCACGCTTCATCGCGTCGATGTCGCCCGACGCATCGACGAGCACCTGGCCTTGCAGCGCGACGACGCCGCTTTTCGTGAGCACGAGCAGGCCATCGACGCGGCGCCCCGTCACCACGACGTCGAGCACGCTCGCGTGCAGCAACGGGCGTACGCCGGCCTCGCGCACCATGTCGTCGAGCACCAGCTTGAGCACTTCGGGCGCGTACTCGACGCGGTCCATGCGGTGGCCCGTCGACATCGTGAAGGTCGCATGCGCGCCGGCACCCCCGTAGCGCGTCAGGCGTTCGACCACTTCATCGGCCAGCCCTGCGACCACGCGGCGTCCGTTGGCGGTCTGCCAGCTGTTGAACTGCGCGACGGCGCCGGCCGTGGCATTGCCGCCGAGGAAGCCGTAGCGCTCGACCAGCACGACCGACGCACCCGCGCGTGCCGCCGCGACCGCGGCCATGGCACCCGCCACGCCACCGCCGCAGACGATCACCTGCGCATCGATCGTGGCGGCGACGCGAAAACCGAGGGCGGTGCGGTCCATCACCGGTCCACCTTGATGCCGCGCGCCTGGATCACCTGCCGCCAGCGCGCCGCTTCTTCCTTCAGCAGCTGCGCCGTGGCATCCCGCGTGCGCACGACGGGCTCCAGGCCGCTGGCCGCAAAGCGTGTCTTCACGGTGTTGCTGGCGAGCGCCTGCGCGAGCAGGCCCTCGAGCCGCGCGAGGCCGTCTGGCGGGATGCTGCCCTTCGGCGCGACGATGGCCGCCCAGCCTTGCACCTCGAGGCTGGGCCGGCCCAACGAGCGCAAGGTCGGCACGCCGGGCAACTCGGCCACCGGCGCCGGCGCAGACACAGCCAGCGCGCGCAGCCGGCCCGACTTGATGTGCGCGATGACGCTCGGCAGGTTCAGGAACCCGCACGACACCAGCCCGCCGATCAGGTCGGGCAGCAGCGCGCTCTCGCCCTTGTAGGGCACGCTGGTGACCGCGGTCTGGGTCTCGAGCGCGAACAGCTCCGCCGTGAGATGCGCCAGCGTGCCGTTGCCGCTGTTGCCCGCGGTGAGCGCACCGGGGCTGGCCTTGGCCTGGGCCACGAGCTCGGCATAGCTGGTGATCGCCGACGTTGCCGGCACGACCAGCACCAGCGGCTGCGCCGACACCATGCCCACCGCATCGAAGTCTCGCGCCACGTCGTAGCTGATCGACGGGTTGAGCACCGGGTTGATCACCATGCTGTTGCTGCCCATCAGCAGTGTGTGCCCGTCCTTGCTTTGCGCGGCGGCCATCACCCCGATGGCGCTTCCGGCGCCGGGCTTGTTCTCGACGATCACGCTCTGGCCCAGCTTCGGCGCCAGCAGTTCGGCCAGGATGCGCGCCGAGCTGTCGGCGCCGCCGCCCGGCGCGAACGGCACGATGATGCGCACCGTCTTGCTCGGCCAGGCCTCTGCGGCCCAGCCCGGTCCTGCGTGCGCGAGGGCCGCGGCAAGCGCAATGGCCGACAGGGCGGTGCGTCGGTTCGGGCGGAAAAGCGATGTGTTCATCCGTGGTGTCTCCTTCATTGGTGTGATTCGGGCATCTTAGAAAGCGCCGCCCAAGCCAGCCAATACCAAGATCGGCCGCTCCCATAACATGAGGGTATGTGGAGGCTCCCATGAACCTGAGGCAAATCGAGGTGTTCCGCGCAGTGATGCTCGCGGGATCGGTCACCGATGCGGCGCGGCTGCTCCATGTGTCGCAGCCCGGCATCAGCCGCATGCTCGCGCACATCGAACTGCAGTCGGGCTTGAGGCTGTTCGAGCGGCGCAAGGGCCGGCTGCTGCCGACGCCCGAGGCGCAGGTGCTGCATGCCGAGGTCGCCGAGGTGTATGGCGGCATCCGCCGGGTGAGCGAGCTCGCCGAAGAGCTCAAGGCAGGCGCGAGGCTCTCGCTGCGCGTGCTCTGCAGCCCCAGCACGGCGCTCGTCGCGATGCCGCGCGCCGTGGCCAAGCTGGCGGGCGAGTATCCGGCGGCCAGGATCTTCATCGAGACGTTGCCCACGCGGGAGATGCTGGCGCGCCTGACCCACCGCGAAGCCGACCTCGCGATCTCGACGATCCCGACCGACAACGCCCTGCTGGCCTCGAAGGCCATCGGGAAGTGGCGCTTGGTCTGCGTGTTTCCGAAGGGCCATGCACTGTCGGCGAAACGCCTGCTGCACCCGCGCGACGTGCTTGCGGAGCGCCTGATCTCGTTCAGCCGCGACACGCCGCAGGGCCGCATCATCGACGACTGGTGCAGCAGCCGGAAGGTGAAGCCGGCGTCGTCGGTGGAGGTTCGCTCGGGCCAGATCGCCTGCGCGCTGGCCGCGAGCGGCGCGGGCGTCGCGATCGTCGACGACCTGACGGCGCACGCTTTCCGGAGCCAGGAACTGGACTTTCGCCCGATCGTCGGCAGTCCGACGCTCGGCATCTTCGCGCTCACGCACGCGGGTTTCGCAGGGTCGACGCTCGGCGACAGGATGGTCGCGCTCGCGGCGGCGTCGTTGAAGAACGCCGGCCGCGACTGAGGCGACTGCGCAGCGGTCTACTATTGCTGGGTCTTTCACAAGGATTTCTTCCCCATGACCATCGAAACGCAGGACGACGTCATCGCCCTCAAGCGCATCGGCCGGATCGTCTCCCTGGTGCTCCGGCAGATGCTCGATGCCGCAGAACCCGGCATGACCACGCGTGAGCTCGACCGGCTCGGCGAGCGCCTGCTCGACGAACACGGCGCGCGCTCCGCGCCGCGGCTGACCTACAACTTCCCGGGCGCGACCTGCATCAGCATCAACGAGGAAGCTGCTCACGGCATTCCGGGCGACCGCGTGATCCGCGCCGGTGACGTGCTGAACATCGACGTGTCGGCGGAGCTCGGCGGCTACTTCGCCGACACCGGCGGCACGCGCGTGGTGCCGCCGAGCACGCCGCAGAAGACGCGCCTGTGCCATGCCACGCGCACCGCTCTGGCCGAGGCCATGAAGAGCGCCAAGGCCGGCATGCCGATCAACGGGATCGGCGCGGCCATCGAGCGCACCGCCAAGGCCTACGGCTTCAAGGTCATCGAGAACCTCGGCAGCCACGGCGTCGGCCGCGCCCTGCACGAGGAGCCGGAACACATCGCCGGCTACTTCGATCCCTCGGACCGGCGCCTGCTCGAAGAAGGCATGGTCATCACCATCGAGCCCTTCCTGTCGACCAAGAGCCGCATCGTCTCGGAGACGGGCGACGGCTGGACGCTCGCGGGCGCCCGCGGCAACCTCTCGGCCCAGTACGAGCACACGATGATCATCACGCAGGCTGCACCGATCGTCGTCACGCTGCACTGACTCCACTGGCGGTCCGCTGCTGCACCCATCGCAGCGAGACCCAGGTGCCTTCGCCGCGGCGGCTCTCGATGCGCAGGCTGGCGTCGATGGCATCGGCCTGCTCCCGCAGGCCCACCAGGCCGTAGTGCCCCGGCGCACCGGCGCTCGGCTCGAAGCCGACGCCGTCGTCGCCGATCTCCAGTTCGACTTGTTCCTCGCCCGCGCGCCGCAGCCGGATCAGCAGGCGCCGCGCGCCCGCATGGCGCTCGACGTTGCGCAGCACTTCCTCGCACATGTGGAACACGGTCTCGGCGGGCTCGGCGGCGAGCGCGGCCAGCGCCGGCTCGATCTGGCAGTCGAGCTCGAGGCCCGAGCGCTCGCCGAGGTTCTTGGCCAGTTCGGCGAGCGCCGCGCCAAGCCCGATGTCGCGCACCGGGTTGCTGCGCAATTGCTCGATCGCGCGGCGTGCCTCGTCGAGCCCGTCGCGCGCGGCGCGTTCGGCGCGCACCAGCTCGTCGGGCAGCGCATCGGGCCGGCTCGATGCGAGCCGCTTGAGCACGCGGATCTCGGTGAGCATGGCCATCATCGAATGCGCCAGCGTGTCGTGCAGCCCGCGCGCGAGGCGCAGGCGCTCGCGCACCACCGCGGCATCGCGCGACTCCTGCGCGAGCCGGTTGATCTGCCCGGTGCGCTGCTGCACGCGCTCGTCCAGTTCGGCATTGAGGCGGCGCAGCTCGTCGCGTTCGCGCTGCAGCGTGTCGAGCAGGCGGTCGAGCGCGCTGCCCAGCCGCGCGGCCTCGTCCACGCCATGCGGCACCTCGATGCGCGTTGCGCTGCCGGCCAGCACCGCGTCGGCCGAATGCGCGATCAGGCTCACGCGGCGCGTGAGCCTGCGCGCCACGATGATGCCGGTGACAGCGGCGCCGAGGCCCAGCAGGCTCAGCACGATCGAGATGCGCCATTCGATGGCCGTCGCGAAGGCCGCGACCGATTCGACCGGCTGGATCACCACGCCCTTCCAGCCGAGCCGGCGCAAGGTGCCGTCGCGCGCGCTCGGCGGGCTTGCGATCAGGTAGGGGCGGTTGTCGAGCAGCCGCCGCGTGCGGATGCGCGTGGGCAGGTCGGCGCCGTCGTTGCCGAGCCCGGCCACCGCCGGGTCGAAGGGCGTGACCGGATCGCCCACGTCCTCCCAGCGCTGGCCCAGCAGCGCGGGCGGCCCATGGCGCACGATGCCGTCGCGGTCGATCAGCAGCCATTCGCCCGGTGAGGCGCGGATCTCCGACACCATCTTCTGTACCCAGCGCCAGCTGAGGTTCGCAGCGACCACGCCGATGATCGCGCCGTCGGCATTGCTGACCGGCGCGGTGAGCTTCAGGAAGCGTTCGGCCGGCGAGCGGCCTTCCTCGATCCATGCCGCGTCGAGGCCCTGCGAAAGCCACGCATGCTGGTTGACGTTCTGGCCGACCACCTGCGGGTCGGTCGCAGCCACGATGAAGCCGTCGGCGTCGGTCACCGCGAGCCAGATCAGGTCGGGCACGCCCTGGCGCACCGCCGCCAGCGAACGCTTCAGGCGCTCGCCCTCGCTTTGCTGCACGTCTTCGGACAGCATGGCCGCCACCACGCTCACCGCCTGCAGCCGCAGCAGCAGCGCGGTGTCGAGTTCGGCGTTGACGTGCTCGGCCGCGGCCTCGAGGCGCTGGCTGTGCTGCTCGAGCAGCGTCGCGCGCACGAAGCTGCGCAGCCACAGGTTTGCCGCCAATGCCAGGCACAGGGTGAGCGCAATCAGCAGCCAGCCGATGGCGGCGGCCATGGATCGTCGGGGGTCGATGCGGCGCGCGAGGTTCATGGGGCCCGCGCATTCTCGCAAACGACGGCCATGACTTTCGGCACGGGTAGTTCCCCTGAGACCTCGGGGTTTGTCTCGACTCGCCGCGTGACTTCCGGCAGGCGCGGCGGCGGCCGATTGCGGCAACAGTTGCATCCCATCGCGATCCGTGCCTCAGCGCGATGAAACCAACCCCCCGAAACGTGCCGCAACGCGATCGGCATGACATCGAATGGAGACAAAGCGAATGAACCCTTCTTCCCCGACCCAGACCGTGTCCGGCGCACCGCCGCGGCTGTTCGACAACCGCTGGTTCCAGTTGGTGGTCGGCATCGTCTGCATGATCGCCACCGCCAACATCCAGTACGCCTGGACCCTGTTCGTGCCCGAGATCCAGGGCAAGTTCGGCTGGGAGCGCGCCTCGATCCAGATCGCGTTCACCATCTTCGTGCTGGTGCAGACCTGGCTCGCGCCGATCGAAGGGTATTTCATCGACAAGTTCGGGCCCCGACTGATCGTGGCCTTCGGCGCGCTGTTCATCGGCGCGGCCTGGATCATCAACTCGCAGGCGACGACGCTGCTGGGCTTCTACATCGGCGCGGCCGTTGGCGGCATCGGCGTGGGCTCGATCTACGCGACCTGCATCAACAACGCGCTCAAGTGGTTCCCCGATCGCCGCGGTCTCGCGGTGGGCCTCACCGCGGGCGGCTACGGTGCCGGCTCGGCCGCCACCATCCTGCCGATCGCTGCGATGATCGAATCCTCCGGCTTCCAGGAAGCCTTCCTGTTCTTCGGCGTGCTGCAGGGCACGCTGGCCTTCCTGGCCGCGTGGTTCCTGCGTCAGCCCAAGGGCAATGAGGTGCGTGCATCGTCCAAGCTCGCACAGAGCCGGCGCGACTACACGCTGGGCGAGGCGCTTCGCACGCCGCTGTTCTGGCTGATGATCCTGATGTTCTCGTGCGTCGTCACGGGCGGCATGATGGCGGTGGCGCAGCTCGGCGTGATCGCACAGGACCTGGGCGTGAAGGACTTCAAGGTCGACCTGTACTTCGTCACCATGGCCGCGCTGCCGCTCGCGCTGATGCTCGACCGCATCATGAACGGCATCTCGCGCCCGCTGTTCGGCTGGATCTCCGACCACATCGGCCGCGAGAAGACCATGGTGATCGCCTTCACGCTCGAAGGCTTCGGCATCATCGCGCTCGGCTACTTCGGCCACAACCCGTGGGCCTTCCTGATCCTGTCGGGCGTGGTGTTCCTGGCCTGGGGCGAGGTGTATTCGCTGTTCTCGGCGCTCGCCGGCGACGCGTTCGGCACCAAGCACATCGGCAAGATCTACGGCGTGCTGTACTGCGCCAAGGGCGTCGGCGCGCTGTTCGTGCCGCTGGGCAACCTCATGATGGAAGCCACGGGCACCTGGTCGTCGGTGCTCTACACGGTGGCCGCGCTCGACCTGTTCGCCGCGTTCCTCGCGATCGTCGCGCTGCGGCCGATGCTCGCGAAGCACACCGCGGGCAATGCGGCAGCCGCCCCGCCGCCGGCCGCACCCGACCTGGCGATGCCGGGGCTCTCGCCCGCCGGGCGCACGGCCTGACAGACGCAACCTCGCCCGCCTGATCGGGCGGGCCAGCGCACCCGTGGAACCGGCGATGCCGGGTCTGCGGGTGCGTTCCCTTTTGGGAAGGCGCTTCGGGGGTTACTTCTTCAAGACCAGTACCGCGAGTTCGGTGCGGGTGTTCGCGTGCAGCTTCTGCATGATCCGGCTGACGTGGTTCTTGGCTGTTCCCTCGGCCAGGTTCAGCGCGGTGGCGATCTGGCGGTTGCCGTAGCCCTTGGCGATCAATTCGAGCACCGCGACCTCGCGCTCGGTCAGCGGCTTGGTCGCATCGGCCGGCGACAAGGGCTGGCCCGCCGCCGGCAGTTCAGGCGCAGGCGCGGGCGCCGGCTCCTGGGCCACACGGTCGGCCAGGAGCCGAAACTGGTCCATCACCTTGCGCGCGATCTGCGGCGTGAGCCGCGACTCGCCGCGGTGAACGGCCCGCACCGTGTCCAACACCTCTTCCTCCGAAGCGTCCTTGAGCAGGTAGGCCTGCGCGCCGGCGCGCACCGCATCGAAGACCAGGTCGTCGCGGTCGAAGGTGGTCAGCACCATGACGCGCGTGTGCGGCAGCGCCGCAGAGATCTCGCGCGTGGCGAGCACGCCGCCCTTGCGCGGCATGTGCAGGTCCATGAGCACCACGTCGGGCAGCAGGCGGCGTGCGAGGTCCACGGCCTCGATGCCGTCGGCGGCCTGGCCGACGACCTCGATGTCGGGGTCGGCGTCGAGCAGCATCGCCATGCCGCGGCGTATCAGCGCCTGGTCGTCGGCGATCAGCACGCGGATGCGCGGCGCAGCGCGCGGGGCGGGAGGCGAGAGTTCGGCGGTGGTGCTCATGGCGAGGCCATTGTGCCCCGATGCGTGCGCAGCCGGCGTGCCTGCGCGCGCAAAAAAGACAGCGCGTTCGACCCGCGCGCGCGCTCAGCCCGGCTGGTCGGCGCCCACGCCTGCAGACGGCAAAGCGGCCTCGGTCAGCGCGACCGATACGCACTCGAGCGCTATCGCCAGTTCGGTGACCGTGGGCAAGCCGAAGCCCAGCCGGAACACCAGCGGCTCGTCGCCGAACCAGGGCCCGGGTGCCACGCGCGTGCTGTACCGGGCGAGCGTGGCATAGAAGCGCGCAACGGCCGCCGCATCGAACACCTCGCGCTTCAGCCGCACGCAGCACAGCGCGCCGGCGTCGGGGCGAACCCATTCGATCTGCGCGGCATGGCGCCCGACCCAGTTGGCGACCACCTGCAGGTTCTGCGCGAGCAGCGCGCGCCGCTCGCCGATGATCCGGCCGCGCTGGCGCAACACCGCGAGCGCGAGCGCCTCGTCGACCGGCGAGCACGAGATCACGGTGCTGAACTTTGCCGTCACCAGCGCCTGGCGCAGCGACGCATCGCGCGTGATGGCCCAGCCGATGCGCAGGCCCGCCGCGCCATGCGCCTTGGACAGCGACGAGACCGAAATGACCTTCGGCCCCAGGCAAGCTGCGCCGGGTGCCACGTCGTCGTTGCCGTAGGCGGCCTCGCGGTAGGTCTCGTCGATCACGAGCCAGGCTTCGGGCGCATGCGCGGTGAGCATCGCCGCGATGGCGCGCAGCGTGCGTGCCGGGATCGCGACGCCCGAGGGGTTCTGCGGCGAGGCCAGGCTCACGAGTTTGGTCTTCGGCGACAGCAGCGCGCGCAGCGCCTCCAGGTCGACCTGGTAGCCGTCGTCGAAGCTGAGCGGCAGCGCGCGCGGAACGGCGCCGACCGCCGTCAGTGCATTGCGCGCGAGCGGAAACACCGGCTCGGCCACGATCGCCTCGTCGCCGGCCTGGCACAGCGTGAAGGCAATGAGGAAGAGGGCATGCATGCCACCGACCGTGACCAACACGTCATCGGCATCGACGCCGTTGTCTGCCGCGATCTCGCCGCGCAGCGCGGGGCTGCCCGCGGCGGTGCCGTAGTCGAGTGCGAGGCCGTCATCGCTGAACGCCGTCTCGAGCAGTTCGGCCAGCCGCACGCTCGGCCCCACGCTCTCGGCAAGGTCGAAGCGCGGTGCCTTGCTCACCAGGGAAATGATCTCGTTGTCCGGAAAACGTGCCATGTGCTGTTGTTGTTGCCGCGCGATGCGTCGATGTGGTGTCGGGATGAAGCCGGCATCGATGATGCAGATTCGGGGCTCGCGATAACAGCCACAATTTTCCTGAATTCGATGCAGTACAGTTGGGTCCGGCGGCGCAGCTGCGCTCGCCACAAGCCAAGGAGCAGTCCCCGTGTCCCAGTCGCCCCGGTTCCGCTATGAAGAAATTGCAGATTTCGTCGCCGGGCTGGCCGGGCGCGGCGCGCTGCAGCCGGGCATGCGGGCGCCGTCGCTGCGCGAGATCAGCACGCAGCAGCGCACCAGCCTCAGCACCGCGGTGCAGGCCTATCGCCTGCTCGAGGACCGCGGCATCCTCGAGGTGCGCCCGCAGTCGGGCTACTACGTGGCCAAGCCGCCGCCTGCGCTCCCCGTGCCGACGACCACGCGGCATTCGGTGCGCGCCGCCAACGTCGAACTGTCCGGCCTGATGCTGCACCTGCTCGAGCACGCCTCGGACGAGGCGCTGGTGCCGCTCGGCTGCGCCATCCCCAACCAGCGCCTGCTGGCCTCGTCCAGGCTCGACCTCGTCCTGGCGCGCACGGCCCGCGTGAAGGGCGGCCGCTGCAACACCTACTCGCCGC
Organism: Variovorax sp. Soil_C_19; assembly: GCF_057657255.1. Classification (NCBI taxonomy): domain Bacteria; kingdom Pseudomonadati; phylum Pseudomonadota; class Betaproteobacteria; order Burkholderiales; family Comamonadaceae; genus Variovorax; species Variovorax sp. Soil_C_19. The sequence goes on along the minus strand of NZ_JBDGIV010000007.1, from coordinate 94,430 downwards.
CGCGCGGCGAGCTCTCGCTGCGCCAGGAGATCGCCCGCCGCGCGCTGCGCTTCGGCCAGGCGCTCGCGCCCGACGACATCGCCATCACCTGCGGCTGCACCGAGGCGCTGGCGCTCGCGCTCGACGCAGTCACGGCGCCGGGCGACACCGTCGCCATCGAGTCGCCGACCTACTTCGGGCTGTTGCAGGTGCTGCGCGCCAAGAAGCTCAAGGTGGTCGAGCTGCCGACCGATGCGGTCACCGGCGTCGACGTCGAGGCGCTTGGCAATGCCGTGGCCTCGGGCAGGGTGCGCGCCTGCGTGCTGGCGTCGAGCTTCAGCAATCCGCTCGGCTGCACCATGCCCGAGAAGAACAAGCGCGCCGTGCTGCGCCTGCTGGCGGCGCACCGCGTGCCGCTGATCGAGGACGACGTCTACGGCGACCTGCATTTCGGCGAGGAGCGGCCCAAGCCGTTCAGCGCGCTCGATACGCACGACAACGTCATCCACTGCGGCTCTTTCTCGAAGACGCTCGCGCCCGGCTACCGCATCGGCTGGATCTCGACGGGCCGCCACATGGCGCGGGTGCTCGAGGCCAAGTTCGCCACCAGTCTCGCCACGCCGGTGCTGACGCAGGTGGCGCTTGCCGACTTCCTGTCGAACGGCGACTACGACCGCCACCTGCGCCGCATGCGGCGCGGCTTCGCCGACACCCTGGCGCACATGACGCGGGTGATCGAACAGGCCTTTCCGCCGGGCACCAAGGTGTCGAGGCCGCAAGGCGGCTTCGTGCTATGGGTCGAGCTGCCGGCCCCGGCGGACACGCAGCGCCTGTTCGCGCACGCGCTCGACAAGGGAATCTGCTTTGCGCCGGGCGTGGTGTTCTCGGCCAGCGGCAAGTACGCGCATTGCCTGCGGCTGAGCGGCGGCCATGGTTGGGATGCGCGCATCGAGAAGGGCCTGCGCACGCTCGGCGCGATGGCGGCAAAGGCGCTGCGCGCCGAAGGCAGCGCTCAGTAGAGGCTGTCGCCCGGCACCGCGTCCGCGATCTGCTGGCGCCGCGATTCGCCCGGGTTCTCGCGGTAGTAGCGCGTCTTGTCTTCGTACATCGCGCGGTCGGCGCGCTGCAGCGCGGCATCGAGCGGCTCGCCGGCCTCGCAGGTGGCCATGCCGATCGCCAGGTGCAGGAGCCGGCCCGTGTGCCCGGCATAGAACTGGTTGTTGAGTTCGAGCATCGACACGATGCGCTCGCGCACCGCCTCCGCGCCGCGCTCGTCGGTCTTCGGCAGCACCACGGCGAACTCGTCGCCGCCGATGCGCGCGGGCCAGCCTGGCTCCTCGACCGCCTTGGAGAGCACCTCGCCCACCCGGCGCAGCAGGGCGTCGCCGGCGGCATGGCCTTCCTCGTCGTTCACCGGCTTGAGGCCGTTCATGTCGATCACCAGCACCGACACGGGCCATGGCCCCTTGCGCGAAAGCCGGTTCAGCTCCTCGCTGAAGAACGCGCGGTTGCGCAGCTGCGTCAGCACGTCGTGCTTGCCGAGGTATTCGAGGTAGGCCTCGGCCTTCTTGCGTGCGGTGATGTCGATCAGCGAGACCAGCACCAGGTCCCAGCTGTCGAGACGATCGTCGAGCACCGCGAACTGCATGTGGATGTTGACCAGCTCGCCGGTCAGCGCGTAGTTGACCACCTCGCGCTGCTGCTGCATCTTGCCGTTCCACAGGTCCTGCAGCTGCTCGGCGAACGAGTCGTGCATCTCGTCGCGAAACACGTCCGACAGGTTCTGCAGCAGCGTCTCCTTGTCGGCGGCGGCGAACATGCGCAGCGTCTCGCGGTTGACGTCGATCACGCGGATCTCCTTCATGCAGCGCGTCACGAACTCGGGGTGCACCTTGATGAAGGTCCCGAAGTCCGTGATGCCGCGCGCGCGGATGTCGTCGAGCAGCGCCTTCACGGCGCTGAAGTCCTCGACCCAGAGCGACACCGGCGAGCGCTCGAACAGTTCGCGCGCATAGCGTTCGCTCTCGTCGCGCAGCCGCTCGGCCTGCACGCGAGCCGTGACGTCCTCGAGCGACACCAGCACGCGGTCCCACGATGCCTCGTGGCCCGGCAGCACGCGCACGCGCACATGCACGTCGAGCCGGCGGCCATCGAGCGTGTAGTTGAAGCTCTGGTTGTCGAAGCACAGGTTGCCGCGCCAGAGCTGCTCGAGCTCGAGGATCACCGGCGCCGCCATGTCGTCGCGGAACACGCTGTGCAGCTGCGACAGCAGCTCGGCCTGGTCGCGCGCGCCGAAGAGCGAGAGCGTGCTGCGGTTGACGCTCACCACCTTGAGTTGGGCCATGCAGTCGCGCACGCGCTGCGGGTCGGCCTTCAGGTGTGCGGCGACATCGATCACGCCTTCGGCGCGCCAGGCCCCGAACAGCCGCTGCAGGCCGCTGTAGTCCTCGAGCCACAGCGACATGGGCGCGAACTCGAACATGGACTCAAAATCGTTGGCAGATGGCATCGCACGCTCCTTTTGTTGAGGATTGTGGATGCAAACGGGGCATAGGTACCCCGGTCGCGCCGCGCTCACATCAGTTGCAAGCCCCGTCGTGGACGCGCGCGCGGGTGCGGGGTGTAGGGCCGGGGCGCTGGCGGCCGGTTCATGGCCGCAAGTTCGGCGCGCCCTGCCTCGGTGATGCGAAGCACGGTCGCCAGCCGCGGCAAGGCGTAGCGCCCGGACGGATCGGCCGGCGCGATCTCGGCCTCGATCAGGCCGGTGGCGACGAGCACCGAGACCTGGCGCAGTTCTTCAGGGCATCCCACGCGGACAGGGAGTTGCACATGCTGCAGTCTCATCAGAAATAAAAGCGGCATTCATTCCTCCGATTGCTGGCATCCAGGACGGCGCAGCAATGGCGGCACCGGCGGGACAGTTGATTTTGTTGACACATGTATGTCAAAGAAATCACAAACTAGCTGTCTGCCTCGGCAGCCGCACTGCGCCTTCGCGCTGCGCTCGTGTAGGCCTAAAGCCTTACAAAAAGGAGGCCGCCGACTGCGGCGACTGAAGGCCATAGCAACAGCCCGCGGCGCCGAGCGGTCGCTCGCTTCGGCGGGGCGCACGCTGGCCGGCCAGGTCATCTCTGCAAGAGATGGTGCCTTCTCCCATCGGTATGAATTTCGCGAGTTAACCCGGTACGTCCGGTTGCCGCGTGGATCGACCATCGTGCCGAGCAAGCAACGCGAGGCACACGAAATGACCACCACTACCCTGTCGGCCCCCCACGGCGGCGCGGATTCTCTTTCTTCGGCTGCGGATGCGGTCTACCGCAAGGTCAGCTGGCGGCTGATACCGCTGCTGTTCCTCTGCTACATCGTCGCGTACCTGGACCGCGTCAACGTCGGTTTCGCCAAGCTGCAGATGCAGGATGCGCTTCAGTTCAGCGAAGCGGTGTATGGCCTGGGCGCGGGGATCTTCTTCGTCGGCTACTTCCTCTTCGAAGTGCCCAGCAACGTCATCCTGCACAAGGTGGGCGCGCGCCGCTGGATCGCCCGGATCATGGTCACCTGGGGCCTGCTGTCGGCGGCGACCATGTTCGTGAATTCGCCGATGACCTTCTATGTCATCCGCTTCCTCCTGGGCGCGGCCGAGGCGGGCTTCTTCCCCGGCGTCATCCTTTACCTCACCTACTGGTATCCGGCTGCCCGGCGCGGCAAGGCCACCTCGCTCTTCCTGGCGGCGATCCCGTTCGCCGGCATCCTGGGTGGGCCTGTCTCCGGCTGGATCCTGCAAAGCATGGCGGGTGTCAACGGCTGGCAGGGGTGGCAGTGGATGTTCCTGTTGCAGGGTCTGCCCACCGTGGCGCTTGGCATGGTGGTCTGGCGCTACCTCGACGACCGCGTGAAGGATGCGGCCTGGCTGAGCGCGGAGCAACGCGAGCTGATCGCACGCGACATCGCCGCGGACGGCACAGGCAAGTCCGAAGCGAGCGTATGGCGTGTGGTCTCGAACGGCCGGGTCTGGCTGCTGGCCCTGGTCTACTTCTCCTTCGTGGCGGGCCTGTACGGCATCTCGTTCTGGCTGCCCAGCATCATCAAGGCCATCGGGGTGAAGGGTGCACTCGACATCGGCCTGCTGAGCGCGATCCCCTGGTCCTTCGGCGTCGTTGCGATGTACCTGACGGCACGCAGTGCCGACCGTCGCCTCGAGCACCGTTGGCACTCGGCCATCGCGGCCGTGGTGGGCGCGGCGGGACTGATGATGAGCGTGGCGATGCATGGGAGCGCCACCTGGTCGATGGTCGGCCTGACCATTGCGACGATGGGCATCATGTCGACCCTGCCCGTTTTCTGGGGCATGCCCACCGGGTTCCTCGGTGGTGCCGCAGCAGCGGCGGGCATTGCCTTCATCAACTCGTTCGGCAACCTGTCCGGCTTCGCCGCGCCTTTCATGATCGGTGTGATCAAGGATGCGACCCAGAGCACGGACGCCGGGCTGCACATGCTCGCAGCACTCCTGGTACTGGGCGCGGTGCTGGTGTTCTGGGTCAAGCCGTCGAGCCCGACCGCCCAACGCACGGCGCGCTAGCACCATGGATGCCGATCTGATGAACCCTGTGCGCGCCGTTGCCGCGCCCGGCGACCGCCGCGCACCGTCTGCCGAACTCCTGGCGTCCTTGCGGCACCGCTTCGGCGCGCGGCTTTCGACGGCCGACAGCGTGCTGCTGCAGCACGGCAGCGACGAGTCGAGCTACCGTCCGGCACCGCCCGACGCGGTGGTCTACGTGCACAGCACCGACGAGGCGGCGTTCGTGGTGCGCGCCTGTGCACGCGAGCGGGTGCCGGTGATCGCCTTCGGTGTCGGCTCGTCCATCGAGGGCCACGTGCTGGCCGTCGAAGGCGGCGTCTGCGTGGACTTCTCGCAGATGAGCGAAGTGCTGGCGATCCGCACCGAGGACCTCACGGCGACGGTGCAGGCGGGCGTGACGCGCAACATGCTCAATGCGGCGCTGGCGGGCACCGGCTTCTTCTTCTCGGTCGACCCCGGCGCCGATGCCAGCATCGGCGGAATGGTCGCCACGGCCGCTTCGGGGACCAACACGGTGCGCTACGGCACGATGCGCGACAACCTCGTGAGCCTGACCGTCGTGACGGCGCAGGGCGATGTCATCCGCACCGCGTCGCATGCGCGCAAGAGCTCTGCAGGCTACAACCTGACGCAGCTTTTCTGCGGTTCCGAAGGCACGCTCGGGCTGATCACCGAGGCGACCGTGCGCATCCATCCGCACCCCGAAGTGGCCGCAGCCGCCGTGGTGCATTTTCCGACGGTGCGCGCGGCCGTGGATTGCGTGATCGAATCGATTCAGCTGGGCGTGCCGCTCGCGCGCGCGGAGATGCTGGACGCCTTGACGATCAAGGCCGTCAATGCGCACAGCCGCACCACGCTGACCGAGCGGCCGACGCTCTTTCTCGAGTTTGCGGGAAGCCAGGCGCAGATCGACGAGCAGGCCGCCGTCGTGCGCGACATCGCCAACGGCCATGGCGGTGGCGAATTCCAATGGGCCATCCAGCAGGAAGAGCGGTCGCGGCTCTGGACGCCGCGGCACCACGCCTATTTCGCCTCGCTGCAACTCAAGCCCGGCAGCCGGAGCATCACCACCGACGCATGCGTGCCGCTGTCTGCGCTGGCCACCTGCGTGGAAGAGACGCTGGACGACATCCGGGCGCACGGCTTGCTGGCGCCCGTCTTCGGCCATGTCGGCGACGGCAACTTCCATTGCCTGGTGCTGGTCGATCCTGAGGCGGGCGAACAGGTGGATGCAGCCGAAGCCTTCAGCCATCGGCTGGTCCAGCGTTCGCTGAAGCACGGCGGAACCTCGACCGGCGAGCACGGCGTCGGGCTCCACAAGATGCAGTACCTCGTCGAAGAGCACGGGCCTCACACGGTGGCGCTCATGCGCGCGATCAAGCGGAGTTTCGATCCGCACAACATCTTCAACCCGGGCAAGGTTGTCCATTTCGGCTGAGGGCAGCGCCCTGCAAACAGCCGATCACATCACCAAGGTATGACCATGCATTTCTCGCGCAGTGTTTGTTTGATTGCCGTGCTGACGACCGCGGCATGCGGCGGCGGCGGGCACGGCAACGGCTTCGTTGCCCCGCCGCCCGCACCTGCACCTGCCCCCGCGCCGGCGCCAACGCTTGCCCAGAAGTGCCCGCTGCTGGCCGGCCAGGCCCTGGGCGGCGGCGCCACGGTGCAGAGCGCACAGGTTGTTGCCTCCACCGGCGCGCAACCCGAATACTGCGTGGTGCAGGCCGGGCTCGACGGCTCGACCCTGCGCTTCGAAGCCCGCATGCCGACCAGTGGATGGAACGGCAAGATCGCGTTCCTCGGGGGCGGCGGTTTCGACGGCACCATGCCGGTCGCCACCGACCTGCAGTTCAGCCCATCGATCGTCGGCGAGCGCTACGCCACGCTCGGCACCAATGGCGGCTACGACTACCCGGGCGTGCGCGGCCCCGACTACTTCAAGGCAGCGTTCGCGCTCGACCCCGAACAGCTGGCAGACTTCACGCACCGATCGGAACACCGCGCATTGCCCGCGGGCAAGGCGCTCGTTGCCGACTTCTTCGGTGCGCCCGCGTCCCACAGCTACTTCGAGGGTTGCTCCATGGGCGGGCACGATGCATTGGTGCAGGCGCAGCGCTACCCCGAAGACTTCGACGGCATCGTCGCGCGGGCGCCGGCCGGCAACATCATGGGCCTGTTCATGCAGTTCAACCGCATCGCGAAGCAGGTGCGCACGCCCGCGAACACGCTCGATGCGCCCAAGCAGAGCCTGCTGGCGAACGCGGTGCTTGCGCAGTGCGACGCGCTGGACGGCGCCACGGACGGCGTGATCTCCAGGCCCGGCGCATGCCACTACGATCCGGCGCCTCTGCGCTGCGCAGGGGGCGCAGACGCAGGCGACACCTGCTTGTCCGATGCGCAGATCGCCACCGTCCGAACGGTGACGTCGGCCATCGCCACCGCCGACGGCGCCTGGACGCATCCGGGCTACAACCCGGGTGCCGAGAACACGGCCAAGGGCTGGGGCGAATACATCTGGCCCAGCATGGCGCTCGGCGGCAATTCGGTGCAGGGCATGTTCTCGGACGGCTTCGTGCGCTCCTTCATCACGCAGGATGTCGGCCATGACACGCTCTCCTGGAACTACGACGACTGGCTGCCGCGCATGGGCGTGGTCGGAGGCATGTTCCAGGCCTTGGATCCCGACCTGACGGCGCTGAACGCCCGGGGCGCCAAGATGATCCTCTGGAACGGCACGACGGACAGCTCGGTGAGCCCGCGGGACACCGAGCGCTACTACGACGATGTCGTGGGCTCCATGGGGCAGGCCAAGGCCGACCAGACCGTCGAGCTGTTCCTGGCGCCCGGCGTGGGTCACTGCTACGGGGGCGCCGGACCCGACCGGGTCGACCTGCTCCAAGCCCTCGCGACATGGGTGGAGCAGGGCACGCCGGCATCGGCGCAATCGCTGGTGCATCGCAAGGTCGATGCGGGTGGCGCGACCACTGCGTCGCGCCCGCTTTGCAAGTACCCGGCCTACCCGCGCTACAAGGGCAGCGGCGACCTGAACGACGCGGCGAGCTTCGTCTGCGCGAGCCCCTGAACGCGATCGGTTCAAAATCCGGGAATGGAACTTCGCCAGCTCAAATACTTCCTTGCAATCGTCGAGAACAAGAGCCTGTCGCGCGCCGCCGAGCACCTGCACGTGGCGCAGTCGGCACTGAGCAAGCAGGTCGCCGAACTGGAGTCGGAACTCGGCGTGCAGCTGTTGTCACGCAGCCGAAGCGGCGTTGCAACGACCGAAGCAGGCAAGGTGTTCTACGAGTACGCCCAAGGCATCACCAAGCAGATCAGCGATGCCCGGGCGGCAGTGCTGCGCTCCGCCGACACGGTGGTCGGCTCGGTGGTGGCGGCATTGCCGCAGAGCGTGGCCGCCACGCTCGCGCTCCCGTTGATGCGCGCGGTGTCGCGCCGCTATCCGAACATCCTGTTCCACCTGAACGAGGAGCTCACCGGCAACATGGCGGACCAGTTGCTCGGCGGCCGCGTCGACGTGGCCATCTTCACCGACACCATGCCGCCGCGCGACATCGTCTTTACGCCGCTGGTCGAGGAAGCCTTCGTTCTCATGCATTCGCCGCAGGACCCGCAAGCGCCCGCGGCGGGCGACGTGTCGCTGCACGCGGCAGTCGCGCGACCGCTCGTCCTGCCGAGCCCGCAGCATGGCCATTGCACGCGCTGGACCGTCGACAACGCCTTGAAGCGTGCCGGCCTTCCGCCGCAGAGCATCGCGGCCGAGATCAATTCGGTCTACGTCCTCAAGAGCGCCGTCGAGGCCGGCATCGGTCCCACCATCATGCCGCTCGGCCTCGCACAGCGCGAGGTGGCGGACGGGCGCCTCGTGGCCCACCGCATCGACTCGCCAGACATGGTGCGCGTGCTCGGCCTGTGCGTCTCGCGCCACATCCCGGCGACCAACGCCAAGCTCGCGATCTGCCGGCTGATCTGCGAGCTGGTGCGCGACCTCTGCGAGAGCGGCCAGTGGTCGGGCGCGCGCTACGTCGCCAGCGGCGCGCCGCCAAGGCTTCCGGTGGTCAGAACGGATAGTGCCGAGGCGCCATCTGCACCGTGATCCAGCGCAGTTCCGTGAAAGCCTCCACGCCCGCCCGCCCGCCGAAGCGCCCGTAGCCTGACGCCTTGACGCCCCCGAATGGCATCTGTGCCTCGTCGTGCACCGTCGGTCCGTTGACATGGCAGATACCCGCCTCGATGCGCTGCGCCACGTTCCAAGCGCGCGCCACGTCGCGGCCGAACACTGCGGACGACAGGCCGAACTCGTTGTCGTTGGCCACTGCCACGGCCTCTTCGACGCCGTTCACGCGCACCACCGCCTTCACCGGCCCGAACGATTCTTCGCGGTAGATCGCCATGGCGGGCGTGACGTGGTCGAGCACGGTGGCGGGCATCAAGGTGTTCTGCGCCTTGCCGCCGCACACGAGCACCGCGCCCTTGGCGAGCGCGTCGTCGATCAGTGCGTTGCAGCGCGTCACGGTGCTCATGTCGACCACCGAGCCGAGCACCACGGGGCCTTCGCGCGGGTCGCCCAGCGGCAGGGCCTGCGCGCGGGCCGCGAACCTGGAAACGAACGCGTCGGCAACGGCGTTGTCGACGACGATGCGTTCGGTCGACATGCAGATCTGACCCGAGTTGGCGAACGCGCCGAAGATCGCGCCGTTCACGGCCGCGTCGATGTCGGCGTCGTCGAGCACCACGAAGGGCGCCTTGCCGCCGAGTTCGAGCACGGCGGGTTTCAGGTACGTCGCGCAGGTCTGCGCGATGAGGCGGCCGACGCGCGTGGAGCCCGTGAAGTTGACGCGCCGCACCGCCGGGTGCGCGACCATGGCCTCGACCACGGCGCCGGCATCGGCCGGTGCGTTGGTCACGAAGTTGACCGTCCCCTTGGGCAGGCCGGCCTCGGCGAGCGCTTCGATGATGAGCGCATGCGTCTCGGGGCACAGCTCGGAACCCTTGAGCACGACGGTGTTGCCGCAGGCCAGCGGCGTGGCGATGGCGCGCGTGGCCAGGATCACGGGCGCATTCCATGGTGCGATGCCCAGAACCACGCCCGCGGCCTGCCGCACGCCCATGGCGAGGCTGCCGGGCACGTCGGACGGAATGACCTCGCCCGCGATCTGCGTGGTGAGCGAGGCGGCCTCGGTGAGGATGCCGGCCGCGAGGTGCACGTTGAAGCCCGCCCACAGCGCCGAGGCGCCGGTCTCGCGCGCCATGGCCTGCACGAAGGCGTCGGCACGCGCCTCGAGCGCGTGGGCGGCCTTCAGCAGCAGCGCGCGGCGTTCGTTGGGCCCCGTCTGCGACCAGGTGGCGAAGGCGCGTTGCGCGGCCTCGACGGCAGCCACGGCATCGGCCGGCGTGGCCGCGGGGGCGCGCGTGGCGATGCCGCCGCCCAGCGGGTTGCGGCGCTCGAAGGTCGCGCCGCCGGTGGCCGCGCGGCGTTCGCCGTCGATGAGCATGGAGATGTCGGTCATGGGTGTCCTTTTCAAATGAAGAGAGGAAGAGGGGTGTTCAGGCCACTCCCAGGTAGGCCTGGCGAACGGCGTCGGAATGCAGCAGCGCCTGCGCTTCGCCCGCGGCGACCACGCGTCCGCGCTCGAGCACATAGCCGCGGTCGGCGGCCTGCAGCGCCTTGCGCACGTTCTGCTCGACCATCAGCACGGTCACGCCCTGGTTCGCGATGCGGCGCACGATCGCCAGCAGTTCGTCGACCATACGCGGTGCGAGGCCGAGCGAGGGCTCGTCGAGCATCAGCAGGCGTGGCCCGCTCATCAGGGCGCGCGCCACGGCGACCATCTGCTGCTCGCCGCCGCTCATGGTGCCGGCGAGCTGCGTGGCGCGTTCTTTCAAACGCGGGAAGTCGTCGAAGGCGCGCGCCAGGCGCTCGGCGCGCAGCCGCGCGGGGACCAGCCAACCGCCGAGCTCGAGGTTCTCGGTGACGGTCATCTGCGGGAACAGCTGCCGGCCTTCGGCCACCAGCGCCAGGCCGCGCCGCACGCAGGCGGTGGCGTCGGCGGATGGCAGCGCCGCACCGTCGAGCACTGCGTCGCCCGTGCGCGCAAGCAACCCCGCGAGCGCCTTGAGCAGCGTGGTCTTGCCCGCGCCGTTGGGCCCGAGCACGACGGTGACGCCGGGCGTCACGTCGAGGTCCAGGCCCTGGATGACCTGGAAGCCGTGGTAGCCGGCCGCAAGGCCGCGCACGGTCATGGAGGTGCCGCTCATGCCGTGGCCTCCATCTCGTCGCCCAGGTAGGCCTCGACCACACCGGCATCCCGCACCACCTCGGCCGGCGTGCCGTCGGCGATCTTGCGGCCCTGGTGCAGCACCAGCACGCGCTCGACGTACTTGAGCAGCGTGGTCACCGCATGCTCGATCCACACGACCGTGAGGCCGTGGTCGTCGCGCAGGCGCCGGACACGCCTGGCCATCGCATCGACCTCTACCTCGGTGAGGCCGGCCGCCACTTCATCGAGCAGCAGCACGCGCGGCCGCGTGCCGAGCGCCATGCCGATCTCGAGCAGCCGCTGCTGCGAGGGCGTCACGTCGGCCGCGGCCTGCGTCGCGAGGCCGGCCAGTCCCAGCATGTCGAGGATCTCGCCGGTGCTGCCCAGGCCCGCGATGGGCGCGCGGCGGCGCCCGGCGAACTGCATGCCGAAGCGCACGTTGTCTTCGAGCGTCATGTCGGCCATCACGCGCGGCGTCTGGAAGGTGCGTGCGATGCCGTGCGCGGCGTACAGGTGCGGCCCGCGCCGGGTCAGGTCGACATCGCCTTCCACCAGCAGCCGCCCCGAGGTCGGCATGACCACGCCCGAGATGGCATTGAAGAAGGTCGTCTTGCCTGCACCGTTCGGGCCGATGATGCCGACCAGCTCGCCGGCATGGAAGGTTGCGCTCACGGCATCGACGGCCGTGAGTCCGCCGAAGCGCACCGTGAGTTCACGGGCTTCGAGAAGCGGGGTTGTTGCCGTCATGGCGCATGCCTCCGCAGGGCCGCGCGCTTGCGTTGCCACAGCGACGCGAGGCCGTTGGGAAGGTACATCACGCACAGGATCAGCAGCAGCCCCAGCACCATCATGTAGCCGTAGGGCAGCTGCAGCCGCAGCGTTTCCGACAACAGGCTGAACACGATGGCCGCGGCCACCGGACCGCCGATGCTGGCGGCGCCGCCGATCATCGCGATCAGAACGGTCTGGAAGCCGATGAAGGGGCTGAACACGGCCGCGGGCTCGATGTAGGTCCAGCGCACGGCCATGGCCGCGCCGACCGCACCGGCGAAGGCGGCGGTGAGCGCGAAGCCGGCGATCTTCACGCGGCGCGTGTCGACGCCCAGCGTCTGCGCGCGCTGCTCGTCGGCGCCGATGCCGGCCAGCGCAAGGCCGAAGCGGCTGCGCTTCACGAGCAGCGCGGTGGCGATGGCCGCGCCCGCAATCGCCAGCACCGTGAGGTACACCGTCTCGTTCGACGGCACCACAGTGAGCACGCGCCCCACGGTGCCCGAGACCTGCTTCTCCACGAAGGTGACCGCATGGCGGATCAGCTCGGTCATGCCGAAGGTCAGCACCGCGAAGTAGGTGCCGCGCAGGTGCAGCACCGCCGCGCCCATCAGCACAGCCACCGCGCTCGCAATGGCCGCGCCACTCAGAATGACCAGCGGCCAGGGCAGCACCTCGAGCAGCGTGGCGCTCGCATACGCACCCAGGCCGAAGAAGGCCGAGGTCGCGAGCGAGAGATACCGCGTGGCGCCGCAGAACAACGACCAGCTCGTGGCCAGCGCGATGTACATCAGGCAGCCGAGCGCGACCGACGCGATGAATTCGCTCGCGATCCACGGTATGGCGGCCGCCAGCGCGAGGCCGACGCACAGCACCCACCACGGCTTGTTTTGAAAGAGTGAAATCATTTGCGGGAGAACAGTCCGTTGGGCCGCCAGATCAGCACGCCGATGAACACGGCATACGACAGCAGCATCTTGAGCGAGGGGCTCGTGTAGTACATGCCCAGCGCCTCGACCACGCCCAGCAGCAGGCCGCCGACGAGGCTGCCCGCGATGCTGCCGAAGCCGCCGAGGGTGATGACGATCAGCGCCGTCACCGTGTAGGGCTCGCCCATCGAGGGCGAGATTTCATAGGTCATCGACAGCAGCGCGCCGGCCACGCCCGACAGGCCCAGGCCGATGCCGAACATCAGCGGGTGAAGCCGCTTGGTGTTGATGCCCACGAGCTGCGCGCCAGTGGGCGACTGCATCAGCGCGCGCACCGCCTTGCCCAGCAGCGTGAGCTTGAGCAGCGCGATGAGCACGAGGCTCAGCGCCAGCGCCACGCCGAACAGCACCAGCTTGTTGGCGGTGAAGCGCATCTCGCCCAGCTGCACCGGTTCGGCCAGGTAGTCGTAGCCGCGCAGGTCGCCGCCCCACACGAGCAGGGCGGTGTTCTGCACGAAGAACATCAGGCCGAAGCCGACCATCAGGCTGCGCGCCTCGAACACGTCGACGTTCGGCGCACGCGCCGCCACCTGCCGGAAACACAGCCAGTGCACCGCCATGCCGAGTGCCATCAGCAGCGCGAAGGCCACCGGCATGAACAGGAGCGGCGAGATGCCCAGCGCCGTGTGCGCCCACCACGTGAGAAAGGCGCCGAGCATCAGGAACTCGCCGTGGGAGATGTTCATGATGCGCATCAGCCCGTATTGCAGGTTCAGCCCGATGGCCACCAGCGCATAGATGCCGCCCGTGATCAATCCGCCGGCCAGCAGTTCGGCCCATCCAGAGAACGACACGCTGCTATTTCCAGGCCGGCTTGGGCATCAGTTGCGCGGTGGCGCGGTCTTTCGGCCACACCACTTCGAAGTCGCTGCCCTGCCACTGCGACACGGTGCCGGGGATCGACGCGTTCTCGCTGCCCTCGAATCGGATCGGCCCGAGGATGGTCTTGAACTCGTTCCTGGCGATTTGCTCGCGCAGCGCCTTGCGGTCGAGGCCCACTTTCTCCACCGCCTGCTGCAGGATCTGCAGGCCGGCCCACGCGTGGCCGCTGGCCCAGCGGTCGGGCTCCTTGCCGAACTTCTTGGTGTGCGCATCGAAGTAGGCGCGGGCCTCGGGGCTGGTCTTGCCGTTCCACGAGCCCATGCCGATCACGCCCTCGGTGTTGGCGGCCATCACGTTCTTGTAGAGCTGGAAGGCGGTGCCCACCGAGGCGTAGAAGTACTTCGGATTGAAGCCCACCTCGCGCGCCTGCCGGCTCGCAAGGATGGTGTCGGGCGGGTAGGTGATGCCGATGAAGGCATCGGGGTTCAGGTCCTTCATGCTGCGCAGCACGGGCGCGAGGTCTTTCACGCCCAGCGGGTAGCTCTTGCGGTCGAGCACCTGGATCTGCGTCTTTTTCAGGGCGTTGTTCAGTGCCGCGAAGTTCTCCAGCCCGAACAGGTCGTCCATGTAGACGATGGTGATGGTCTTCACGTTCTGCGCCACCAGCATGTCGACCAGCGCGCCCATCATCTTGTCGGGCTGCTGCAGCAGCGAGAAGAAGAAGGGCAGGCGCATGTCGATGAGCTTGCGCGACAGCGCCGTGGGCGCCAGCAGCGGATAGCCGAAGCGGTTGGCCAGCGGCGCGACCGCGAAGTTGGCGCCCGATCCCCAGGGCGGCAGCACGAGGTCGACCTTGTCGCTGCCCATGAGCTTTTCGAAGGTGCGCACGCAGGTCTCGGTCTCGCTGCGGTCGTCGTAGCCGATCAGCTCGATCGGCCGCCTGGCGCCCTTCACCGACAGGCCGCCCGCGGCGTTGACCTGCTCGGTCCACAGCAGGTAGTTGGGCTCCTGGCTCACCTGGGCGCCCGCGGCCCAGGGGCCGGTGCGGGCGATGGCATAGCCGATGCGAACCGGCGCGCTTTGGGCGAACAGCTGCGGGGCGACGGCGGCCGCGCCCAGCGCGGTGGCCGTGCCCTTGATCCAGTGGCGGCGGGTGGGGTGAAGCATGGAGGTCTCCTTCCGGGCGTCGGTATGCGCCCGCTGACCGGGATCGTAGGAAGGCACGCCTTCGGCCGCTGTGCCCGCCGCGCACAAAGCACTTGACGCAGCGTGCAGGCGCCTAGTGGTTAACCCGCAAGGGCGAGGGCCTTCCGGGCACTCCACAATGCGCGGCACCCGGCTCCGTGCTGCAATCTTTCGTTCGTCTTCACTGCTTTCGCCCATGACCGCGTCCCTGCTCCTGTCCACCGACCCGATCCCGCCGAAGGAACGCGGGCCGCTGTGGTGCGAGTGGGTGTGGCGCCACTTCGGCGGGCTGGGCTCCGACCTGTACGGCGACAGCGATTTCGACGGCCACCTCGCGTCCTCGCACGCGGGCGACGTGATCCTCACGCGGCTCGAGGCCAACCGGCATCGCGTCTTGCGAACCCCGCAGATGGCGCGCCTGAGCGACGCGCCCTACCTGAAGATCGTCGCGCCCTGGCAGGGCTCGGCCGAGGTTACGCAGCGCGGGCGTGCGGCGGCGGTGCGTGCGGGCGGCTGGACGCTGTACGACACCACGCTCGACTACACCGTGGCCAACCCCGAGCGCAGCGACCATCTCATCGTGATGCTGCCGAAGGACCAGATCGCCTCGCCCGCACTGCCGTTGCGCGAGCTCGTCGCGCGGCGCATCGGCGGCGACAGCGGCATCTCGCGCGTGGCGCTGGAGACCATGCGCAACACCTACCTGGAGCTGCCCTACATGAGCGAGGCCGCCGCGCGCGGTGCGGGCGAGCTGCTGATCCAGCTGGTGCGCCTGTCGCTCATGGAACTCGCGGGCCAGGGCACCGCGCAGACCCAGCGCGAGGCGTTGAAGGACCGCATCCAGCGCCACGTGGCGCAGAACCTGCGCGACCCCGCGCTGTCGATCGACGGCATGGCGCTGGCGCTGCGTTGCAGCAAGCGCCTGCTGCACCAGGCCTTCGCGGGCGACGACGACACGCTCACTGGCTACATCCAGCACCAGCGGCTGGCGGCCAGCATCCGCGACCTGATCGATCCCGCGAACGCCGCGCGCTCCATCACCGACATCGCGCTCGGCGCGGGCTTCGGCAACCTTTCGCACTTCAGCCGCGTGTTCCGCGCGCACACGGGCGGCAGCCCGAGCGAGTTCAGGCGGCAGGCGGGCTCGCCCGCACAGGTCCTTCGCGCATGAATGCTTCTCACCGCCGGCCGGTTCCGTTGAACAAGGCCTACCGCCTGCTGAACCACGGACCCACCGTGCTCGTGAGCGCCGCGCACGACGGGCGGCGCAACATCATGGCCGCGGCCTGGGCGATGCCGCTGGACTTCGACCCACCCAAGGTCGCGGTCGTGCTCGACAAGAGCACCTGGACGCGCGTGCTGCTCGAAGGCGCGGGCAGCTTCGCGCTGCAGGTGCCGACGCGCGCACAGCTCGACCTGACCGAGGCGCTGGGCAACAGCTCGGGCCGCGAGATCGCCGAGCGCGACGGCAGCGACAAGTTCGCGGCCTACGGCCTTTCGACCTTCACTGGCGAGGCCACCGGTGCGCCGCTGCTCGAAGGCTGCGCGGCCTGGCTCGAATGCCGGCTGTTGCCCGAGCCGCCGATCCAGCAGCGCTACGACCTGTTCCTGGGCGAGGTGATCGCGGCGCAGGCCGACGCGCGCGTGTTCTCCGAAGGGCGCTGGCACTTCGAGGGCCACGACGATCTGCGCACGCTGCACCATGTGGCGGGCGGGCACTTCATCGTCGATGGCGAGGCGGTCGATGCGCGCCCGCTGCCGCGAGCGGCGCCGTAGCATGCATGTCGAACAGAAGCCGACGCTTGGCATCCTTTACCGAAACGAGAAGCACACATGGATTCGCCACTGGGAACAGTCATCATCTACGCCAGAGACATGCAGAAGACGGCTGCTTTCTATGCCCTGCATTTCGGCTTCCAGACCACCGGTGAGGTCATCGAGGGCCTGATCGAGCTGAAGCATCCAGGCGCCGGCGCCGGCTTGCTGGTCCATCAGGCAGCCAAGTCTGTGAAGCTTGGCCAAGTGGGCGTGAAGCTGAGCTTCCACGTGCGCGACGTCGCGGCATTTGCCGCGCAAGCCAAGATGCGAGGTCTCGCATTCGGTCCAGTCCACGAAGCCAACGGGTATGCGTTCGCAAATGCGAAAGACGTCGACAAGAATTCCATCAGCATCTCAAGCCGAGCGCATCGCGCCAATTCGGTTGAGGGCAGATGAGTGAAACGCTAAGCAGCCGCGTCGTCGCCGCGCTGCGCTGCTTCGAACTCGGCCCGGTTGAGCAGGCCGAAGTACAGAACCTCCGACCACTGCAGCCCCAGCGGATATTCCGTCGCGCGGTTGCGCGTGCTGTCGCAGTCGTCGTCGAAGCGTAGCCCGAAGAAGGCATCGAGCGGCGCCGCCTGCTTGGCCGCACCGGCCTCGCGCAGCAGCTGCGCCGCCGCCGCGATGTCTTGCGGCAGCGCATCGAGCGCGGCGCCGGCCTGCTGGCAGCGCGCCAGCTCCTGCTCGACGCAGGCCCGCAGCGGGGCTTCTTCCGATTCGGACATGGTGTCGAGCTCGACCGTCTCCAGCAGCAGGTGCTCATCGCGATGGGCTTCAAGAAAAACCAGGGTCTCGTCCAGCCATGCTGGCAGCTGCGTTGAACCCGTTGCGGGTGTGGTGGCTGCGGGCGCGGCAATGGCAGGGGGCGCCTTCGATGCGGCGGCCGACGAGAGCCGGCCCTTGATCCGGTCGATCAGCGACAGGGCCCTTGGCGCCGCGGGCGGGGCTGCGGGCAATGGCATCGGCCCCTGCGCTGCCAGAAACCGCACGATCTCGATGAAGCGCTTCACCCGCGCAAAGCCGGGCTCGAAGCGGCTGCTGATCGCATACAGCTTCACCTTTTCGTCCGCCTCGTCGTCGTCGAGCCCATCGGCGATCAGCGACGCGCACAGCTGTGGGTCGCCCGACATCAGCAGCCGGTACATGAACGGCACGTCGTAGTTCCACTCGGACACGCCCGAGATCGTTTCGGGCCGGTCCACATACGACGTGGGCCGGTTGCTGAGGCTGTACAGATAAGAGCGATTGGCCATGGAATCAAAGTGTGAATGGCGGCTGCAGTGTGAGTGCGCCGCCGTTGCGAGAAAGAAGAAGTGCTGCTCCTCGAGAAGCGGTCTTCGGCCCGGTCGGCTGATTCTGCCCGCGCCAAATCTACACTGCGGCTGCGCGTCAGTTCGGCGCGCGCACATCCGGCACGCCGGCAAGTCAGTAATCCGGAAACTCCTCGAGCAAGACCATTCCATGCGATACGAACTCACGGATCTTCGGCTCTTCCTGGAGATCGCCCAGGCGAAAAGCCTGACCGCGGCAGCTGCAGCCTTGTTCATCACCAGCTCGGCAGCCAGCTACCGGCTCAAGAACCTGGAGCAGGCCCTTGGTACACCCCTGTTCGAACGCAACTCGCGCGGCATGGAATTGACCCGAGCCGGCGAGGCGGTCCTTGCGCATGTTCGAGACATCTTCGAAGACGTCGAAAGAATGCAAGGCGACGTGCGCCTGTTCATCTCTGGCATCAAGGGCCACGTCCGCATCATCGCCAACAGCAGCTCACTGAACAGCTTCGTCACTCAAACCCTGGGGCGCTTCCTGGTCGCTCACCCTGGCATTGATGCAGATGTCGAGGAGCGTCAGAGCGAAATCATTCCGGCCGCGGTGCTCGCCCGAGAGGCGGACATCGGGATCTTTGCCGGCAAGACCGATGTCCAGGGCTTGGCCATTCACCCCTACGCCATCGATCAGCTGGTCATCGTTGCGCCGCCGGAGCATGAGATATCGACGCGTTCGTCCGTGCGCCTGTGTGATGCCTTGGACTTTGAGTTTGTTTGCATGCATCGTGACAGCAGCAACTACCTGTTTCTTCGCGACGCGGCCGCCAGGCAAGGCAGAACAGTCACGGCGCGGTTGCATGCACAGGGGTTCGAAGCAGTGCTCTCGCTGGTAGCTGCGGGCGTCGGGGTTGCGCTGGTTCCTAGCAGCGTTCTTGAGAATCGTCAGGAGCCTCGCCGGGTCGCACGGCTTGCCCTTGACGAGCCTTGGGCACGCCGAGAACTCAATCTGGCCGTCCGAGCCGATGCGCGCTTCCCGGACTTCATCAAGGCGTGCGTGGACTTTCTGCTGGACGATCCCCGGGTGGCAGCGACGCGACAGGCGAGCGACGGCGAGCAGTGACGGGGATCGCCTTGGCCGCGTCCAACTTTCACGAACGCTCACTTTGATACTGTTCAATTGACCCTCCGATACGCTGCGCCAAAAATCGGGCCCAGCTATCGGAGATTGAATGCTTGCAAATGCGCTTAGCGGCGTCCGTGTCGTCGACCTGTCGAGAATCCTGGCGGGTCCGTGGTGCACCCAGAACCTCGCGGACCTCGGTGCCGACGTCTTGAAGATCGAGCGCCCGCAGGTGGGCGACGACACTCGCAGCTGGGGCCCGCCCTTCGTGGTCGGCGAAACCGGAGAGCAAGTCTCCGCCTATTTCCTGTCGTGCAATCGCGGCAAGCGCTCAGTCACCCTCGACTTCGCCCGCTCTACCGAGCGTGAATGGCTGATTCAGCAGATCCGTGAGGCCGATGTCCTGGTCGAGAACTACAAGGTAGGGGACCTCGCGCGCTACGGCCTGGACTTCGAAAGCATGGTCAAGGTGAATCCGCGGCTGATCTACCTGTCCGTGACTGGCTTCGGACAAGCCGGCCCGTTTGCTCACAAGCCAGGTTACGACTACATCTTCCAGGGCATGGGCGGACTCATGGGCTACACCGGCATACCCGACGGCGAGCAAGGCGCAGGACCGCTTCGCGCGGGAGTCGCAGTCGTTGACCTCATGACGGGAATGTATGCGACAAGCGCCGTGCTGGCGGCACTGATCGAGCGCGGACGGACCGGCACGGGGCAGCACCTGGACATTGCGCTCCTCGACGTATCGGTGGCCATGAACGCGAATCAGGGTGCCAATTACCTGGTCTCCGGACAAAGCCCGACGCGCAGCGGCAACGCTCACCCGAACCTGGCGCCCTACGAGGTCTTCGAATGCGCGGACGGCTACATCATCCTGGCCATCGGCAACGACAAGCAGTTCGCGTCCTTCTGTGCGCTCATGGAGACTCAATGGCATCTGGATCCCCGGTTTGCCAGCAACGCAGGGCGCCTGACCAACATGCGTGAGCTTCGTCCACTCCTTCGGGACGCCATGAAGCGCTGGTGCGCAAGCCCTTTGGGGGAGGCACTGGATTCGCGCGGCATCTCCTGGGGAAACATCCACACCATGGAGCAGGTTTTCCAGCATCCGCAGGTCGTTCACCGTCAGATGCTGCAGACCGTCGAGCATCCGACGTTCGGGACGCTCAAGCTCGTGCGCAACCCCATGGTCTTGCCCGACGAACAGAACACGGTTCATCCACCGCCTGCGCTGGGCCGATCAGCCGTGGAGAACGCCAGGCCAGAACTCGCCTAGGCCCAAGCAATCACCCGCGCGCCTGCGGCTCGATGTGGCTTGGCGCGCGATGACGGTCAACTTCAAGAATGGAGACAGCAGTGAAACTCTCGACAACCATATTGTCCCTGGCGCTGTGCATGAGCGCCCTCCCCATGGCGCAGGCGGCAGACGCCTCATCGTATCCAGATCGTCCAGTTCGCCTGATCGTTCCCTATGCGGTGGGTGGTGCGACCGATGTGATCGGCCGCGTCATGGCGCGCTACCTTGGCGAAGCGCTCGGTCAGTCGGTCGTGGTTGAAAACAAGCCCGGGGCCGGCGGCAGCACCGGATCGAGCTTCGCGGCCACCCAGCCCGCAGACGGCTACACGCTGGTCATGATGGTGGAAAGCTCCCACGCCGTGAACCCGAACGTGTATGCCACCCGGGCTTACGACCCCGTCAGGGACTTCACACCCATCACCAACATCGCCAACGTTCCCGGTGTGATGGTGGTGAACCCGTCATCGAACTACAAGAGCGTCCAGGATGTCATCGACGCGGCGACGAAAGCGCCGACCAAGCTGAACTACGGATCGTCGGGCAACGGCGGCTACAGCCACCTGAGTGGCGCGCTTTTTGGAAGCACGACCAAGACCCAGATCACCCACGTGCCGTACAAAGGCCTGGGCCCGGCCTTGAACGATCTGATGTCCGGCCAGATCGACGTGGTCTTCGACAACATGCCCTCCTCTGGCGGGCTGATCGCCGGGGGCAAGTTGCGCGCGCTGGCTGTCTCGAGCCCGGAGCGTCTGCCCCAGTTGCCCAACGTTCCAACCTTCGCCGAGGTTGGCCTGAAGGCTATGAACAACATGTCCTGGTATGGAATCGGCGCGCCCAAGGGCCTGAATCCGGCCGTCCTTGCCAAGCTGAGCTCGGCAGCCAGGAAAGCGCTGGAGAACCCGGGAATGAAAAAGACGATTCAAGATCAAGGCGCCATCATTGACTACACGACGCCGCAGCAGTTCAAGGAGACGGTGGAGCGCTCGAACAAGGCATGGGCCAAGCTCGTCCAGGACATCGCCTTCGAGAAGATGTGATGGCAGCGACTGAACAAATGAACTCAACGGCTGCCCCTGCGGAGGTCTCGTTCCCGATGCCCGCCACCGCGGTGGTCACCATCACCGCCGGCGGCGTCCTCAACGTGCTGAGCACGCCAGTGATTCAGGGCCTCATCCAGACGCTGGAGCGCCTGGCAAGCAATGAAGACATCAACTGCGTGGTTCTGCGCGGCAGTGGCTCGCGGGCATTTATTGCAGGCGCGGACATCAAGGAGATGGCAGGCCTCGATGCCAATAGTGGCCGAACGTTCATCAGCGGTCTGCGCGACCTTTGCAATGTCATCCGCCACTTTCCGGTGCCAGTCATCGTGCGCCTGGAGGGGCATACCCTGGGGGGTGGCCTGGAGGTGGCGATGGCGGGCGACCTGAGGATCGCAGCTGACAACGCCGTGGTCGGGATGCCGGAGGTCAAGGTCGGCATCCCATCGGTCATTCATGCGGCCATGATGCCTTCGCAGATCGGCACGACCCGGGCATCCTGGATGCTGCTGACCGGCGAGAACATTGGTGCCATCCAGGCGCGCGACTGGGGCCTCATCAGCGAGTGCGTGCCGCAGGACCAGCTCGATGCGCGGATCGAGGCAGTCGTGCGTGCGTTCTCGCAGATCGGGCGCTCAGTGCTGCGCCAGCAAAAGCGCCTGCTTCGCCGCTGGGAGGCCATGACGCTCGACGCTGCCATCGAAAACAGTGTGGCGGAGTTCGGCGAGGCCTTTACCACGGGCGAGCCGCAGCATCACATGAATGCCTTCCTGAGCAAGAAGGCCAAGGGCAAGTCCGCCTGACTTGCCACCTTTCTCGAGATGCCGAATGCCGCATCAGTCGGCGTACTCCCCCGCCTCCTTGATCACCTTCGACCACCGCACCTTCTCGGCCTCGAGGTATTTCCTGTGCCCCGCAGGGTCGAGCCGTTCGTCGTTGACGATGCTGAGCCCGAGCGCCTCCTCGCGCTTGATCAGCTCGGGGTCCTTCAAGGCGGCACGCAGCGCGGCGTTGAGCTTGGCGAGCACCGCGGGCGGCGTGCCGCGCGGCGCGTACAAGCCGTGCCACACCTGAACGTCGAAGTCCTTCAGACCGGCTTCGGACAAGGTCGGCGTGTCCTTCAGCGCCGCGAGCGGCAGCCGCGCCAGGCTGGTGACGCCGTAGACCTTGACCTTCTTGCCTTCGATTTGCGGCACGGCGTTGGTCGCCTGTTCGCACATCACATCGACCTGGCCGCCGATGAGGTCGGTCATCGCCGGTGCGGTGCCCTTGTAGGGCACGGGCGTCATGCTCGTCTTCAACGCGCTCTGGAGCATCAGGCCGCACAGGTGCGATGCGGAACCGACCCCCGCGTTGGCGAGGTTGACCTTGCCGCCACTCGACGCGATCCATTGGCGCAACTCGGCAAAGCTGCCGGCGGCCAGGCTCGGCCTGCCGATCAGTACCGAGGGCGCTTCGTTGATGAGGCCCAGGGTTTCGAAATCTTCCGGCACCTTGTAGCTGAGCTTGCGGTACAAGGCCGGCGCGGTGGCCATGCCGATGTGGTGCACCAGCAGCGTGTAGCCGTCCGGCGTGGCACGGGCAGCCTTGGCCGAGCCGATCGTGCCGCCCGCGCCGGGCGCGTTGTCGACCACCACGGTCTGGCCGAGCGGCTTGCGCAGCGCCTCGGCCAGGTCGCGTGCGATCTTGTCGCTCGGGCCACCGGCGGCGAAAGGCACGATCAGCGTGACCGGCTTGTCGGGAAATTCCGCGCAGGCCAGCGAAGCAAAGCCGAGTGCGGCGAGGGCGGCGCCGCAGCGCCAGAAATGGGTCATGGTCTTGTCTCCTTGGGTTTTTCTTGGATGGGGGGTCAGGCCGACAGCGCCTGCATCTCGCGGTACAGGTCGGCCTTGCCTTCGAAGCCGATGCCGGGCAGGTCGGGCAGCGTCACGAAACTGTTCTCGACCTTCACGCCGTCCGGGAATCCGCCGAAGGGCTGGAACAGGTCGGGGTACGACTCGTTGCCGCCCAGGCCGAGCCCGGCGGCGATGTTCAGCGACATCTGGTGCCCGCCGTGGGGGATGCAGCGGCTGGCCGACCAACCGTGCTCCTTGAGCATGTCGAGCGTGCGCAGGTACTCCACCAGCCCGTAGCTCAGTGCGCAGTCGAACTGCAGCCAGTCGCGGTCGGGGCGCATGCCGCCGTAGCGGATCAGGTTGCGCGCATCCTGCATCGAGAAGAGGTCTTCGCCCGTGGCCATCGGGTTCTTGTAGAAGTTGCGCAGCGCCGCCTGGAGTTCGAAGTCCAGCGGGTCGCCCGGCTCCTCGTACCAGAACAGGTCATACTGCGACAGCGCCTTGGCATAGGCGATGGCGGTCTCAAGGTCGAAGCGGCCGTTCGCGTCGACGCAGAGCTTCTGGCCGTCCTGCAGCACTTCCATGATCGAGTCGATGCGGCGCAGGTCTTCGTCGAGCGAGGCGCCGCCGATCTTCTTCTTGACCACCGTGTAGCCGCGGTCGATGTAGCTGCGCATCTCGTCCTGGAGCTTTCGGTGGTCCTGCCCCGGGTAGTAGTAGCCGCCGGCGGCGTAAACGAAGATCTTGCGGTTCGGCTTGCCGTCGCCGTAGCGGTCGGCCAGCAACTGGAAGAGGGGCTTGCCTTCGATCTTGGCCACGGCGTCCCACACCGCCATGTCGATCGTGCCGATCGCGACCGAGCGTTCACCATGGCCGCCGGGCTTCTCGTTGGTGAACATGGTGTTCCAGATCTTGTGCGGATCGAGGTTGTCGCCGGTGCCGTCGACGAGCGAAGCCGGGTCCGCTTCGAGGATGCGCGGAATGAACCGCTCGCGCATCAGCTTGCCCTGGCCGTAGCGTCCGTTCGAATTGAAGCCGTAGCCGACCACGGGCTTGCCGTCTCGGATGACGTCGGTGATCACCGCAACCAGGCTCAGCGTCATCTTGCTAAAGTCGATGTAGGCGTTGCGGATGGGTGAGCTGATGGGAACGGTTTTCTCGCGGATCTCGACGATCTTCATGCTTGGGCTCCAGGGGGTCTTTGGTTGAGAGCCTGTATGCTCCGCCGCCCGGGCTTGCAGCGCCAATGCTCTTTTTCGCTGCTTCCATGCACCGGACGAACCGCACATGAACCTGATCTGGCTCGAAGACTTCGTGGCGCTCGCCGCCACGGGCAATTTCTCGCGCGCCGCGGAAGACCGCCACAGCTCGCAACCTGCGTTCAGCCGGCGCATTCGTGCCCTCGAAGAGTGGATCGGCGCCGAGCTCTTCGACCGGCGTTCGCAACCGGCCAGGCTGACCGAGGTCGGCGAATGGTTCACCGGCGTGGCACAGGAAATGATCGCCCGGGTCGCGCGGGTGCCCGGTGACGCGAAGAAGATCGCCGAGGCCAGCTCGGTCACCCTGCGCATCGCGTCGACGCATGCGCTCTCCTTCACTTTCCTGCCGCGGTGGTTGCGAAGCCTCGAATCGAGCACCGCGCTCGGGCCGGTGCAACTGATGTCCGACGTGCTCTTGCGTTGCGAAGCGCTGATGCTGCAAAGCAAGGTTCAGTTCGTGTTGAGCCATGCGCACGGCAAGGCGCAGGGGGCGCTGGATGCGGAGCCGTACCGGTCGACCCGGGTCGGTGAAGATCTGCTGATTCCGGTGTCGGCGCCGGACGAGGCAGGCCGCGCGCGCCATCGTCTCGCGGGCCAGGGCGGCCCCGCAGTGCCCGTGCTCCAGTACACCGAGGAATCAGGGCTGGGGCGGATCCTGCGCGCGGTCATCGGCCGCAGGCTGGAGTCGGTTCCTGCGCAGACCGTCGTCACGGCGCACCTGGCCTCGGTCCTCAGAACGATGGTGCTCGACGGCCGGGGGATCGCCTGGTTGCCGAAGACCCTGGTCGAGGACGATATCGACCAGGGCCGGCTCGTTGCCGCGGCGAGCAGCGAATGGGAAGTGCCGCTGGAGATCAGGCTCTATTGCGACAGCGAGCTTCTGGGGAAGGCCGCCAACGCATTCTGGAACGCCGCGATCGGCGTGTAAGCCATGGTGTCAAGGCCGCGCTTCGCCTTGCAGCGCTTCGCGTGCTCCGGCTATCGACGAAGCCCGCACGCGGAAGTAGCTGATGCACAGCAGAGCCATGCCTACTGTGACCATCACGTAGTATGCGGGAATCATCTTGCTGCCCGTCTGCTGCGCCAGCCAGGTGCAGATCAGCAACGAAAGGCCGCCGATGACCGTGAAGTTGATGTTGTGAATGAGGGCCAGGCCCGTCGTGCGCACGTTGCTCGGGAACAGTTCCGAAAGGAAGGAAGGCATGGCGCCTTGAAAGACCATGACGCAAGCCGTCAAGGCCGTAACGCAGAGCGTGTAGTTCATCACCGTGGGGTTGTCGATCATGAAGTGGAACGCGGGCAAGCTGAGGACTCCGGTCAGCAGCGTTCCGATGGTGATCATCCGCAAGCGGCCGACGCGATCGGACAGCGCCCCCATCACAGGCGGCAAGAAGATCTGGGCGACCGAATAACCGATTGCACCCCACATCGAATCGGCGGGGGACAGACCCAATTCACGCTGAGCGTAGAGCGGCATGAACACGCCGAGGAGGTAGTTGGTAGAGGCTGCCAGCGAATAGATGCCGATGGCCGCGGCGATGCGGGCTTTTGCCGAGGTCAGCGTGGTTTTCACCGGGCTGCTCACCTGGCTGGTATTCAGGAAGGTTGGCGTCTCATCGAGGTTTCTGCGAAGCCAATAGCCGAAAGGGACGATGAGCAGACCCAGAATGAATGGCATGCGCCAGCCCCAGTCGAGGATCGCCGTCTTGTCGAGGTGCGACGTCAGGCCCAGGCTGACGACGCTGGCCATGCCGGTCGCCAACCCGATACCGACCACCTGGAAGCTCGCGAAGTATCCACGACGGTTGCGGGGCGCGTGCTCCGTCACGAAGGACACCGAGGTACCGAATTCGCCGCCGGCGGAGAAGCCTTGCAGCAGCTTGCCGGCCACCAGGATCAGCGTACCTGCGATGCCCGCGGTGGCGTAGCTCGGCGCGAATGCGATCATCGCCGTTCCCAAGCCCATGGCCCAGATGGTCAGCATCATGCCTGCCTTGCGGCCTTTCCGGTCCGCGTAGCTGCCGATCAGCAGGGCGCCGAGCGGCCTGACGAAATAGCTGACGCCGAAGGTCGCAAGCGCGACGAGCAGAGAGGTGGCCGGATCGGCCGCGGGGAAGAACACCGCGGCGATATAGACCGCCAGGAATCCGTAGATGAAGAGGTCATAGAACTCGAGCATGTTCCCGACCAGCGCGGATGCGATCACCTTCCGGAAGTATGCTTTCTTCTCGGGCGTAAGTTCATCACTGACAGTTGCGGGCATGGTTGTCTCCGTTTATCAAGGTCATTTGCATTGAAATTGCGAATCGAGACCGGCAACATTCCACAGGTGCAGTGAGGCTCAGCGTCGTGGAAGCGCGCCATTCATGGGGAGGTCACGCCGTGAGGCCCAAAAGCTCTTCCGCAGCGGCGCGGTGTACGCGATACACCTTCAGCACATCCTGCACCGTCACATACTCGTCAGGCCCTCCCATTCCGTGTGCGTACGGGCCATATGTCACCGCGGGCATGCCCGCCAGCCGGAAGAGGCGCGCATCGGTAAGACCGATGCGCATGTTCGCGACGGCGTCCGGAAAAGCCAGCGTGCGCGCATGACGCAGGAATGCCCGGACCAGCGGATGGTTCGGGTCTGTGAACGCGGGCTCGGTCGCGCTGCCGGGCAGGATGTCCCACTGCACTTTCGGATGCGCTTCCAGGATGTCGCGGATCAGGTCCTCCATGGCCGAGATCGTGAGAGGCGCCGGGAAGCGAAGGTCAAGGAAAGCTTCGGCGTCGCCGGGCACCAGATTCGGCACGACGCCAGCGTGGAAGGCGCCGGCATTGACGGTGATGCCGCTCAGGTTTTCAAACTCGCCCCGGCCCCCGACTTGCTCGGAAACGGACCGGGCCTCCAGCATGGCGCTACGCATGCGGGGATCGATCACGACTTCGTGGGCACGCAGGCACTGGATGGCCTGCACCGCGGCCATCAGGCTGTCGAGCGCGTTGTCGCCCAGGTGCGTGTGCGCACCGTGCGCCGCCTTGCCGCGGGTCTTCACACGCAGCCACATCACGCCCTTCTCGCCGTAGCGCACGACGCGCGGATGTCCGGCATCCGCGTTGACCACGTAGTCGCCGCGGCAATGCTCGACGTTGTCGATCAGCCAGGCCGTACCAAAAGCACCACCCGTTTCTTCGTCGGCGACCAGGGTCAGCACGGCCTCGCCCCGCAGTTGCGCCTGCCGCTCAGCCAGACCGCGCAAGACGGTGATCAAAACGGCGTCGCCAGCGCACATGTCGCCCGCGCCCCGGCCATAGAGGCGATCGCCATCCCGATAACCGGTCAGGGGCGGAACCGTCCAGGCTTCGCGCGCACCGACAGGGTAGGTGTCCAAGTGGCCATTCATGATGAGGCGCGGTCCCGGCAGGGCGCCTCGAACGCGCGCGACGACGTTGACGCAGCCAGGCTTCGGCTCGTAGAGCGCCACCTCGATGGCAGGATGGGCCAGCGCATCGCGAGCCAGCGCCGCGACGGCCTTGGTGTCGCCGCCCGGGTTTTCGCTGGGTGTGGAGATCAGGCGCTGGGCAAGTTCAATGATCGATTCGATCGTCGCGGCTTCCGACGGGTCGGTCGCGCTGCTTGAGGCGTTGGGAAGTTCTTCGATCAGTCTGAGCGTCATCACAGCGTCTCCGTGTCGTTGCATGAGGCGGATGCTATGGACCGCTGTTCGATAACTCCAATACATTTTGGGAAGCAATTCCAAACTGCTGGTTATGATCTAACGCGTTCCTCGCGGACCACTCAAGGATGCATATGGCTCGCTCAGCTCCCTTTCGCCTGCACCACATCCAGCTCCTGCAGGTCGTCCTGCAGTCGACGACGATGACGGAGGCCGCCAACCGGCTGCATATTTCGCAGCCTGCGGTGAGCAAGCAGCTCAAGCAGCTCCAGGAGGACGTCGGGTTTGCTCTGTTCGAGCGACAAGGCCACCGCCTGCAGGCAACGTTCGAGGCGCGGGCACTCCTCGACCAGGTGAATCGCGTGGGGGCTTCTCTCCAGGTGCTCAATCAACTGGCGACAGACATGCGAACGGCCCATCAAGGCCACCTGCAGATCGGTTGCATCGGGGCCGCCGCCGATCTCTTGTTGCCACGCGCGCTGAGCCAGACGTTCGGTCCGCAGTCGCGGCTGCTGTGCACCGTCGAAACCGGCAACACGGCCCAGGTGCTCGAGTGGGTGGACACACAGCAAGTAGATCTAGGCATCGCCATGAAGGTGCGCGATGTGGGGCATCGCTCCTTTGAGCCACTCGGTCCTCTGCGGCTTGCGTGCCTCATGCCGGCGGGCCATCCTCTGGCCAAACGCCGCCGCATTCGCCTGAAGGATCTGGCAACCGAATCGGTGATCGCCCTGAAGCTGCCCAGCCTGGTCGATTCTCAGGAGGCGGCGCAGTTCGACATCGCCCAGGACATCACCGTGCACATGCAGGTCGACTCATCGCGCATCGCAGGGCGCATGGTGGAGGCGGGCTTGGGTATTGCGGTGTTGGAAGACCTGAGCGCGGCCCACTATGGACGTGGAGAGTTGGTCTGCCGCCCACTCGAACACCCATTCCGCACTGAACTCGGCATGTACCGGCCCGCCTATCGCCCGCGAAACACCGCGGTGGAAGATCTGGTTCGCGCACTCGGCGACAGCATCAGGACACGCAACGCACCGAAACGCCCCGGCGCACCCTAAACCACCCCACACGCACGCAAGCGCCCAAGCTCCTCACTGCCGACGCCCAGCGCGCCATACACCGCTTCGTTGTCCTGCCCCGTCCACGGCCCAACCGCCGGCGGCGCAGCGGCCGCGCGGCCCACGAAGCGCGGCACGGCCGCGGGCGCCGGGATCGCGCCCAGTTCCGGGTCCTGCAGTTCGACAAACGCCTCGCGTGCGCGGAAATGCGGGTCGTCCATGACGTCCGCGATCGAATAGACCTTGCTGAAGGGCACATCGTGGCGCTCGAGCTGTGCCGAGAGCGCCTCGAGCGAATGGCCCGCGGTCCACGCGCCGACGATATCGTCGATCTCGACGTGGTGCCGCGTGCGCTGCACGTTGGTGGCAAAGCGCGGATCGGCCGCGAGCCCAGGCTGTTCCATCGCGGCGCACAGCCGCACGAAGATCGGATCGGAGGAGCCGACCAGCGTGATCCAGGCGCCGTCTGCCGTGCGGTAGACGTTCGACGGCGCGGTGTAGCTGGCGCGCGAGCCGGTGCGTTCGCGCGCGCTGCCCGAGAAGCGGTATTCGGCCGCGAGCGGGTCCAGCAGGCGCAGCAGCGCCTCGGTGGCCGAGAGGTCGATCTCGACGCCACGCTGCGCCTCGCGCGGCAGCCCATTGCGCTCGGCCAGCGCGGTGCTGATCGCGAAGGCGCCGAACAGGCCGGCGATCGCATCGCCGAGCGGATAGTTCATGTGCTGCGGCGGCCCGCCGGCTTCGCCACTCAGGTGCGTGAAGCCGCTCATGGCCTCGAAGATGCGCGCGAAGCCGGGCTTGCGCGCATTGGGCCCGGTCTGGCCGAAGCCCGTGAGGCGCAGCACGATGAGGCGCGGGTTGTGCGCATGCAGCGTCGCGAGGTCGAGGCCCCACGCATCGAGCGTGCCGGTGCGGAAGTTCTCCACCAGCACGTCGAAGCCCTCGACCAGGCGCAGGAACAGCGCGCGCCCCTCGGGCTTGCGCACGTCGAGCGAGATGCCGCGCTTGCCGCGGTTGGCCGTCTTCCAGAACAGCGCGTGGCCCTCGTGCACCGGCGCGAGCCCGCGCAGCGCGTCGTTGCCTTGCGGCAATTCGAGCTTGACGACTTCGGCGCCCATGTCGCCGCACAGCGTGGCCGAGAAGGGCGCGGCGAGCACCGTGGCCATGTCGAGGATGCGCACGCCCGCGAGCGGCAGGCCTTGTCGGGGCGCGTTCATCAGTTGCTGCTCAGGTCGATGGTCTTGAGCACCGGGTCCCAGGTGCGGCTGTCGGTCTTGATGCGCTCGCTCCAGGCCCCGAGGCTCGGGTCCAGCGTGGTGGCGCCGAGCTTGGCCAGCTTCTCCTTCATCGCCGGCGTGGCGAGCACCTTCGCGAGCGCCTGGTTCAGCGTGTCGACCACGTTCTTCGGCGTGCCCTTGGGTGCCGCCAGGCCCATCCAGAGGCCTGCGTCCATGCCCGGAAGGCCGAGCTCGGCGAAGGTGGGAACGTCGGGCACGGCCGTCGAGCGGGCTTTTCCGGTCTGCGCAAGGATGCGGATCTGCCCGCCCTGCATGTAGGGCAGCGTGCCGCCCAGGTTGTTGCACATCACCGGAATGTGGCCGGCCATCACGTCGTTGACCGCCGGTGCATTGCCCTTGTAGGGCACGTGCTGCATCTTGATCTTGGCTTGGTGGTTCACCATTTCGCAGACCAGGTGCGACGGCGTCGCGACACCGGCCGAGCCGAACGACAGCGCGTTGGATTTGGACTTGCCCGCCGCAACCAGTTCGGGCAGCGTTTTGTAGGGCGTCTTGGCATTCACCGCGATCACGTTGGGCAGGTCGGCCACCAGGCCCACGCCCGTGAAGTCGTCGGCCAGGTTCGCCTTGAGGTTCTTGTGCACGTACGGCAGGAACACGTTCGTGAGCCCGGCCATCAGCAGCGTGTAGCCGTCGGGCGATGCCTTGGCCACGAACTCCGAACCGATCAGGCTGCCGGCGCCCGGCTTGTTCTCGACCACGATCTGCTGGCCGAGCGCGGCACCGAGGTCCACCGCCAGCACGCGCGCCACCAGGTCGGTGCTGCCCGCGGCGGCGAAGGGCACGATGAGCTTGATCGGCTGGTCGGGGTAGGCGGCGTGGGCCGCGGAGGCCGCGAAGGCGGCGGCCGCAAGCGCGGTAGCGAGGCGAAGAGAAGTGCTGGCAGTCATTGGATGTCCCCTGGTGTGTTGGAAAGATGAAGAAAACGGCGCCCGAGCGTGGCCCGGTGCACCTCGGAGGCGCCGTCGTAGATGCGGAATGGGCGCAGTTCGCGCAGGATCAGCGCCACGGGCGCGTCCTCGCACATGCCCAGCGCGCCCATCAACTGCGCCGCGCGGTCGGCCACGCGGTACAGCGCCTCCGAGACGAAGACCTTCGCCATTGCTGATTCGGTCTTCACGGAAACGCCCGCATCCATGCGCGCCGCGCAGTCGAGCGTCAGCAGCCGGCTCGCATGCAGGTCGATGTGGCAGTCGGCCACCATCGCCTGCACCTGCTGCAGGTCGGCGAGCCGGTCGCCGAAGGCGCTGCGCGCGTTCACATAAACCTCGGCGAGTTCGAGCGCGCGGCGCGCACGCCCGATCAGCCGCATGCAGTGCGACACGCGCGCAGGCTCCAGGCGCTGCTGCGCATGCGCCAGCCCCTGGCCGACCTCGCCCAGCACTGCGTCGTGCGGCACCAGGCAGTCGACAAACTCGATCTCGCCATGCCCGCCGATCGCATAGGGGTCGATCGCAGCGATGGCGCGCTGCAGCCGGAAGCCCGGGTTCGCGCATTCGACGATGAACTGCGTCGGGCCGTCGTCGGTCTGCGCGAGCACCACCGCGAAGCGCGCGCCGACCGCGCCAGTGATGAACCACTTGTGGCCGTCGATCACCCAGCCCTCTGCCGTGCGCCGTGCCCGCGTGCGCAGCATCGAAGGATCGGAGCCCGCGCCGGGCGCCGGCTCGGTCATCGCGAAGCACGAACGCAGTTCGCCTGCCGCGAGCGGAGCGAGCCACGCCTCCTGCTGCGCCGCCGTGCCCAGGTTTAGCAGGCTGATCATGTTCGGCTGGTCCGGCGCCGCGCAGTTGAGCGCACCGGGGCCCAGGTAGCTGCGGCCGGCTTCTTCGAGCACCACGCTGCGCGCGACCCAGCTCAGGCCGAGGCCGCCGTGCTCGGGCGGCAGCTGTGGCAGGTAGAGGCCATGCGAGCGCGCCAGCGGCCGCAGCACGGCAAGCGCGGCATCGAGCGCCGCGGGGTCGTGCACGTGGCCGCGCTGCTCGAGCGGGATCACCTGCGTGTCGACGAAGGCGCGCACGCGCAGCCGCAGCGCCGCCAGCGCCTCGTCGCGCTCGACGTCGAGCAGGTTCATTGCGCGGCCGCCTTCTTCTCGTGCTCGCGCAGCGTGAGCTTGGCGATGTTGAGCTGATGGATCTGGCTCGTGCCTTCGTACAGGCGGAACAGCCGCACGTCGCGGTAGT
Source organism: Variovorax sp. Soil_C_19 (assembly GCF_057657255.1). Taxonomy (NCBI): domain Bacteria; kingdom Pseudomonadati; phylum Pseudomonadota; class Betaproteobacteria; order Burkholderiales; family Comamonadaceae; genus Variovorax; species Variovorax sp. Soil_C_19. Next base: position 61,998 of record NZ_JBDGIV010000007.1, on the reverse strand, counting down.
AGCGCTCGATGGGGCTGAAGTCGGCCACGTAGCCTGCGCCGCCGAACATCTGCACGCAGCGGTCGGCCACCCGGCCGCACATCTCGGAGGCGAAGTACTTGCACATCGAGGCCGACAGCGCCACGTCCTCGCCGCGATCGCGCGCCCGCGCGGCCTCGAGGATCATTGCGCGCGCAGCAAAAATCTCGGTGCGGCAGTCGGCGATCATGGCCTGCACCAGCTGAAAGTTCGCCACCGGCTGGCCGAACTGCGAACGCCGCGCGGTGTGAGAGACGGCCAGGTCGAGCATGCGGATCGCCGGCCCCGTGCACAGCGCCGCCAGGTGCAGCCGCTGCTTGTTCAGCACCTTCATCACCGTGCGGAAGCCCACGCCCTCCTGCTCGCCGATCACATGGCTCGCCGGGACGCGGCAGTTCTCGAAATGCACGTCGGACACCGGCGAACCCGCCTGGCCCATCTTGCGGTAGGGCTCGCCGGTGCGCAGGCCCGGTCCGCGCTCCACCAGAAAGGCGGTCAGCCCGGCATGGCCCTGGGTGCCTTCCTCTGTGCGCGCGATCACGGTGAACAGGTCGGCCAGCGGCGCATTGGTGATGAAGCGCTTGGTGCCGTCGAGCACGTAGTGGTCGCCCTCGCGTCGCGCGGTGGTGTGGATGTTGGTGGCTTCGGAGCCGGCCTCGGGCTCGGTCAGCGCGAGGCATCCGGTGAGTTCGCCGCTGGCCATGCGCGGCAGCCACTTCGCCTTCTGCTGCGGCGTGCCATCGGCCACCAGCGCTTCGGAGCCGATGCCGGTGTTGGTGCCCACGCGGGCGCGCAGCGCGACCGAGGCCTGCGACAGCTCCATCGCGCACAGCGCCAGTTCCTCGGTGGTCAGGCCGAGGCCGCCGTGTTCTTCGGGAATGCTCCAGCCGAAGTAGCCCTTGCGGCGCAGCAGGTCGACCGTGGCCGGCGGAATCTCGCCGCGCTGCTCCACCTCGTCTTCGAGCGGATGCCAGGTGGTGCGCACGAAAGTGCGGATGTCGTCGAGGAGGGTGTCGAGTCGGGTGGTGTCGCGGATCATGCGGCGGACTGTAGGCCGCAGGTTTGCATCGGCGAACACGCGTTTCGAATATTGGAACGACGATGCGCAAACGTGCCCCGACGTGGAGAATGCGCAGCATGCGTGCCGCCCGACCCCTCCACCAGCTGAAGAACCAGCAGGACCTGCGCCGCGTGCGCGCCGACGATCCCGACTTTTCGGGCACGCTGGCCAAGGGACTCATGATCCTGCAGAGCTTTGTCAGGGACCCGCGCGCGCATGCCAACAGCGAGTTCGCCGAGCGGCTCGGCATTCCGCGGCCCACCGTCAGCCGCCTCTGCCGCAGTCTGCAGGCGCTGGGCTTCCTCGACCACGACGAGCGCCTCGACCGCTACTTCATCGGGCCCGCCGCGGTGACGCTGGGCTATCCCTACGTCATCAACACGCCACTGCTGGCGCAGTTGCGCCCCGCGATGCAGTCGATGGCCGAGCGCTTCGAGGGCGCCGTCTCAGTGGGCGTCACGATGGACCTCGACGTGGTGTACGTGGAAACGTGTGCGCAGGAGCACGGCACGCTCAAGCGCCCCGGCGTGGGTGCGGTGCGCGGCATCGTCGAGACCGCCATGGGCCGGGCCTGGCTGGCGCAGTTGTCGCCGGCCGAGCGCAACCGGTTCCTTGCGCGCGCCAAGCGCGAGCGTGCCGACGAATACGTGCGCTGCACCGAGGGCCTGGCGGCCAGCCTCGCCAACTACGAGAAGCGCGGCTTCTCGATCAACATGGGCGATGCAGGGCTCGGCGTGCTCGCGGTCGGCGTTGCCTCGGGCATCCGTTACGGCCCGCGAAGGCTGCTGTTCAACTGCGCCGTCCCGGGCTACCGCGCGAAGGCCGCCGACCTGCTGAAGACCATCGGGCCGGCGCTGGTGCAGCTGGTCAACATGGCGGGCCGGCAGGGCGCCTGACCTGCAACGCCCGTCAGTCCACGGCGATCGTCATGCCGAGCAGCATCTGCGCCATGCCCTTGCCCATCGGGTCGGGCCGCAGCGAACTCGGACCACCGCCGTCCAGTGCCTCCGTCAACAGGAAATTGAAGGCATGCAGGCCCGGCACCTCGTAGCGCGTGACGCTGCCCTTGACGAGGTGGACGAGGTGCGCGCGCACCCGCTCGGGCGTGAGCTCGCGGCGCAGCATCGCCACGTCTTCGGGACGGCGCGCGATCACGGCGATGTTCGAGGTGTCGCCCTTGTCCCCCGAGCGTCCGTGGGCCAGTGAGATCAGCGCCGCGCTGCGCACGGCCGGCCGCGGCGCGGGCGCCGCATCGCCGGGTTCCGCACGCGGGGCATGGCCGGGTGCCGGCACGGCCTGGCCATCGCAGGGAATCTCGATCGTCTCCTCGACTCCCGCGATCACCACGCGCGGCGCGGGCAACCTGTGCTTCGCCACCAGGCAGGAGAAGAGCCGAAAGCGCGGCTCGACGGCTGCGCGGCCGTTGAGGGTCAGGGCGCTGCCGCTGGTGGTGCCCGGCGCGAAGGACACGCCCGGCGCGCGCGCCTCGCGTGAAAAGATGTCCAGCGCCTCGGCACGCGCATGGGTCACGGCCACACGCGCGACCGCCTCGCGCGGCGCGCCCGCGGCGGCGTGCGGACCGTAGCTGTCTTCCGCGCCGAGCACGGACACATGCGTCTTGTCGAAATCGCCCAGAGCCTTCTCCTGCAGCAGCGTGCGCACGCGCGCCAGCAGCGCCTCGCCGGTGCGGCGCGCCTTGGGCACCGCATCGATGCCGAACACCGACACCTGCGCCGTGCAGCGCCAGCCCTGCTGCCAGGTGGCCGACAGCTTGTAGGTCGGCGGCGGTGCCATGCCGCGCGCGCCCGTCACGTGCACCCGGTCGCGGCCTGCGGCCACGGCCGTGACCTGCGTGAAATCGCACACCACGTCGGGCAGCACGTAGCGCGACGGATCGCCCACTTCGTAGAGGATCTGCTCGCTCACCGCGGCCGGGGTCACGCACCCGCCCGTGCCCGGCGGCTTGGCGACGACGAAGCTGCCGTCGGCACTGCATTCGACGTAGGGATAGCCGATGTTCTCCCAGTCCGGCACGTCGGCCCAGTCGGTGAAGATGCCGCCAGTGGCCTGCGCGCCGCACTCGAGGAGGTGGCCGGCCAGCGAGCCCGCCGCCAGTCGGTCGTAGGCATCGGCGGCCCAGCCGAATTCATGCATCAGCACGCCGAGCGTGGTGGCGCTGTCGACGATGCGCCCGGTCACCACGATGTCGGCGCCGAGGCCGAGCGCGCGCGCGATCGGCAGTGCGCCCAGGTAGACGTTGGCGCTGTCGATGCCCGCGGGCATCGGGGTGCCTGCATAGAAGTCGAGGGTGCCTTCTTCGGCCAGCGCCGGCAGCAGCGGCAGGCTGTCGTCGCCTTCGATGAAGGCGACGCGCGGCGTGCAACCCAGTTCGCTGGCAAGGGCCTCGATCGCTGCCGCGCAGCCGCGCGGATTGAGCCCGCCGGCATTCGCCACCAGCCGGATGCCGCGCCGCATGCACTGCGGCAGGATCTCGCGCAGCGTGACCTCGATGAAGTCGGTGGCGTAGCCGAGCGCGGCATCGCGCTTGCGCGCCTGCGCGAAGCTCGACAGCGTCATCTCCGCAAGATAGTCGAACACGAGGTACTGCATGCCCTCGACGCTGGCGAGCTGGCGCGGCCCGATGATGCTGTCGCCGATGAAGGCACAGGCGCCGCCGATCTTCACGGTGCGGGGTGGGGTGGTCATTGTTGGCGGTTCCTAGTCGAGCGTGATGGCGAGCTGCCGGATCACCTCGCCGTTGACCTTGGCCTCCGTGGCGATGAAGCGTGCGAGCTCTGCCGGCGTGCCGCCCACGGGCTCGGTGCTGATGGCCGCCAGCCGCGCGCGCAGGTCGTCGCCCTTCATCACGGCAGCGATCTCGGCGGCCAGCCGTTCGACGATGGCCGGCGGCGTGCGCGCCGGCGCGAGCACGCCGGCCCAGGCATAGGTCGCGAGCTCGGGATGGCCGAGCTCCTTGAGGCTCGGCACCTCGGGCAGCAGCGGCGAGCGCTCATGCCCCGTCACCGCGAGCGCCGCAAGCCGGCCCTGGCGGATGTGCGGGCCCATGGCCGAGATTGCGTCGAACATGAAGCCGACGCGCCCGCTCACGAGGTCGGTGGTCGCGTCGCTCGTGCCCTTGTAGGGCACATGCATGGCGCCCTTCATCGCGGTGGCGCGCGCGAAGCGTTCGCCCAGCAGGTGCGCGGCCGAGCCGACACCGCTGCTGGCGAAGCTCAGCGGTGCGCCCGCGTCGCGGCCGGCGCGCACCAGGTCGTCGAGCGTGCGGATGCCGGGGCGCGCGGTCACCAGCACCAGCGAGGTCCGCGTCAACTGCGAGACCGGCGCGAGGTCGGCGGGCCGGTACGGCAGGTTGCGGTAGAGCGACTGGTTGTTGGCATAGGCACCGATCGCCACCAGCAGCGTGTAGCCATCGGGAGCGGCCTTGGCCACGAGGTCGGTGCCCAGGATGCTGTTGGCGCCGGGCTTGTTGTCGATCACGATCGGCTGGCCCAGCCGCGCCGACAGCGCCTTCATCACGTCGCGCGCAATGATGTCGGTGTTGCCGCCGGCGGGGTAGGGCACCACCACGCGGATCGGGCGGTTCGGGTAGGCGTCCTGCGCGCTGGCCGTGGCGGCGCCGAGCAAGCCCGCGATGGCGAGGCTGGCCACGCGCAGCGCGGTCCGCGCCCGGTGAGCGAATGTCGGCATGTCTCTTGTCTCCGTTTGTTGTCGTCGTGCTGTCCGCATCGATTATGGAAATCGCGCGCGGCTGCAGCCAGTCCTATCATGGGGTTTTGCGATAACGGTTTGGAATCGCGCCATGCTGCTCAAGGACCTCCAGTCGTTCAGGATCGCCGCCGATTTCGGCAACCTGCACAGCGCCGCCGATGCGCTGGGCGTGACCCAGCCCGCGCTCTCCAAGGCGATCCAGCGGCTGGAGACCTCGCTCGGCGTGCGGCTGTTCGAGCGCACGCCGCGCGGCGTGGCGCTCACGGCCATCGGCCAGGCGCTGTATGCGCGCAACCTCCAGCTAGGGCAACTGGTCGACGACATCCACAACGAGGTGCAGGACCTGAAGACCGGGCAATCGGGCGAGCTTCGCATCGGCACCGTGCCGGCGATCGTCGAGTCGGTCATGACGCCGGTGCTTGCGTCCTTCCTCGGTGCGGCGCGCGATGTGCGGTTCCAGGCGCATGTGCAGCTCAGCGGCGTGCTGATGCACCAGCTCGAGACGGGCCTGCTCGACTTCGCGGTGGCGGCGATGCAGCCCGAGACCCCGGCGGCGCTGTCGTGCGTGCTGCTCGGCGAGCAGCAGTCGTTCGTGGTCGCACGCAAGGGCCATCCGCTGCTGCGCCGGCCCTTCACGCTGCGCGACATGGCGGCGCAGCCGTGGGTGCTGCCGCCACCGAACATCGCGCTGCGCGCCTGGGTCGCGTCGATGTTCGATGAAGCGGGCATCGCCATGCCGGCTGCGTTCCTGCAGGCCGATGCATCGCCGGCCGTGTTTGCGCCGTTGGTGCGCGCCAGCAACCTGCTGACCGTGATGACGGCCGACTCGCTGGGCGCAAGCACCGGCGCCGGCCTGAGCGCCTTGCCGGCGCCCGCGCCGGTCTGGACGCTGCAGATCGGCCTGTTCTGGCGGCGCAATGCCTACTTCTCGTCGCTGATGCGGGACTTTCGCGACAAGGTGATCGAGGTATTCAGCGCGCGCGACGCGCAACTGCATCGGCGGCCGGCGCGCTGAGCGCCGGGCTCATGGCGCCGTGGCGCATCACCGCGAGCGCCTGATAGCGCGTGGTGACGCGCAGCTTGGCGTAGATGTTGCGCAGGTGCCATTTCACGGTTTCGCCCGACATGCCCAGCGCCCGCGCGATCTCCTTGTTGGGCAACGCCAGCGCGAGCTGCTGCATCACCTCCGCCTCGCGCGCGCTGAGTGCTTCGGGCGCCGCCGGCGCAGGGGCCAGGCCGGGCTTGCCGAGCGCGGCGCCGGCCAGCGGGCCCTGCCCGGCCGCCGCGCGCATCCGGTCGGCATGGAACGAGAGCAAGGTGTCTTCCCTGGCCAGCGAGAGTGCGCCGTCGAGCAGTTCGCACACCGATGGATGCGCATCGAGCACGCTGCGCACCAGGCCGAGCCGTTGCGCGAGCCTGAGTCCCTGGAGTGCGCTCGCGGAGGCCAACTCGCCTTCGCCGAGCGCATGCGCAACAGCCGCGCGCTGGAACAGAAGCGCGGCGACGCGGCGCTGGCGGCCACGCGCCTCGCAGAGCGCGATCAGCGCATCGATCCGCCCTCGCGCGATTTCCAGCCGGCCCGCGTAGATGTGCGCGAGGATCTCCGCCCGCCGGGCGACGATGGCGATCTCGCTCAGCGCCGTGCTGTCGCTGCGTTCATGCAGCGCATGCAACTGTGCGATCTCGTCCCAGGTCGCATGCGCCTGCGCGGTCTCGTGCCGCGCCAGCTGCAGGCGCATGCGCTCGAGCAAGGCATAGCAGAGCAGCCGGTCGAGCCGCCGCGCGCGCGCATACATGCGCAACCCTTCGGCCACGCGCAACGCCGTGTCAAGCTGTCCCAGCACGGCATGGGAACGGCAGATGCCGAGCATGACGCGCAGCAGCGGATCGGGCAGCGAGTGGGTCATCAGCTCCGGCAGCCTCGCCTCCAGGGCCAGCACGCCCGCGAGATCGTTGATCTCATAAAGGGTCTCGCCGAGCAGGCCGATGGCGAGCACCTTCGGATCCAGGAACGCGCGGCCGCCAGGCTCCGCCTCGCGGAGCACCTCGCGATAGACATGCTCGGCCTTGCTCATGTGGCCCTCGAGTGCAAAGCTCAGGCCTTCCAGGCACCGGCCGCTGAGCGTGCCGAACAGCGTGCCGTGCGGTGCTTCGCGATGGCCGGCCGATCGTTGAAGGCGGCGGGCGTCCGCGTACTGGTTGCGGTAGATGCGAATCCACGACCAGACGTTGCGCTCGCCCGCGAGCGTGATCGGGTCGACGCGCAGGTCCTTGGTGCGCCGGGGCGCGCCGCGCAGCGCCGACTGCGCCGCATCGATGTCGTCCCGGAACATGGCGAGCCATCCGCGCAGAACGCACATGCGCCGCCGGGTGGTCGAATCGGCCGCACCGACATCGCCGTCGAGCGCGGCGAGCATGGCCTCGCAGGCGTCGAAGCGCTGCTCGGTCAGCGCGAGCAGCGCCACCCACAGCCGAAGCTGTGGCCGGTGGCGGGCTGCGGAGGCCGGCACGAGGCGAACCAGTTCAGCCAGTGCATCGTGCCGGCCCGACTGGAAGAGGGCGCCGGCCCAGGTCTCGACAAGGTCGGCTGCCCGGGCCAGGTCGCGACCCGCCACGGCCTGGCGGACCGCGTCCGCAGGGCGGCCTTGCGCGGCAAGGTACACGCTCGCGATGCCATGCCAATGGCGGCGCTTCAACGCCTTCAGGCGTGCGAACCGGCGCTGGAGCACCGTGGCCATCATGGGATGAAAGCGCCACCAGCCGTCCGGCGAAGCCGCGTCGAGAAAGCCTGTGCGTGCGAGGCGATGGAGGAATTCGAGGGCTTCGGGCATCGACATGCCACCGGCCGCTGCGACAAGGCCCACATCGAAGGCCGGCGTGGCCGAGAGCACCGCCACGGTCCTGCGCTGGGCTTCGGTCCAGTCGGAGAAAACCTGCGTTTCCAGGCAGTGCGCGGCAGCTTCCGGCACGAGGTCGGCCGCTTCGCCCGACCGGGCGGCGCGCTGCAGCGCTTCGCAACTTGCCACCAGGCCCAACGTCCAGCCGCGGCTAGCCTGCTGCAGGGCCGGGGCTTCGGTGTCGTCGCCCAGTCGGGACTGGACCAGCGCGTGGGCCTCGTCGTCGGACCAGCGCAGATCCGCCGCGCCGAGTTCGAGCAGTTGCCCGTGCATGCGCAAGCGCTCCAGGGGCAGCGCGAGGCCGTTGCGTGAAGCGAAGACGCATTGCAGTCGAGGCGGGGCGTAGTCGAGCAGCGGCTGCAGCGCGAGCAGCACCGAGGCGTCCGGGACGTGATCGAGGTGATCGATGACCAGCACCACCGGCTTCAGCGACGCGGCGGCATGGCGCATCGCCGTCACGGCGACGTCCAGCAGTTCGGAGAACGCGTCCCTGCTGCGCGCGCGCCGCCGCGGCGGCGGCGCCGGCCAGCACGGAAACTGCTCGGCACAGCGCGCGGCCATTTCAGCCGCCAGGCCGCGCGCGCTCGCGGCATCGACCCAGACCACCGTGCGTTGCGTGCGCAGCTGGCGTGACCACGCCGCCAGCAGCGCGGTCTTGCCGCTGCCGGCGGGCGCGGCGAGCACCACGCAGCGCCTGTCCTGCGCGCGCCGCAGCGCTTCGAACAGACGTGGCCGCGCGAAATGGGTCTCGGTGGTGTCGGGATGAACGGTCTTTCGCACGGCAAGGATTGTACGGATCCGGTGCTAACCCGACCCCCCGAAACGGGGGGGGCGCCGTGACGAAGGCAGCGCAAGAATCGGCACACAAGGACCATGCAACTGCAGGAGACATCGATTGAACCATCCACTCATCACGCGGCGCGGGGCCAACGCAATCGCGCTGGCCTGGCTGGCCGGCGCCGCGCTGCCTTCGCACGCGGCCGCCTATCCGGACCGCCCGGTAAAGATCGTCCTGGGCTTTGCGCCCGGCGGCGCGACCGACGGCCTCGCCCGTGTGCTGGCGCGCAAGCTCGGCGAGCGCATGGGCCAGCAGTTCGTCGTCGACAACAAGCCGGGTGCGGCCACCCGCATCGGCATGGAATTCATGCAGAAGGCACCGCCCGACGGCTACACGCTCGGCCTGGCCACGGCCGTGACCACCACGTTTCCGCTGATGTTCGAGAACCTGGCATTCGCGCCCGGCAAGGACTTCGTTGCGATCAGCATGCTGGGCCGTGCACCCACCTTCCTCATGGTGCGCCACGACCTGCCGGCCAAGGACTATGCCGGGTTCGTGGCCCTCGGCAAGAAGACCGGCCAGCTCACGCTGGGCCATCCGGGAAACGGAAGCAATCCGCACATCGCCGGCCTGGCGCTCGCGCGCGCAGCGGGCATGCCGGTCGTCGCCGTGCCGTACAAGGGAACGCAGCCCACGGCCACGGCAGTGGGCGCGGGCGAGGTCGATTTCGCGATGATGGAATATGCCGTGGCGCGGCCGATGCTGGAAGCCGGCAAGGTGCGCCTGTTGGCGGTCACGGAGCCGGCGCGATCGCGCATCCGGCCCGAGGTGCCGACCGGCCGCGAGGCCGGCATCACGCAGGACATCGAAGGCCTGACCCCGTGGTTCATGCTGCTGGCCCCTGCGGGCACGCCGCCAGCCGTGGTGGATGCGCTCAATCGCCAGGTGCGCGAGGCGCTCGCGGACAAGGAGGTGCGCGAGCAGTTGGCCAACCTCGGCGTGGAGCCCGAATCGAGCACGCCGGGCGAGGCCTCTGCGTACTTCATGGCACAGCGCCAGCGCATCGCCCGCCTGGCCGCCGAGCTCCAGCTCTCGCTGAAGTCCTGAAAGACCGGGAGTGACCGCACCGACCTTCCAGGCGGCATCGCTGCGCGTGAGCGGCGAGGTTGCCGAATTCGTCCACACGCGGCCCGAGGCGCGCAACCCGCTGGGGCAGGCGCTTCGTGAAGACTACGTCCGTCTGCTCGACTGGATGGGTTCCGGCGGCAGGGCGGTCCGTGCGCTGGTGCTGCGCGGCGCCGGCGGCAGCTTCAGCGCCGGCGGTGATGTGCGCGAGATGGCGGCCCGGCTGCAGAACCCGCAGCAGCACACGCCCGCGCAGACCGAGGCGCGCATCGCGTCGGCCAACCGCTGGTTGCAGCAACTGCTCGGGCTCGATGCCGTGGTCATCGCGGCCGTCGACGGCCCGGCGTTCGGCGGGGGCTTCAGCCTCGCGCTGCATGCGGACTTGGTGCTCGCCACGCCACGGGCGCGTTTTTGCATGTCGTTCGCGCGCGTCGGCGCGGTGCCCGACTTCGGCGCGCACTGCCTGTTGCCGCGGGTGGTCGGCCTGGGCGTCGCCCGCGACCTGCTGCTCACCGCGCGCTCCATCGATGCCGACGAGGCCAGGCGCCTGGGCATCGTGCACGCGGTCCACCCGGTCGAGCGACTGCCGGACCGCGCCCTGGCGGCGGCACGGCAGCTGGCGCGCGGCCCGCGCGACGTGTTCGCCGCGACCAAGCAGCTGCTGCAGCGCAGCCACGACGCGGACTACCTTGCCCTCGGCGACATGGAGGCGCATGCCCAGGGTCTTGCCATGGCCGCGCCCTATCACCACGACGCGGCCCGCCGCTTTCGCGACAGGCAGCCGCTCGCCTACGACTGGGACCGCGATGCCGTCGCGCCCGGCACCGACAAAAAACGACCAGATGGAACCCCCGCAACGTGATCGACGCTTCTTCCTTCCCTGATTCTTTTTCCCCTTGTGCGCCACGCACCACACGCGGCGGGCCGCTGGCCGGGCTGCGGGTCATCGACATCGCCACCATCGTGGCGGCACCGACGGCCGCCGCATTGCTCAGCGACTATGGCGCCGACGTCCTGAAGGTCGAGCTGCCGGGCGCAGGCGACGGACTGCGCACCTTCGCCCCGTTCAAGGACGGCAGGTCGCTGTGGTGGAAGGTACTCAACCGCGACAAGCAGCTGGTCTCGCTGGACCTGCGCAAACCGGAGGGCAGGGTGCTGTTCCTGCGCCTGGTCGAGGAGGCCGATGTGCTGGTGGAGAACTTCCGGCCCGGCACGCTCGACGGCTGGGGCCTGGACGCGCAGACGCTGCGCAAGGCGCAGCCGCGGCTCGTGATCCTGCGCGCCACGGCCTTCGGACAGGACGGCCCGTACAAGGACAAGCCGGGCTTTGCGCGCATCTTCGAGGCCATGGGCGGCATGGCCTACATCAGCGGCGAGCCCGACGGAGAGCCGATGCATGTCGGCTATCCCATCGGCGATTCGATCGGCGGCCTCTTCGGTGCGCTCGGCGTCATGTCGTCGCTGTGGAAGCTCGCGCGCGACCCGCTGGCCAAGGGAGAGGACATCGACCTGTCGATGACCGAAGGCGTGCTCAAGCTGCTGGACTTCCTGACGCTCAAGCAGGACCTGCTCGGCACCACGCACGAGCGCTCGGGCAACGTGAGCCAGTACGCGGCGCCCACCGGCGTGTACCGCACGCGCGACGGCCATTGGGTGTCGCTGTCTGGCAGCACCAACGCGCTCTATGCGGCGAACTGCCGGGCCATCGGGCGGCCCGAGCTGATCGACGAACCGCGCTTTCGGCATAACGTGGACCGCTGCGCGCATGCGGGGGAGATCAACGGGATCTTCCGCGACTGGTTTGCGGCGCACGACCTCGACCATGTGCTCGCACGCTTCGAAGCCTGCGGCGGCACGATCGCGCCGGTCTATTCGTCGCAGCAGATCGTGGACGACGCCCAGGTCAAGGCGCGCGGATTCCTGCAGCCGGTCGACGACGAGGACTTCGGACGCGTTCGCATCCCGGGCGTGGTGCCGCGCTTCAGCAACCATCCCTGCACCGTCTCGCAGACCGCGCGCGGCATCGGCGCGGACAACGCGGCCGTGTTCAAGCGGCGGCTCGGGCTCAGCGACGAGCAGCTCGACCGCCTCGCCGAACAGAGGGTGATCTGATGGAAGCCATCCACAGCCACCGCGAGGGCGGGGTGCTGGTGCTGGAGATCGACCGCATCGCCCGGCGCAACGCCATCGACCTCGCGATGTTCGGTGCGCTGGCCGAGGCCTTGTGCGCCGCGCAGGACCAGGTCGACATCCGCGCCGTGCTCTTGTGCGGCGCGGGCGAGGGCTTCACCGCAGGCCACGACCTGCAGGCCTTTGCGCAGTGGCCGCAGGCCGTGCACGATCCGGTGCCCCGGTTTCTTCATGCGCTCGCCGCGTTGCGCAAGCCGCTGGTGATTGCGGTGCATGGCTTTGCGGTCGGCATCGGTGCGACGGCGCTGCTGCACGCCGACTGGGTGCTCGCCGAGCCCGACGCGGTCTTGCGGTTCCCCTTCGTCGACCTGGGCATCGCGCCCGAGGCCGGCGCGAGCCTGCTGCTGGCGCCGGCCGTCGGAACGCTGCGCGCGCGGCAGTTGCTGCTCGGCGGCGGCCCGATCACCGCGCGCGAGGCCTGCGCCTGGGGACTGGTCACCGAGCTGGTTCCGCGCGCCGAACTCCGTGGCGCCGCCATGGCGCGCGCGCGCGAGCTCACGGACAAGCCGCAGGGCATGGTCAGGCGCATCAAGGACTGGCTCGCGCCGGCGGATGCGCTGCATGCGCGGATCGACGAGGAGATCGAAGCCATCAACCAGGCCGTGCGCGAGCGCCGGCCGTCATCCGTGTCCCATCCATGAAGCAGGCCCACATCGTCTACTGCCATCCCGAGCCGAAATCGTTCGTCCACGCGATGAGCCGCACCGCGCGCGATGCGCTCGAGCGCTCCGGCTGGTCCGTGACGCAATCGGATCTCTATGCCAAGGGCTTCAATCCCGTGGCCGGGGCCGGTGACTTCGAAAACCGCAGCGATCCCTCGCACCTGGTGTATTCGCTCGAGCAGCGCCATGCGCGCGCGCAGGGCACGCTGGCGCCCGACATCGTGGAGGAACTCGAGCCCGTGCTGGCGGCCGACCTGCTCGTGCTCGCCTTTCCGGTTTTCTGGTTCTCGGCGCCCGCGATGCTGAAGGGATGGTTCGACCGCGTGCTGTTGTCGGGCACCTTCTATGGCGGGCGGCGCGTGTACGACCGTGCGGGCATGGCGGGCCGACGCGCGATGGTTCTGACCTCGCTCGGTGGAAGGGCGCACATGTTCGGTCCCGGTGCAATCCACGGCGAGCTGCCGATGGGCATGCTGCGGCATCTCATGCAGGGCACGCTGGGCTATGTCGGCTACGCCGTGCTCGAGCCGTTCATCGCCTACCACGTGCCGTACGTGAGCGACCAGGAACGCGGCCGGATGCTTTCGTCCCTCGATGCGGCCGTGGCCGACCTGGAGATGCGGCCCTTGCTGCCGATGCCGTCGCTGGAGCGCTTCGACGAGCAGTTCCGCCCGAGAGACGGTGGGCCGGCCGCGCCGGCGTAGCAGGGCGGCGCAGGAGCCGGATCAACGGCCATCGGGTTGTCGACTGCCCGCCAGCGCACGCAGGTCGACCCGCTGCGCCTTGCGGTCCCAGGTGGAGGGCGTCACGCCACGCGCGCGCAGCGCGGCCTTGCGGACCTTGTTCGTGGGCGTGCGCGGCAGTTCGTCCAGCATATCGACATAGCGCGGCACCATGTAGTGTGGAAGGCTGCGCGCCAGGTGCGTAAGCAGCGCCAGCGCGTCGAAGTTGCCGGCCGCGGGCACGACGGCCAACAGCACGTCGTCGTCGCTTTCGAACTCGGAAGGCACGCCCACCGCCGCGCATTCGCTCACCGACGGGTGCTGCAGCGCGGCCACCTCGATCTCGTACGAAGAGATGTTCTCGGCGCGGCGGCGGATGCGGTCGCCCAGGCGGTCGACGAAGTGATAGCAGCCGTCCTCGTCCCGCCATGCGAGGTCGCCGGTGTGGAACCAGAGATTGCGCCACGCCTTCTGCGTGGCCTCGGGCATGCCGAAGTAGCCCTGCATCAGGGTCCACGGGCGCCGCCCGCGAACCACGATCTCGCCGGTGCTGCCGGCGGGCACCGGCAGGTCGGTGACGGAATCGACCAGCTGGAGTTCGTATTCGTCGGAGACGAGCCGGCCGCAGCCGGGGCGCAGCGGCTCGTCGAGCGAGTTCCACAGCGGAATGTTGACCTCGGTCATGCCCCAGACCTCGAGCCCGCGCACCCCGAAGCGGCGTTCGAAATCGGCCGCGATGTGCTGCGGAAACGGCGACGTGGCGAGCCGCTGCAGCGGGTTGTGCGCGTCGTCCGGGCGCTGGGGCGTCGCATGGATCATCTCGAGCATCGGACCGTGCCCGATCGACACCGTCGCGCCGCAGGCGCGTACGCGGGGCAGCCAGTCGGCGGCGCTGAAGCCGCGGTCCATGCAGACCCGGGTCCCTGCGATGAGCGCTGCATAGACGGCCACGTAGCGCGGCGACATGTGGAACAGCGGATGGAAGATGTAGTAGGCGTCGTCAGGCCCGAGCTTGAGTTGCCGCGCGCTTTCCAGCGACACCAGGTAGGTCTGGGCATGCGGCAGCATCACGCCTTTCGCGGGTCCCGAGGTGCCGGAGGTGAAGATGATCGAGGCCAGGTCTTGCGGCTGGGCGCCGGGTGCTTGCCAGCCCGCCGGAGGTTCGTCCGGCAGCGGCAGCGGCGCAGATCGCAAACGCGCGAAGCGCACGTGCTCCGGTGGCGCTGCGGGTTCGCTCTCGTCGTCGAAGTGAAGCGCGTCATCGAGCAACGGAAGCTGCGCCTCGCACTCGGACAGCGCGGGAAGATGGCGCTGCGCCACCAGCATCAGGCGCGCCTGCGCGGTGTTGATTGCGTGTTCCAGCGGCCGGCCGCGGTAGGCGGTGTTGATGGTGACGTCGACCGCGCCGAGCAGGTTCAGCGCGAACCAGCAGCGCAGGGTGGTGAGGCAGTTGCCACCCATCACCACCACCCGGTCGCCCGGCGCGACGCCCTGCCGCTGCAGCGTCTCGGCCAGTGCCTGCACCTGCAGCTGCAGCGTGCGAAAGCCGACGGGCTCGCCGCCGACCATGCCGATGAAAGGCGCGTCACCCGATCGGGCAACGCGCTGCGCCAGCGCATCGCCCAGGGTCCATCGTTCGAAGGGCAGGTCGAGCATCGTTCCTCTCGGGGGGCAGTGGGCGTCAGCGGTGTTTGTACACCGGCCTTCGCTTGGCGGCGAAGGCCGCGGCGCCTTCCTTGTGGTCTTCCAGCGCGAAGGTGGTGTGGGCGAGCCGGCGCTCGAAGCGCACCCCCTCGGCCAGCGGCACCTCGAACGAGCGGTTCACCGCCTCCTTGGTCATGTAGACGATCGGGCGCGACAGCTCCGCGATCTGGGTGGCCACGCGCAGCGCTTCGGGCAGCAGCTCCGCCGATGCGACGATGCGGCTCACGAGGCCGCAGCGCTCGGCCTCGGCCGCATCCATCATCCGGCCCGTGAGGCACATCTCCATCGCCTTCGACTTGCCGATGGAGCGCGACAGGCGCTGCGTGCCGCCGGCGCCGGGCATCACGCCGACCTTGACTTCGGGCTGTCCGAAGCGGGCGTTCTCCGAGCACAGTATGAAGTCGCACATCATGGCCAGCTCGCAGCCGCCGCCGAGTGCGAGCCCGTTGACCGCCGCGATGATGGGCTTGCGGCAGCGGGTGGCTTCTTCCCAGTTGCGGGTGATGAAGTCCTCGAGCAGCGCGTCGGCGTAGCCCTTGTCGGCCATTTCCTTGATGTCCGCACCCGCCGCAAAGGCGCGGCCGCTGCCGGTGAGCACCATGCAGCCGATCGCGTGGTCGGCCTCGCAGTCGCGGATGTGGGTGGTGAGCTCGTCCATCAGCTGCGTGCTCAGCGCGTTCAGTGCCTCGGGGCGGTCCAGGGTGATCAGGCCCACCGGCCCTTGCTTCTCCAGCAGAACGATCGGCTTGGCCATGCTCAGGCCTCCCGTGTTTCCAGCGCCACGAAGCGCAGCACGTGCTCGCCCACCAGCACCACTTCGTCGTTCTGGTTGGTGACCTTCAGCGCGGCGTAGGCGCGGTCGCGTTCGATGTCGATGCGGGCAATTTCGTAGTGGATGCGGATGGTGTCGCCGAAGAACACCGGCGCGACGAAGCGCAGCCGGTCGTAGCCTGCCGAGACGCCGTCGACGCGGTACTTGAGGCCGAACATGGCGGCCGCCGCCGAGGTGAAGCCCACGACCAGCGCCCCCTGCGCGATGCGGGTGCCGAAGCGCGAGCCCTTCATGTAGCGCTCGTTGATGTGGTTGGGCGAGAAGTCGCCGCAGATGCCTGCGAAGAGATAGACGTCCGATTCCGAGATCGTCTTCTCGATCGCGATCTTGTCGCCGATCTTGATGTCGCGGATGGTGGCGCGGGGGCCGGTGTCGAAGTCGACGAACATGGTTGTCTCCGTTGTGGTGGGAAGTGGGTGTGGTGTCTCGGCGGCGGGGCTGCGTCAGGCAATGACCTGCTCGCGGCGCAGCCGCTCGATGTCGGCGGCGGTGTAGCCGAGTTCAGCGAGCACTTCGTCGTTGTGCTGGCCCGGCAACGGCGCAGCCCGGGTTGCGAGCTGCGGGGCGGCGGACATGTGCAGTGGATTGCCCACGGTGCGTACGCGGCCGTGCACCGGATGGTCGAACTCGATCAGCATTCCGTTGGCGCCGATCTGCTCCTGGGCGATCGCCTCATCGAGCTGGAGCACTGGCGCGCAGAGCACGTCTTCGCGGTCGAGCCGCTGCAGGCATTCGGCCGTGGTGTAGCTGGCGAAGGCCGGCGCGAGGATCGCGAAAATCTCGCTGCGCTTCGGTCCCCAGAATGCCTTGTCGGCGTACTCGGGGCGGGCCGAAAGGTCTTCGATCCCGAGTGCGCGGCACAGGTCGGCCAGCGGGTTCGGCCTGAACACGCCCACCAGCGTGACCGCCCCGTCGCGGGTCGGGAAGATGCCGATCAGATTCTGCGTGACCCAGTTGACGGGCTTGTCGCGCAGCAGCTGCTGCGTGACTTCCTGCTGCTGCATCGTGAGCAGCACGTCGAGCAGGCACACGTCGATGCGCTGGCCGAGGCCCGTGCGCTCGCGCTGGTAGAGCGCCATCAGGATGCCCTGCGCGAGGATCATGCCGGAGGTGAAGTCGCCCAGCGCCGTCGGAAAGAGTTGCGGCACGCCTTGCGCATCCGGGTTGCGCGAGGCGATGCCGGAGAGCGATTGCGCAAGGAAGTCCTGGCCGCCCTTGTGCGCCAGCGGCCCAGCCGGACCGAAGCCCGAGCCGGCGGCATAGATCAGCCGCGGATGCCGCGCATGCAGTGCGTCGAAGCCCAACCCCAGGCGCTCCGCGACGCCGGGGCGGAAGTTGTGCACCAGCACGTCGGCGCGCGCTAGCAGCTGGTGCACGATCTGGCGCCCGGCCTCCGACCCCATGTCCATCATCATTCCGCGCTTGTTGCGGTTGAGGGCCAGGAAGTATGCGCTCTGGCCGTCCGGTTCGGTGATGTAGGGGTCGGTCGTGCGCGAGATGTCGCCATCGCCGGGCCGCTCGATCTTCACGATCTCCGCGCCGAAGTCGCCGAGCACCTGCGTGGCGCAGGGCCCGAACTGGACCTGGGTCAGATCGACGATGCGCACCCCATGAAGGGGAAGGGTCTTGTCAGCCGTCATCATGCAAAAGCCTTGCTCGGTCTCGGGGGTCACTTCGGGTCGAGGTTCTTGAACTTGCCGTCGCGCACCGTGACGTAGAACAGCGTTTCCTTGGTCCAGCTGTCATGGTCGGTGGGCGAGAACCGGATCGGCGCGGCCGCATAGCCCTTGATAGGGCCCATGGTCTCGACCTTGTCGCGCAGGCTCGGGCCGTCGGTGGCGCCGGCCTTGAGTGCCTGCACCACGGTGGCCATGGCGTTGGCACCCAGCAGCGCGCCGAAGCCGGCCACGCCGCCCTTGTTCTTGAGCAGGTCGAACAGATCGACGAGCGGTCCCGCCTCGTCGGGGTTCACCAGCGCGGGCGCAATCAGGTTCTCGGCCGCCTTGCCGCCGTTCTTGATGATCTGCTTCTGCACGATGCCCGCCATGCCATAGACCGGCACGTTCAGCCCGACTTCCTGCAGCTTGCGCAGCAGCGCGCCGGCCGAACCGGTGCTGGAGGTGGCGAGGAACACCGCATCGGGCTTGGCATTGCGGATGCGCATGGCATGTGCGGTGAGGTCGGTCGCGGCCTTGGGGGCGGAGGTGTGCTCCACCACTTCGACCTGGCCGTTCTTCTTGGCCACCTGTTCCATCATCGCGGAGGCCTGCTGGCCGTAGGCGTCTTCCTCGGAGAAGATGGCCAGGCGCTTGCGCTTGTCGGCCACGATGCGGTCGAAGCTGGCCGGCAGGTCGGTGTCGATCGGCACGGACATGCGGAACATCCACTTGGAAAACGCCTCCTTCGGATCGGTCACCGACTGGGTGCCGACCATCGGGAACACCGGCACCTTGGACCGCATCGCGAGGTCGGCGAAGGCCAGCGTTTCCGATCCGGTGGTGGCGCCGATGATCGCGATCACCTTGTCGTCCAGGATCACCTGGTTGGCCAGGCGCGCCGCCTCCGTCGGGTTGGTCTTGGTGTCTTTCACGATCAGCTCGATCGGGCGGCCGTTGATGCCGCCCGCGGCGTTGGCGCGCTCGGTGACCGCCTCGATGGCGGCGCGTTCGTCCGCCCCGTAGGCCGCCGCCGGGCCGGACAGCGCGAGCAGCAGCCCGACGCGGAAGGGCTCGCCCTTGGCGGCCTGCGCGGCGGCATGGAGGGGAAGGCCGGTGATGCCGAGCGCGAGCGCGGCGGCCAGTGTGAGTCGTCTGCCGGTACGGTGGTCCATGTGTCGTCTCCTGTGGTTGTCAATGGGAAAGCGCAGCGGCTTCCTTGCGCTGCAGATAGAGCCCGGCAATGCGCTCGCGGTCGGCGAGCGCGGCGCGCGGGCCGCTGTGAACGACCTTGCCGCCCACCAGCACGATGAAGCGGTCCGCCACGGCCTCGACCAGGTACTGGTTCTGCTCGACGAGCAGGATGGGCAGGCCCCGGGCGCGCAGGTCCAGGAGCACCTTCGCGAGTTCGTCGACGATGATCGGCGCCAGCCCCTGCGTGGGCTCGTCGAGAAGCAGCACGCGCGGGCTGCAGGCCATGCACTTGGCAACCGCCAGCATCTGCTGCTGGCCCCCGCTGAGCGCACCGGCCGCATCGTTCCAGCGCGTGCGCAGGAAAGGGAACAATCCGAGCGCGTCTTCGAGCGCCTGCTCGCGCTTGCGCCGGTCGGTCAGCAAGGCGCCCAGGCGCAGGTTGTCGGCGACCGTGAGCGAGGGAAACAGCCCGCGGTTGTCGGGCACCGTGGTCAGGCCCATGCCGACGCGCTTCCAGCCCGGCATGGCATCGATGCGCTGGCCGTCGAGCGTGATCGCGCCGCTGCCGGACACCGTGCCGTTGAGCGCGCCGATCAGGCTGGTCTTGCCCGCGCCGTTGGGGCCGATCAGCGCCACCAGTTCGCCTGGCGCCACCCGCAGGTCCACCGGGTAGCACGCGGTGAGGTTGCCGTAGCGCGCGGCCACGCCCTCGACCTGCAGGCCGCGCAAAGGGGGAAAGGTCGGTTCAGGCTGCGACACGTTGGCCTCCAAGGTATGCGGTTACCACTTCGGGATCGTTGACCACCTGCTGCGGCGGGCCGGAGGCAACCACTTCGCCGCGCACCAGCGCCAGCATGTGGTCGCTCAGTTCGGCGACGAAGCCGACGTTGTGCTCCACCAGCAGCACGCCGACGTTGCGCGCGGCCGCATCGCGGATGGCCCGCGCGAGCAACGAGCGATCGTGCTCGTCGACGCCGGCGGCGGGTTCGTCCAGCAGCAGGTACTGGGGCTCGCTGGCCAGCGCCCGCGCGACTTCGAGCAGCCGCAGCCGGCCGAGCGACAGCGCCCCCGAGCGCTGCAGCGGGTCGGCGGTGAGCTCGAACTGCGCGATCAGTGCCCGTGCCTGTTCGCGCAGGCGTGCGTCATGGCCGCGCCGTGCGCCGGTCGAGATGAAGCTGCCCGCCAGCGTCGGCTTGTTGCGCGAATAGAAGCCCAGCATCACCGCGTCGAGCACGCTCGCGTCCAGGTCCAGGCGCGGGGTCTGGAAGGTGCGCGAGATGCCCAGCTGGATGCGTCGGTCCATCGGCAGCTGAGAGATGTCGGCGCCGTCGAGCTCGACCGAGCCCTGCTGCGGCCGGGCCACGCCGGTCAGGCAGTTGAAGAGCGTCGTCTTCCCCGCGCCGTTGGGGCCGACGAGTCCGGTTATGCGGCCCCGCTGAACCTGGACGCTGACGTTGGTCAGCACCTTGAGGCCGCCGAAGGCGATGCTCGTGTTGCGTGCGTCCAGGCTCATGGCAGCACCCCCGCGGACGGCGGTGTGCGCGCCACGGCATCGCTGCGCCCATGGCTTTGCGCAGCGGTACCGCCCGTGCCGGCCGATGCCGGGCGGCTGCGCAGCCAGGCGAGAGGACGCAGGCTCAGCAGCCCGTCGGGCGAGAACAGCAGCACCAGGATCAGCAGCGAGCCGAAGAACATGCCCTGGCTCTCGGTGCCGGGCAGCAGGTCGCTCGCCAGGGTGAAGAAGATGGCGCCGACGATCGGTCCGAGCACCGACTTTCGCCCGCCCACCACCACCATGAACAGCACGTTGGCCGACATTGCGATCGACAGCGAATCGGGCGCCACATAGCCCAGCGTGTGCGCGTAGAACCAGCCGCCGAGACCGGCCACGCCCGCGGTGATAGAGAACATCATCGCCAGGTCGAAGGGCACGCTAACCCCCATCGACTGCGCCAGCAGATGGTCGGTGCGGATGGCGTTGAGCGCTCGGCCGCGCAGGCTCGACGTGAAGTTGACATAGCCGATCACCAGCAGCAACACCAGCGCCCACACCGCGAAATGCGAGCCGATGCGCGAGTTGCCGATGAATGGCAATGTCGGTATTCCGTTGATGCCGATGAAGCTGCCGGTGAAGTCGCCGCCGCGCTGCAGCCCGACTTCGACCACCGTTCCGATCGACAGCGTCACCAGCGCCAGCGACAGCTCGGGCAGGCGCAGGATGGGCTTGGAGATGAGAAAGGCCACCACCGCCGGCAGCAGCACCGCCGGCACGAGCGACACCATTGGCGCGAGGCCGTAGCGCGTGCTCAGGATGGCCGTGGTGTAGCCGCCGATGGCCGCGAACGCGCCCTGGGCGAGCGAGACCGTGCCGCCCTGCCCGTAGAGCATGCCCAGCGGCAGCGCCAGCAGCGCGTAGATGCCGATGGTGGTGGAGGTGCTGTAGACCGAGCCGCGGAACTGGCCGAGCGCGGTGGCGATGGCGAAGCCGATGACCAGCACGCCAACGCTGGCGCCCCACTTGCGGGCGAAGGTGGTGTCGTGCGTCATGGCCGGGCTCCCGAGAAAGCGGCGCTGGGCAGGCGGCCGGATGCGAGGATCAGGATGATCAGCGCCGCGGGCACCGCGTGCGCCCAGCCGCTGGGCAGGTAGGTCTGGCTCAGCGACTCGGCCAGCCCGACGAACAGGCCGCCGAAGAAGGCCGGCACCGGGCCGCGCTTGCCGAGCACCACGGCGCTGCTGAATGCGATCGTCGTGAAGGTGAATGCGCTGGCATAGGTCATGCCGATGGACATCGCCGCCAGGATGCCGCCCACGCCGGCGATGCCTGCGCACAGCACGAAAGTCAGGAACTGCGTGCGCTTGACCGGAATGCCCACCAGCGACGCGCCCTTCGACGAGATCGCGCAGGCCCGCATGCGAAGGCCGGCCGGCGACCACTTGAGCACCGCGCTGAGCAGCAGCATCAGCACCACGCTCAACGCGAGGTTGAACATGCCCTGCACACTGAGCACCGCGCCCACGACGCTCAGGTTGCCGCTCATGCGATCGACGAACTGGTTGTCGGTGCCCACCACGACCAGGATGGCCGATTCCACCAGCAGCATGAAGGCGAAGGTCGCCAGCACGATGGGCATCGCGTCGCGCATGAAGCGCAGCGCATGGAATCCCAGGAACACCGAGCCGGTGATGCAGCCCAGCGCCAGTGCCGCAGCGAGTCCGGCCACGGGCCCCCATGGCAGCCCGAAGGCCGCCACGGTGACGCCCGCGACCACCGCATAGGCGCCGATGGACACGTCGATCACGTCGGTGGTGACCCAGATCACGCTCATCGGCACGGCGAAGAGCGCGTAGATGGCACCGAGGAAGATGCCGTTGAAAAGGATTTCGAGAACCATGTCTTTTCCTCAGGCCAGGTGGTGCCGCAGCTGCGCCGCCGCCTGGATGAAGAAACCCTGCCCATAGAGCGTGGTGGCGAAGGGCACGCCCGGGCCGCCCGGCGGCACCTGCACGCCCGGGATCGCGCCGTCGGGCTCGATCGAGCCGGCCACGATGCGCAGCGCGCGCTCGGCCTTCTCGATATAGGCGGCTTCGAGCCAACCCTGGTTGACGGCCTTGGCCGCGCTGTAGGCGAACATCAGCGTGCCCGAGGCTTCGAACTTTGCGTAGTCGTCGTCGAGGATGTTGTGGAAGAAGCCGCAGCGGTCCTGGTGGGCGGCGATGGCGTCGAACACCTTGCGCCCGAGCGCCTTCAGCTCGCCGGCGCCGGCATGATCGGTGCCGATCTGCTCGATGGTGTCCACCAGGCAGCAGGTGAGCCAGCCGTTGCCGCGGCACCAGAAGGTCGATTGCAGGTAGCTGTTGGGCGTCTCGCGCCAGGCGTGGCGCGCAAGGTGCAGCTCGGGGTCGACCAGGTGGCGCACGTACACCGCAATCTGCTTGAGGGCCTCGTCCACCAGTGCGGGCTGGTTGTCGATGCGGCCCAGGCGCGCGAGGAACGGGCACATCATGTAGATGAAATCGATCCACAGCTCGGGGCCTTCCTTGCGCACGGAAATGCCGCCGTTCCTCGTGCGTGGGCCGGCGAGCAGTGCCTGCGCCTGCCGGCGCGCGGCCTGCAGCAGATGGTCGCCGCCGTCGCGCTCGTAGTAGGCGAGCACGTTGAACGCCAGCGCGCTCGACAGCGACGCCGTGGGCGTGAACACCGCGGCATGGCCGGTGGCCAGTTCGATGCGCTCGTCATAACCCAGGAAGCCGCGCGAGGATTGCACCTGCACCGCGCGGTCGACCCAGGCGCGGGCCTTCTCCACCGCCTCTGGCTGGTCCCACATGAGGATGCCGGTGATGGCAGGGGATTTTTCCCAGACGTCGCGCTCGTAGGGATGCGCGAGCGTGTAGTCGGTGACTTGCTGTACGGCAGCGGCGAGGTCGAGGTGATGCATGCTTGTCTCCTTGGTTCTCGAAAGTGCAGAAGAAGTGAATGCCGGAAAGGCGCCGGCCTTCCGGTGCGTGGGTACGGTGTCAGGCCACCACATCAAGCCGCGATGGGCAGGCGCTGCGCCTGCCATTGCTGCCACAGCGCGTCGCGGCGCTCGCGCACCTGTGACACGTGGCGCTCGCGCACATGGCCGTAGCCGCGGATGTGTTCCGGCAGTTCGGCCACCGCGACGGCGGTGGAAAGCCTGGCCGCGTCCAGGTTCTCGAGCAGGCGGTCGATGTCCGCCTCGTACTCGGCGATGTCGCGCAGCGCGTGCCGCCGGTCGCGGTTGCCGCGGAACGGGTCCAGCACGGTGTTGCGCAGCCCGCGCAGTCGCGCGAGCCAGCCGAACGCGGTCAATGCCCAGGGTCCGATCTCGCGCTTGCGCGGCAGCCCGGTGTTTGGGTCGCGCGTGGCGAATGGCCAGGCACCGATGTTGAAGTGCAGCCGGTAGTCGCCCTCGAAGGCGCCCGCCAGCGATTCGCGGAACGCCGGCGAGGCGTACAGGCGCGCGACCTCGAACTCGTCCTTGTACGCCAGCAGCTTGTAGTAATAGCGCGCAACGGCGCGCGTCAGGCGGTCGCCGCCCTGCAGTGCCTGCTCGGCTTGCGCGACGCGATCGACCAGCGCGCGGTAGCGTCGGGCATAGGCGCGGTTCTGGTACTTGACGAGCTCCGCTTCACGGTGCGCGATCAGGTCGGGCGTCTTGCGCGCGCGGTTCGGCGTGAAGCTCACGACATTGGCCGGGCGCACGTGGCTCTCGACGGCCGGCAGGTCCACCGCCGCGCGGCGGCCCCACAGGAAGCTCTTCTCGTTCAGCTCGACGCCCACGCCATTGAGCTCGATCGCGCGCTGCATCGCGTCGAGGCTCACCGGCAGCCAGCCGCGCTGCCAGGCATAGCCCAGCAGGAACATGTTGGCCGCGATCGCGTCGCCCATCAGCGCGGTCGCCAGGCGCGTGGCTTCGATGCCTTCGGCGGCCGAGCCGCTCGCATGCGCGATGCGTGCGAGCAGTTCCTCTGGCACCACCTTCCAGTCGGGATCGCGCGCGAAGGCGCTCGTGGGCGAAACCTCCATGTTCACCGCGACCCGCGTGCGGCCGGGCACCATCTTGGAGACCGCGTCGGTGCCGGCGCTGACGATCAGGTCGCAGCCCACCACCAGGTCGGCCTCGCCGCTGGCCAGGCGAGCGGTCTTGATGCGGCCCGCATCGGGTGCGATCCGCACGTGGGACATCACCGCGCCGTATTTCTGCGCCAGGCCGGTCATGTCGAGCGCACTCGCCGCGTGGCCGTCCAGGTGCGCGGCCATGGCGAGCACGGCGCCCAGCGTGATCACGCCGGTGCCGCCGATGCCGGTGATGAGGATGGCGTAGCCGTCCGCGATGTCCGGCAGTGTCGGCACCGGCGGCGCGCCGAAGCCGCCGTCGCCCTCACCGGGCGCGCCTTTCTTCCGCAGGCGCCCGCCGTGCACCGTCACGAAGCTCGGGCAGAAGCCTTCGACGCAGGAATAGTCCTTGTTGCAGCTGGACTGATTGATCTTGCGCTTGCGGCCGAATTCGGTTTCGAGCGGCTCGACCGAGAGGCAGCCGCTCTTGTCGCTGCAGTCGCCGCAGCCTTCGCACACCGCGGCGTTGATGAAGGTGCGCTTGTCCGGGTCGGCATAGCGCCCGCGCTTGCGCAGGCGCCGGCGCTCCGTGGCGCAGACCTGGTCGTAGAGCAGCACCGAGACATCGCCGTACTCGCGCAGTTCGCGCTGCACCGCATCGAGCTCGCGCCGGTGGCGCACCGGCACCCCGGGCGGCAGCTTCATCGCCGGATCGTCGTAGCGCGCGGGATCGTCGGCGACCACCACGATGCGCTTGACGCCTTCGGCCTGCAACTCGCTGACCATCTGCACCGTGCTGAGCTCGCCGTCGATCGGCTGGCCGCCGGTCATCGAGACGAAGCCGTTGACCAGCAGCTTGTAGGTGATCGGCACATGCGCCGCGACCGCCTGGCGAATCGCGAGAAAGCCCGAATGGAAGTACGTGCCGTCGCCCATGTTGGCGAAGATGTGCTTCTCGTCGGTGAAGGGCGCCTGCCCGACCCACATGGCGCCTTCGGCCCCCATCTGGCCCACCGTGCCGTAGGGGTCGCGTCCGGTCAGGAGCACCATGCCGTGGCAGCCGATGCCCGCGAAGGCGCGGCTGCCGTCGGGCAGGTGGGTCGATGTGTTGTGCGGGCATCCCGAGCAGAAGGTCGCGGCACGGACGGCGCCGGGAAGCTTGTCGCTTTCCGGATTCGCGGGCGGCTCGAACGGCAGGCCCAGCAGCGCCGCGATGCGCTCGGCGATCAGCGGCGGCGCGAGCTCGCCCACCGAGGAGAACACTGCATCGCCGCGCGCGTCGGACCATTCGCTGCTGCCCGCGAACTTGCCCACGATGCGCGGCTTGCGCGCAAGCCGCGCGTCGTAGAGGATGGCCTTGACCTGATGCTCGAGCAGCGGGCGCTTCTCCTCCACCACCACCAGCGTGTCCAGGCCATCGGCGAAGCGCTCGACGATGGCCGGATCGAGCGGCCAGACCAGGCCGATCTTCAGCAGGCGGATGCCCGCGGCGGCGACCGCCTCGTCGCTTGCATGGCCCAGGCTGCGCAGTGCCTGCCGTACGTCGGCGAAGGCCTTGCCCGCAGAGACGATGCCGATGCGTGCGCCCGGCGCGTTCGCCACGATGCGGTCGATGCCGTTGGCGCGTGCGTACGCCTGCGCGGCATGCAGCTTGTGCTCGTAGAGGCGCTGCTCCTGCACTTGCGGCGAGATGTCGTTGCCGCGGATGTTCAGCCCATCGGGCGATGCCGGCTTGGGCGGCAAGGTCGTCGCGGGCAGTGCATCGCCAACCTGCACGCTGCCGGAGCTCTCGACCACGTCGGTCACCACCTTCATGCCGATCCAGCAACCCGAGTAGCGGCTCATTGCGATGCCGTGCAGACCGAAGTCGAGGATGTCCTGCACGTTCGACGGATAGAGCACCGGAATGCCGCTGGCCATGAGCGCGTAGTCGGACTGATGGGCCGTGGTGGACGACTTCGCCGCATGGTCGTCGCCCGCGATGGCCAGCACGCCGCCGTGCTGCGAAGTGCCCGCCGAGTTCGCGTGCTTGAAGGCATCGCCGCTGCGATCCACGCCAGGGCCCTTGCCGTACCAGATGCCGAACACGCCGTCATAGCGCGCACCGGGCACGCTGCCCACGTACTGGGAGCCCCACACGGCGGTGGCCGCGAGGTCCTCGTTGACGCCCGGCTGAAAGTGGATGTGGTGCGCCTTCAGCAGCTCCGCCTGGGACCACAGCTCCTGGTCATAGCGACCGAGCGGCGAACCGCGGTAGCCCGAGATGAAGCCGGCGGTGTTGAGCCCCTGGCGTTCGTCACGGCGCCGCTGGTCGAGCGCCAGCCGCAACAGCGCCTGCGTGCCGGACATGAAGACCTGCCCGTTTTGTTGCAGGTACTTGTCGTCGAGATCGACTTGCAGAAGTGCTTCTGCAGGTGTGCGTGCGTTCATCCTGTCTCCGTTGGCTGGCGATGTTCCGGCTTGCGCGATCCGGCTGCTTCGCTTCATACTATCCAGCCGGTATGTAAATCGAAGTCGATGGTACAGCCGCAGTTGTGCGCGGTGCAAGGCGGATGGCCTACGGGTTGTCCCTTGGATTGCGCTTCGCCAGTCACGTTGGTGACGAGTCCACATGCAATCACGAAGACGAGGAGACAAGTTGAGCGCTACCAAACACATGAAGCCGCTGGAAGGCATCCGCGTCGTCGACATGACGCGCCTTGCCCCGGGCCCCTATGGAACGATGCTGCTGGCGGACCTCGGTGCGGAAGTCATCGTCGTCGGCGGCGGGCGCGCGGGGCCGCCGGTGTCGACCTTCGCGCGCGGCAAGCAGTTCATCACGCTGGATCTGAAATCCGATGAGGGCCGGCTTGCGCTGGTGCGGCTGTGCGACAGCGCCGACGTTTTCATCGAGGGCTTTCGCCCCGGCGTGGCCGAGCGCCTCGGCGCGGGCTACACCACGCTTTCGGCGAGCAATCCGCGGCTGGTGTATTGCTCGCTCACCGGCTATGGACAGACCGGTCCGCGCGCACAGGAAGCCGGCCACGATTTGAACTACCTCGCCTATACCGGTGTGCTGGGCGCGCTCGGTCCGCCCGACGGTCCGCCGCAGGTGCCGCTCAATGCGATCGCCGACATGGCCGGCGGCGGCATGCTGGCGGTGATCGGCATCCTGGCCGCGCTGCAGGAGCGCCACCGCAGCGGCTTCGGCCAGCACGTGGATGCCGCCATGATCGATGGCTGCATGTCGTTGATCGCCATGCACTATCCGGCTTGGCAGACAGCGGCCATGCCGCGGCGCGGTGATGGCTGGCTCGCCGGAACGGCGCCCAACTACCGCTGTTACCGCTGCGCCGATGGCGGCTACATGGCCGTGGGCTCGCTCGAGCCGCAGTTCTTTCGAGCGCTGTGGAAGACGCTGGCGCTGGGCGAGCCGGTGCCCGATGCGATGAGCCACAGCGCTTGGCCCGCGATCGAGCGCACGCTGGAGGCCACCTTCCGCACGCTGCCCCGAGACGCATGGGTGGCACGCTTCGAAGGGGTGGACGCCTGCGTGACGCCGGTCCTGTCGCCGGACGAAGCGTGGCAGGACGCGCAGGTGCGCACCCGCGTCGACCCCGCGCGCCCGAGGGAAGTGCCGGCCGTGCCGGCCTTCAGCCGCAGCGCCATCGCGCCCGCGCCGCTGGACCTCGGCGACCGCAGCGTCGGGGTCCTGTCCGCGCTCGGCTTCGCGGCGATGGACATCGACAAGGCCAGCCCGCCCGCGCAGCGCGGCGTGCAGGACGGCCTCGCATGGCCACCGCGCTTCACCGATTGAGGCCGTCGCCTCGACACACCGGCAACCCACCCAGGAGACACGTCAGATGCGTTCGATCGAACAAGCCAGCTACCAGGAATTTCGCGAGAGCCTTCGCCGCTTCGCGCGAGAGAAAGTCGCGCCGCATGCGGCCGCGGTCGACCGCGAGGCGCGCCCGCCGCTGGAGGCCATCGAGGCCGCGTTGGCGCTCGGCCTGCCCGGGCTGCCCTTCGAGGAGCGCCTCGGTGGAAGCGGCGGCGACCTTTTCGCACAGGTGCTGACCACCGAGGAACTCGCGCGGGCATGCGCCTCGACGTCGCTGACCATCACCAGCGGATGGGTGCTCGAGGGCGTTGCCGCGCACGGGTCGCCGGCGCTGCAGGAGGCCGTGATCCGCCCAGTCTCGCAGGGGCGCATGCGCGGCGCGTGGGGCCTGACCGAACCCCAGGGCGGCTCCAACCTGATGGGGGCGCAGACGCAGGCGCGCCGCGACGGCGACAGCTGGATGTTGCGCGGCACCAAGCGCTTCATCACCAACGCGGGCTGGGCTGACTGGTACCTCATCTTCGCGAGCACCGGGCCCAAGGCTTTCGGCATCTTCATGGTGCACCGGGACGACCCCGGCCTGCGCTTCGGCAGGCAGGAAGACAAGATGGGCATGCGCGGCAGCCCGACCGCGGACGTCATCCTCGAGGACTGCAGGATCCCGGTCGGTCGGGAGGTCGGCGATCCGCAGCGCGGCGCCGAATACATCGTCGAGATGCTGCACAATTCGCGCCTCACGATTGCGGCGCATGCGCTCGGCATCGCCCAGGGTGCCCTGGACGAGGCGCTGAACTACACTCGCTCGCGCGAACAATTCGGCCAGCCCATCTCGCGTTTTCAGCTGCTGCGCGGCATGGTGGCGGACATGGTGCTCAAGGTCGAGGCGGCGCGCAGCGTGCTGTATCAGGCCGTCGACTACCGGATGCATGCGAATCCGCAGGCGCGCAAATACGCGTCGCTGGCCAAGGTCCTGTGCAGCGATGCGGCCATGGCGGTAACGACCGACGCCGTGCAGCTCCACGGCGGTTACGGGTTCCTGAAAGACTATCCGGTCGAACGAATGATGAGGGATGCGAAGGTGACGCAGATCTGGGAGGGCACCAACCAGATCCAGCGGCTGTTGATCGCGAAGGAGGCCTATGCGGGTCAGTGAAAAGCAAAAAAAAACAACGACGGTGTCCGCATCCAAGCCGGCTGCACCCAGGCCGGCCGCCGGCCGCAAGCGCGCCGTTCGCGGTGCCAAGGCCGCGTCGGGGCCGGAGCACAGCACGGCACGCATCATCGAGGCGGCCGTGCACCTGTTCGCGACGCGGGGCTATGCCAGCAGCACGCTCGAGGAGGTCGCGGCAAAGGCGGGCTTCACGAAAGGTGCGGTCTACTACTACTTCAAGAGCAAGGAGCGCCTCCTGCTCGACGTGCTGAGCGCCATCGAGGCGCGCTCCATCGACGCGACCATCGACGCCGTGCACAAGGACGGCGGCACGCCCTCGGCCCAGCTCGTCAACTTCGTGCGGCATCAGACGCGCTGGGCGGCCAAGTATCCGAAGGATCTGGCCATCCTCGTGCTGCTGTCCATCGAAACGGCGAACACCAAGTCGAAGGTGCGAACCAAGATGCTCGGCCTATACGCGAAGCTCGCGGGCCTGCTCGAGGAGATCATCGATGCCGGGAAACGCGCCGGCGAGTTCAGTGCGGAGCAAGACACCAAGGACACGGTGCTCTATCTGCAGGCCGTCCACGACGGCAACATGATGATCTGGTATCGCAGCGGCACCGATCCCGACATCGGCCGCAAGCTCACGAGAGCGACGTTCAGCGGTTTTCTTCACGCGGTCAAGGGCGAAGGTATGTGACCGAGCCGACGCAGCGAGGCGGAGCGCGCCTACGGCGCGGTTGTGCCTCGCCGGCCAGGCTGACTGCATCGAACGACACACCGGGAGGCTGAATGACGATGAGTGTCGGGACCGATTCCGCCGCCGAGAACGCGCTGCTGGTCTGTCCGGGCTGGGACGACCACGGCCGGCCGCAGTACGAAAAACTCAAGGACGAACTCGCAGGTCTTCGCTGGGCCTGCCGGCGCGCGCGGTTGCCCGATGCCACCTGGCGCGACGACGAGCGCGCCGGCATCGTGCCGCGCGACAGCCTCGACCAGGTGGCGCAGGACCACGACGCGCTGGTGCGCGCGATGGCGCGCCCGCCGCGCCGGATCGCGGTGCTCGGCTTCAGCTACGGCGGCTACATGGCTGCGCTGCTCACCTCGGTGCGGCAGGTTGACCTGCTCGTGCTGCGCTCGCCGGCGCTCTATCCCGACCACGACTGGAATGCGGAGAAGGAACAGCTCGACGAGTCGAAGCTGCGCGACTACAGGATGCGCCTGCATGCACCTCCGGACAACCGCGCGCTGGCCTGCTGCGCATCGTTCGAGGGCGACGTGCTGCTCGCCGCGTCGGAGCACGACGAGGTGATTCCGCCCAGTGTGATCGAGAGCTACCGCCGCGCCTTCGGCCGTGCCCGGTCGCTGGCCTTCTTCATGCTGCCGGGCGCGGACCACGCGCTCACTGCCGCGGACCACAAGGCCGCGTACCACCGGCGCGTGGTCGAGTGGTTGCAGGCCGTGCCGACCCCGTGAGCGGAATCCGTCCGACAGCTGGCCGGCTCGCGGCCGTTCAGCGTGGAATGCATTGCACGAGGAGTCGTCCCCATGGCACATCCATCTGATCTGAATTACAGCCACCCCGCGCCGTCGCCCGAAGACCTAAAGCACGCCGCAGACACTTTCACCGAAGGCCCCAACATCGAGGCGAGCCCCTACGAGCTTGCGGCCGCGCGCGGCGAGACCTCGCGCGAAGGCCCGCGTGCCGACGGCGATGCGCTCGACTGGGACGAGTTCCAGCGCCGCTACGACGAATGGAAGCGCGCCACGTCGCGCTTCGAGGCCGAGGTGCGCGCGATGCGCGAAGGCGCGCCCGACGCGCGGGCGCGTGCGCAGGCGCTCGCGATCGAACTGGCGCGGCTGCACCATGCGTTCATGGAATCGACGCAGCCGTACTTCAAGGCATCGAAGGTCGACGGCGATTGAGCGAATGCGCTCAGGGCGCCGGCAGCTTGCTGGCCTGCCGGACCCAGTCGGCGAACCGGGCTTCGTCGAGCGGCGTGTCCTCGTGGATGTCGAGATAGCGCACCTCGGCCTGCTTGGACGTGCCCGGGGGCACCGGCTCGAGCAGTGCGCCGCGAAAGAACGCCACCTTGAGGTAGCGCGTGAAGGCATGGATGCCGAGGAACCAGCCATGGGCCTCGGTACCGTAGTGCGGCGAGTTCCACTTGACGGCCTTCTGCACGTCGGGGAGGGTGCGCACGATCAGCGCGTCGATCCGCTCGCCGAGCGCGCGCTTCCAGCCCGGCAGCGCGGCGATGTAGGCCTGCACGGGCGCGTCGCCTTCGCCTTTGGGGATCTGGGGGTTGCCGCCCGAGAGCAGTCGCGGCGCGGTGGCTGGCGCACCGGCGGCCGCCTGTTTCGAGGCAGGCTTTCTTGTGGTAGACGGCTTTGCGGGCTTCTTGCGTGCGGGATCGGCCATGGTGTTCTTCAGGGCGTGTAGCGTTCGGCAGCATCGAGGCTGGCGCCATCGAAACCGCCGACGGCCAGCACGCTTCCATCGTTCAGCAGCACCGCCGCCGCGCCCGAGCGCCCCGTCGACATGGGCGCGGCCGAAGTCCAGGCATTGGCATCGGGGTTGTAAATTTCCGCAGTCGCCAAGCGAACCCCGCCGCTGCCAGCGCCGCCGGCCAACAGCACGCGGCCGTCGGCGAGGAGCGTCATGGTCGGCAATGAGCGCCTCTCGCTGAAGCTGCTCGTCGTCCAACTCGACGTGGCCGTATGGAAGCGCATTGCGGTCTGGCTGCCGTCGGACATCACGAGCACGCTGCCATCCTGCAGCAGCACGGAGGTGTGGACATTACCGACGGAAACCGGGTCGGGCAGGACCGAGCTGCTGCCAGTGTCGAGCACCGGGAACAGCTCGGCCGTGGTCACGAACCCGGTCCGGTTGACGCCGCCGATCAACAGCAGCGCATTGGCGCCCGGCAGCAGTTGCGCGGCGTGCTGGGCGCGGGGCGTGGACATCGGCGTGGCCATCAGGCTCCAGGTGCCGGTCGCCGGGTCGTAGAGCTCGGCCGTCTGCGAGAAGCCGAGACTGACGGTATGGCTGTAGCCGCCGATGACCAGCAGCTTCCCGTTTGGCAACAGCGTGGCGGTGTGCCGCGTGCGAGGCTCGGCCATGCTGCCGGTCGCGGTCCAGGTGTTGGCCACGGGGTCGTAGAGCTCCGCAGCCGCCAGTGTCGCGTTGCCGCTCGCCTCGCCTCCGGCCACCAGCACCCTGCCGTCCGGGAGCAGCGCCGCCGAAGGGTCCGAGCGGGCGTGCAGCATCGGCGCCGCAGCCGACCAGACACCCGTGAAGGGGTCGTAGATGGCGGCAGAAGCGGTCACGCCCGAGTTCGTCATCCCGCCGGTTGCCAGCACCCTGCCGTCGCGCAGCACCACCATCGGGGAATAGTGACGGGCGATCGGAATCGCCTGCGTCGCCGCCCAGCTTCCGCGGCCGGTCACGATGATGCGGACCTGCGTCTGCGCCGAGCCCACGTTGTTGCTCGCGGTGACGGTGAAGCTCGCCTGCCGCTGGACGGCGGTCGGGGTGCCGGTGATCGCGCCGGTCTCGGTGTTGAGGCTCAGGCCGGCCGGCAGTGCCGGCGAGACCGAGAACGCCGAAGCCGCGCCACCGGTCACCTGGGCGGTATTTGGAACGATAGGCTCACCAGCCACGTAGAGTGCCTCGGGCGTGGCATAGGCCAAGCTGGCCGGCGCGACCAGTGCCGGGTCCACGGCCAGCCGCAGCGTGACCACCGCCGATCCGCTCACATTGAGCCCGGTCACGGTGTAGTTGGCAGCGACGGCCGATGCCGTCGGCGTCCCGCTGATGACGCCCGATGAAGCATCGAGCAGCAGCCCTGCGGGAAGCGCCGGCACGATCGCGTAGTGCGTGATCGGGCCGCCACTGCTGCTGGGTGCATTCGGGGCAATGGTTTCGCCCACCGTGTAGACCGCCGTCAAAACGCGGTAGCTCAGCCCCGCGGGCGCCGCCGGCGTGTTGCGCACCTCGATCTCCACGCGCGCCGTCGTGCTGCCGCCGGCGTTCTCGGCCGTGACCACGTACACCTTGGGTGATGCCACCTCGCCGGGCGTGCCACTGATGACGCCCGTCGTTTCATCGAGCACCAGCCCCGCCGGCAGCGGTGGTGCGACGGCATAGCGCTCGACGGCGCCACCGCTCGCGCTGGGGCGGTTCGGCACGATGGGCAGGCCGACTTCGTAGACCGCCGAAGTCATGGCGTAGCTCAGTCCCGCGGGCGGCTGCGGGCCGGTCGGAACGACGACGCCGAAGTAGCCGCCGCCGCCCGAGCCGCCGCCGCAACCGGACAGCAGCACGGCAAGGCCCAGCAGGAGGGCGCAGAGCCAGGAGAAGCGAAGGTTTCGAAGGCCTGCGAACGCTACGAGCGAGGGCGGAAGAACGGGCGAAGAAGTCATGGGGCCTGGAGTCCGTGGACGAGGTTGGACGACGTGGAACGCCACGGCTGCCGCAGTGCGCGGCGGCCGCAGGATCGCTCCTGCGGAAGGCCTGCTCCCAACTCTTCAGTGCGCGCAAGCATCGTGCGCCCCAGCGACGGCCTTTTCCTTACGAATTTAACATTTCGAGCGCTTCCACTGCACGACCCAATCCGTCTTCGGCGCGCATGCGTTCGCCGAGCGCCGCCGCGCGCGCCCGCACCTCGGGCTGATCCGCAAAATCGATGCCGCGCGCGAGCGCGTCGGCTTCGATGCGACTGCCCGCCACGGCTGCCGGCGCCACGCCGGCCAGCGCCAGTCGGTGTGCCCAGAAGAACTGGTCGCCCGCGAACGGCACCACCACCGACGGCACGCCCGCCCGCGCCGCCGAATGCGTGGTGCCCGAGCCGCCGTGGTGCACCACCAGCGCTATGCGCGCGAACAGCCAGTCGTGCGGCGTGTCGCCCACCACATGAAAGTTGGGCGGCAGGCCCTGCGTGTCGAAGCCGCTCCAGCCCGGGTTGAGCACCACGCGCCGCCCCGCGGCCGCGGCCACCACCACCTGGCGCAGGCGGTCCGCGTCGAAGCCCGTCATGCTGCCGAAGCCGATGTAGACCGGCGCTTCGCCCGCGCCGAGAAAGGCGCTCAGCGTCGCGGGCGGCTGCCAGTCGGAACTCGCGGGCGCGAGCCACTGGCCGCAGACCTGCGCATTGGAGGGCCAGTCGGCGGGCCGCGGCAGCAGGCTCGGCGAATAGCCGTAGATCGTCGGATGCGTGGTCCACAGGCGCCGGCGCGGCGGCAGGCCGCAGGCCTCGGCGCGCGCGGCATTCACCGCGGCCCGGAACGACCGCCACAGCATCGTGTTGACGAGGTGGTGGCTGGCGCGGTTGAGGAAGCGCGGCACGCGCGCGGGCGGTATGAAGGGCGTTGCGAACTCGCGCGTGGGCGTGAGCGGGAACATGCCCGCGCCCACGGCCGGCACGCCGAGCGCCTCGGCCGCCGAGAGCCCCACGAAGGCGGCGAGCCCCGAGCAGACCACGGCATCGCAGCCGCGCGCGGTCTCGACCGTCTGGCGGAGCCACGCCGTGGCATGCGTGTTGGCGATCGCGGCCAACGCCTTGGCGGCCGCGCTCGGGCGTTCGCTGTGCGCCACCACGTTCGCGATCGCGCCGCTCGCACCGAGCGCGCCGCGGATGTCGCCCGCAAGCGCCTGCGTGCGCACGCCGAGCCGCTGCGCGGCGCCCAGCGTGGCCGCATCGGCCAGCAGCACCGACGCATGGCCGGCCTGGTCGAGCGCATGGCACAGCGCCGCGAGCGGGCGCGCGTCGCCCTCGGTGCCATAGGTGAGCACGGCGATCTTCATGCGGCGCACCTCCTCTGCGGCGCCTTGGCGGTGCCACGGGCACCGTCGACGAACAGCGCGACGATGGCCTCGAACTCCTCGGTCAGCACCAGCCCCGGCAAGGTCAGCCAGCGCATCAGCGCGCCGAAGTAGAGGTGGTGCAGCAGCGAGGCGAGGTGCTCGGCGGCGAGATCGCTGCGCAGCGTGCCGTCCTCTTGTGCCTGGGCGATCAGCTGCGCGAACAGGCCCGCGAGATCGCGCGGGCGGTCTTCGGTCTTCCCACCGCCTTCGAGCTCGTCCTCGATGTTGAGGAAGCGGAAGCGAAAGTAGTCGAGCAGGTAGGCGCGGTGGCGCTCGGACCACCGGGCCGATGCACCGAGCAGCTCGCGCAGCCGCGGCGCAAAGGCACCCGGCTGCGCCACCACCTCGGCCAGCCGCTCGGTGTCGGCCGCGAGCTGCATGTGCACCCAGTGCGCGAGGATCGCCTCCTTGGTGGCGAAATGGTTGTAGAGGGTGCCCTTGGCCACGTCGGCTGCGAGCGCGATCTGTTCCATCGTGGTGGCGTCGTAGCCGGCGGACTCGAAGAGCCGCATCGCGGTGGCGGCGACATGGTCGAGCGTCTGGGCGCGCCGTCGTTCGCGGCGGCCGGGGAGTTCCGGAGCAGGCAAGAAGGTGGTTCCAAAAAAAGTGAACGTCGTATAAGTTTATACGACGTTCGGATTTGTGTTGCAAGGCTCCGCGGGAGCCCCGTCAATGAGCCCCATGGCAGACCGCCCCGGTGCGAAATATGCATTCGGGGACAATAGACACCGCGCGCCATTCCCTCGCTTCCTTGAATTCCTGTCTCAGAGCCTCCCGTTTTGCTTTTTTCGAACGCGTCCCCCGACTTTCCCGCAGCACAGCCCCATGCGCCCTCCGGCGCCGCCTGCTGATCCCCCGATGCAAGCGATGTTGTCTTCTGCCGGCCCAGTGCTGGTGTTCATGGCCTGCGTGGCGCTGGCCACCTATGCGCAGAACCTCACGGGCTTTGCGTTCAGCCTGATCCTGCTCGGGCTGGTGTCGGTGTTCCATGTCGCGAGCGTGAGCGATGCCGCCAACGCGGCAATGGTGCTGACGCTGACCAACGCCTGGACCTACTTTCGCGCGCGTCCGGGCGTGGTGCCGTGGCGGCTGATGAAGCCGGCGCTCAGCGGCAGCACCGTGGGCGTGCTCGCCGGCCTCATGCTGCTGGCGTGGCTCAGCGGCGGTGCGGTCGACTGGCTGCGCGGGCTGCTGGGCGTTTCGATTCTCGGCTGCGCGCTGCTGCTGATGCTGCAGGCACGGCCGCTGCCCGCGGTGTCGGGGGCTGCAAGCTTCTCGGTGATCGGCGCGCTGTCAGGGCTGCTCGGTGGGCTGTTCTCGAGCTCGGGCCCGCCGATCGTCTTCCACATGTACCGTCAACCACTCGACCGCGAGCTGGTGCGGCGCGGGCTGCTGCTGATGTTCGCGTTCAACTCGCTTGTGCGGCTGGTGGTCGTGGTGGCAACGGGCCACTTCTCTGCGCGCTCGGCGCTGCTCGCGGGCTGCGCGGTGCCGGTGGTCTATGGCGTGACGCGGCTGCACCACCGGCTGCCGAACAAGCTGAATCCGCGCACGCTCAAGTGGATCGTGGGCGGGCTGCTAGGAGTGGCCGGCTCGACGCTGGTCGCCACCTCGTGGATCGCGATCGCGCAGGGCTGAAGCAGCTTGCGCTCAACGGCCGCCGGTGAAGTAGCGTGCCGTCGACATCATCCGGACGCTCTTCGTTGCGTTGACCGACGGGGTGTGCAGCAGGCGCATGTCCATCAGGAACACGTCGCCCGCGCGGCCCGACATCTCGAGGATGCTGAGTCCGCGCTCCTGCAGCCGCGCCTCGAGCGCGTCCGCGGTCTTGAGCAGCGCGCGCAGGTTCGGCGCCTGCGCCTTGTTGCCGGCTGCCTCCCGATGCGAGCCCGCGAGCGCCAGCGTCGCGCCGCCCTGCGGCGCCACGTCGTCGATCAGCACGAAGACCTGGATGCCCGGCAGGCGATCGGGCGGATCGGCCGCCACGTCCACATGCCAGTTCAGCCGGTCGAGTGACCATTGGCCCTGGTGCGGCGGCGAGAGCAGCAGCTGCATGCCGCCCGACGGCGAGAGTGGGCCTTGCGCCAGGCCGCGCAGGATGGCCAGTAGCTCGGGCGTGACCATCGCCTCCTCGAGGCCCGGGATCTTCACCAGCGTGGAAAGCCGCGCGATCTGCTGGAACGGTGTCAGGCCCGCGAGCGGGCTGCCGCCGCGGTGGTGCTTCCGGTCGCTCCCGAGGCCCAGGCGCGAGAGCGCGGCCTGCACCTGGCGGCGCAGCGATGCCATGCGTTTTGCCGGGTGGAAGCCTGCGAGGCGCACATGGCCGTGCGCGTCAAATGCGTCGACGAGCGCCGGCTCGATCATGGCTGCGACGCGGGCGGCATCGGAAGGTCGAAGTGCAGCACGTCCTCGCGCACGCCGAGCTTCGAATACAGCGCGACCGCGGGTTCGTCGGGCGGATCGGCCTGCACGAAGACCACCCAGGCGCCGCGCGACTGGCCGATGCGCTGCAGCGCGCGGATCAGTTCAGTGGCCACGCCCTTGCGCCGGTGCGACTCGGCCACCGCAAGGTCGTAGATGTAGATCTCGCTGCGCTCCTGCTCAAACTTCTTGAGCTCGTAGGCCGCCAGTCCGCCGATCACCTGCTCGCCCTCGCAGGCCGCGAGCGCGATGAAGGCATCGCCCGCGAGCAGCTGCCGAAGGTATTCGGGCCGGGGTCGGCGTGCTGTGTAGGTCTCGGGGTCATCGAAGGCTTGACCGAACATGGTGAGCAGGCCGTTCATCAACCGCTCGTCTTCCGCCGCGAGCTGGCGGACGGTGAAGTGGGGTGTCGTGGACATGGGCGGATGGTAGTGCAGCGGCAGAATGGCGCGCACGTCGGCTCCCCACGGCCGTGGTGCAGTTGGCGCGTGCGTGCTTTCAAAAAAAGCAGCCGGGCGATGAGTCAATCATCCCCGGCTGCTGCAGTTCGTTCTTCGAAGGCATCGCGTTGCGCCTGGCTTCGGCGATGGCCGAGGCTGGCGCTGCGATCCGGGCGGGTAGGCCCTCTTCGACAACGTTTCCCCGCGGGGACAGGCCGATGCGGCCTGTCCCTGGGGGCTGTCGTTCTTCTCCTCTTGTTGTCCTTTCGTCCTTAGCCGAGCAGGCCGTGCAGGATGCTCGACACCGGCGTCAGCACGCTGTTGCCGCCCGCGACCTGATCGACCAGGCTGGTGATCGGGGTCACGGCGTCGGTCAGCGCCGGCGCAGCTTGTTCCACCGTGTCGACCAGACCCGCAACGGTCTCGACCACCGGCGCCAGCGTGGTGCCCGTACCGGCCAGGATGTCGGTCACGGGCTGGGCCACTTCGGAGACGGTGCCGATCACCGGCGCCAGGGTTTCTGCCGCGCTGCCAACCGTGTCGAACACCGGTTCGAGGATGTTGGCCACTGCGCCGCCGCCGAGCAGGTCGCCACCGAGCAGGCCGCCGAGGAGGTCACCACCGAGCAGGCCGCCGACGATGCCGTCTTCGCCAAGCACGCCGCCCAGCAGGTCGCCGCCAAGGAGGTCGCCACCGAGCAGGCCGCCGACGATGCCGTCTTCGCCAAGCACGCCGCCGAGCAGGTCGCCGCCGAGGAGGTCACCACCGAGCAGGCCGCCGACGATGCCGTCTTCGCCAAGCACGCCGCCGAGCAGGTCACCGCCGAGGAGGTCGCCGCCCAACAGGCCGCCGACGATGCCGTCTTCGCCGAGCACACCGCCAAGCAGGTCACCACCAAGGAGGTCGCCACCGAGCAGGCCGCCGACGATGCCGTCTTCGCCGAGGATGCCGCCGAGCAGATCGCCACCAAGGAGGTCGCCACCGAGCAGGCCGCCTACCAGGCCGTCTTCGCCGAGGATGCCGCCGAGCAGGTCGCCACCCAGGAGGTCGCCACCGAGCAGGCCGCCGACGATGCCGTCTTCACCGAGCACGCCGCCCAGCAGGTCACCGCCGAGCAGGTCGCCACCCAATAGGCCACCACCCAGCAGACCACCGAGCAGGCCGTCTTCGCCGAGCACGCCGTCCAGCAGGTCGCCGCCGAGGAGGTCTCCGTTCAACAGACCACCGACCGGACCGTCGTTACCCAGCAGGCCGCCGGAGCCGAAGAGAATGCCGCCGGCACCGCCGTCGCCAAGCAGGCCACCAAGCAGGCCGTTGTCGCCGAGCACGCCATCGAGCACACCGCCAAGCAGGGCGTCTTCGCCGCCGAGCAGGCCACCCAGCGGGCTGTCGGCGAGCACGCCGCCCAGCACGCCGTCAGCGCCCAGCAGGTTGTCCACCACGCCGTCCTGGCCCAGCAGACCGCCGGTCAGGCCTTCGCTGCCGAGCAGGCCGGCAAGGGCGCCGTCGCCGCCGAGCAGGCCACCGACCAGGCCTTCGTCGCCCAGCAGGCCGCCGAGCGCACCGTCGTCGCCGAGCAGGGTGCCCAGCAGGCCCTCTTCGCCGAGCGGTCCGCCGAGCAGGCCGCCCAGCAGGCCGTCATCGCCGATCAGGCCACCCACGAGTCCGTCGTCGTTCATCACGCTGCCGAGCAGGCCGTCGACCACACCGTCTTCGGCGAGCAGGCCGCCGACCAGGCCCTCTTCGGCGAGCAGGCCACCCACGAGACCTTCTTCGCTGACCAGGCCGGCCACGAGGCTGTTGTCGCCGAGCAGGCCCTCGACCACGTTCTCGACCACGCCGCCGTCACCGACCAGGTCGTTGACGACGCCGTCCAAGCCGAGCGCTTCGGTGGCGCCGCTCAGGATGCCGTCGGTGCCCACGAGGTTGTCGAGGCCGTTCTGGAGCGCATCGGTCACGTAGTCGACCTGGCCGACCAGCGAATCGGTGGCGCCAGCGCCGAGCAGGCCGTCCAGCGCGGGGCTGATGGCTTCGCCGACGCTGTCGAGCACGGTCTCTGCCACGTCGTCCACCGGGTCGAACTGGTTCGGATTGTCGGGCGTGAATTCCTCACCCAGCACTGGGGCCAGGATGTTGTCGACCAGGTCGGTCGTTTCGTCGATGACGCCGGTAAGCGGATCGAGCGAGTCGCCCAGGCCGAGGCCGTCGCCGGTCGAGCCGATGATGCCGCCGAGGAGGTCGTCGCCCGGATTGAGGAGGGCGTCGCCGTCTGCGTCTGCATCAGCGTCTGCGTCGGCGTCGGCGTCGGCGTCTGCATCGGCATCTGCATCTGCGTCTGCGTCTGCATCTGCGTCTGCGTCTGCGTCTGCGTCTGCATCGGCATCAGCGTCCGCATCTGCATCAGCGTCCGCATCGGCATCGGCATCGGCATCGGCATCTGCATCTGCATCTGCATCCGCATCTGCATCAGCGTCCGCATCCGCATCCGCATCTGCATCTGCATCTGCATCTGCATCAGCGTCCGCATCTGCATCTGCATCAGCGTCCGCATCCGCATCGGCGTCCGCATCCGCATCGGCGTCCGCATCGGCGTCCGCATCGGCATCTGCATCGGCATCGGCGTCGGCATCGGCATCTGCATCGGCATCGGCATCGGCATCGGCATCTGCATCTGCATCTGCATCTGCATCTGCATCTGCATCTGCGTCGGCATCAGCATCAGCATCTGCATCTGCGTCGGCATCAGCATCAGCATCAGCATCTGCGTCGGCATCAGCATCAGCATCAGCATCTGCGTCGGCGTCGGCGTCGGCGTCGGCGTCGGCGTCGGCATCGGCATCGGCATCGGCATCGGCATCGGCATCGGCATCGGCATCGGCGTCGGCGTCAGCATCGGAATCAGCGTCCGCATCGGAATCAGCGTCCGCATCGGTGTCCTCACCTCCGCCCGGGGGAGGCGTACCACCGATGCCGGAGAAGAAAGGAACGAAGCCGCCGTCACTGCCGCCACCGCCGCCGCCCAGCGCAGCGCCAAGGCCGACGGCACCGAGTGCGCCGAGCGCGAACTCGCCAAGGCCGATGCCGCCAGCTGCGGGCACGGATTTCGTCACTGCGACTGCTGCAGCATCGGCGTCGCTGTCGGGCGGTGTCATCTGGAGATCGCCGGCCGCCACGTCGACATTGACCTGCTCGAGGCCGCCAGGCAGCTTGGTCGAGCCGATGGTGGCGTCGGTGCCGCCGGTGAGGACGCCGGCGAGCGGGGCCTTGTTGGAGGCCGAGCCGGGGAAGATCACATTGGCAGTGCCGTCCTGGGGCACGATGACGCGGTCGCCGGGAATCAGCGCTTGCGATCCGTTCACGGGCATCTGCACGCCGTCGCGGATCACCATGGTTCCTGGCGTGGCCTCGGTGATCGAGCCAATGCCGCGGGCTTCCGGCGCCATTCCGGCGACCACAGGCGCCACACCGCCGGACATGACGGGCGTCTGCCCGCTCTGTGCAATCACTACGGGAGCGACCTTGCTGTCGCTCGCCAGGGCAGAAGAAGAATTCGAATTGTCAGCAACAGCCATGAGGGCCTCCTCGGTGAATAGTCCGAACACAGGGGCAAGTTGCGTGCCGTGTTCAAAGACCCCCTCAAAAGGCCAAAAATGCGCAAAAGATCACGCTTTCAAGCGGTTTTGAGCCGGTTGCGTGGGTTGTCGTTACGTTACGAAGCAGGACGGAACGCCGTAACGTCCCCAGACAACAGGAGGGGGAAAACCCGAGGCCTCTGGCATTCGACCGCGTCAGACGAGTACTTTGGACGTCTGAAGAGGCGGTCGAAGAGGCGGTCGAAGAGGCGGTCGAAGAGGCGGTCGAAGAGGCGGTCGAAGAGGCGGCCGCCCGGCCGAAGATGGCAACGGGATCCGGCCAGTCCCGCTCAGTCGGCGGCGCTGCAGACCAGCTGAGGCCGTCGAGGTGGCGCGCCACGTCGTGCTGCGATCATGAGGCCGAGGCGTTCGGGAGCAGGGCGGCTCGACATCGGGGCGAGCGTCATCCCGGCCCGGCCGGCGAGTCGTCATCCTCGCGCAGCAGCGCCATCGCGTGGCTGTCCTCGTAGCGGCCGTCCACGCGGGTGGCGCGCCGCAGCAGTCCTTCGGTGGCGAAACCGAGCCGCTGGTACAGCGCCTTGGCACTCGCGTTGTCCGTGCGCACGCTCAGTTCGATGCGCGTGAGCCCGCGGGCCCAGGCGCCCGCGATCGCGGTCTTCAACAGCAGCTCGCCGATGCCACGCCGCCGGAACGATGGCAGCAGCCCGATGCCGAGCGTGCCGACGTGCGCGCGCGCCTCGCCGCGCACCGGCAGCACATCGCACCAGCCCACGACCTGCGCGTTCCAGAGCGCGACGAACATGCAGTCGCCACCGGCGATGACCGAGCGGTAGAACTCGAAGGCCGCCTCGCGCGGGGGTGCCTGCGTGAAGGCGAGGTATGTCTTCTCGCGCGCGACCGCGTCGAGTGCGGCGTGCAGGCCCCCGAAGTGGGCCTCGGCAACGGGCTCGATGGAAAGGCTCATGGCGATGCGCCCGAGGGTGCGCCCGCAGTCACCTCGAACACATCGCCGTTCGTCGGCGTCGCGTTCTCGTGGTAAATGTCGTAGAGATATTGCCCGAGCTCGCCGGCTGCGAGCTCGGGAGGAATCGCGAGCTCCATCGGCCGGCGCTTGCCTTCGGGGCTTACGAGCCAGGGCCGCCACGCGCCGCCGTCGCTGCTGCGTTCGACGCGGACCATCTGGCCGAAGACGTTGAACAGGTGGTGCATGGCGCTGCGCCTATGCCGTCTTGGGTTTCGTCGCGGTCTTGGCCTTGACCTTGGACGCGTTGTGCGCGGCCGCCGAACGGACCAACGCCTTGAATGCGACCGCATCCACCGACTCGCCTTCGCG
Organism: Variovorax sp. Soil_C_19; assembly: GCF_057657255.1. Taxonomy (NCBI): domain Bacteria; kingdom Pseudomonadati; phylum Pseudomonadota; class Betaproteobacteria; order Burkholderiales; family Comamonadaceae; genus Variovorax; species Variovorax sp. Soil_C_19. Next base: position 19,225 of record NZ_JBDGIV010000007.1, on the reverse strand, counting down.
GATGTCGATCGCGCGGCGCATGTTGCCGTCGAGGCTCGCGTTGAAAAGGCCGGCCGGATCGTCGAGCGACGCGCCCTTGGCGAAGGTCAGCTTGACCCAGGCCTTGTAGGTCTCGCCGGTGCACAGGATGCCGTGGTGCGACCACACGGGCGTGCCCATCCACTTCACTTCTTCCACCACCTCGGGCACGGCCTCGCGGATCAGTGCGCGCATGCGGCCGAGCGTCGCGCCGCGCCAGTCGCCGAGCTCGGCGATCTTGCGGTCGATCAGCGCCGAAGCGGCCGGCTCGCTGTCGGTGGAAGGACTGGCGGAAGGGACGGTGGTGTGGGGCTTGGCCATGCGCGTTCCTCGGGGTGGAGCATCGGTTCTCTCGAGATGCTAACTGCCCGCGATGCCGCGCCGCGCTCACAGGCTCACTCGGCGCGGATGCCGTTGCGCAGCACGCCGATCGCATCGACCTCGACCTCGACCACGTCTCCAGCCTTCATCCACACCGGCGGCGTGCGCTTGGCGCCCACGCCGCCCGGCGTGCCGGTGACGATCACATCACCCGGCGCCAGCGGCATGAAGGCCGAGATGTGCGCGATCTGGCGCGGGATGCTGTGGATCAGCTTGTCGGTGGTGGTGCGCTGCATCTCCTGGCCGTTGAGCCGCGTCACGAGCGTCATGACCTGCCCGTCGGCGATCTCGTCGCGCGTGACCAGCCATGGGCCGAAACCGCCGGTGCGCCAGAAGTTCTTGCCGGCGGTCCACTGCGGCGTGGCCGACTGCCAGTCGCGCAGGCTGCCGTCGTTGTAGCAGGCGTAGCCCGCGATGTGGTTCCAGGCATCGGCCTCGGCGATGCGGCGTCCGCCCTGGCCGATGACGACGGCGATCTCGCCTTCGTAATCGAGCTTCGACGATTCCGGCGGCAGCACGATGTCTTCGCCGTGCGCCACCTGCGACTCGGCCACGCGCAGGAAGAGGGTGGGCTTCTCGGTCACTTCGCGGCCGGTCTCGCGCACATGCTCACCGTAGTTGAGGCCGACGCAGACGATCTTGCCCGGGTTCGGGATCACGGGCAGCAGGCCGAGCGCGTTCAGCGGCAGCGTTTCGCGCGCACCGGCGACGGCCGCGGCCGCTTCGCCGAGCAGGTCTGCCGCGATCAGCGCCTTGAGATCGGCGGCGCGCGCGCCGAAGACCGCACGCAGGTCGACGACGCGGTCTTCGCCCGTCACCGCGCCGTAGCTGTCGGTGCCGTTGTATTGGTAGCTGATGAATTTCATGGTCTGTCCGTGAGGAAGGTTGGTGGGGAAGGTTGAAAGGAAGCACCTACGCCAGCCGACCTCCTATGCGCGACGCGCCTTCGGTGACGAGGTGGACCAGCTTTTCGAGATCGACGATGGCGAGGCGCGAGGTGTCGAAGACCAGCGAGATCGCCGCCCAGGCGCCCCCGTCGGCCTTGCGGATCGGCGCGGCGACGGCCGCGAGCTGTGGCTCGAGTTCGCCGATCGACACGTAGTGGCCGGCCTTGCGGATCGCCGCGTAGTGGCGGCGGAACTCGCTCCATTCGGCCGGCAGGCCGCTCTGCACCGCCTCGTCGTGGCGCGCATCGAACACCTTGCGCAATTGCGCCGGCGCGAAGGTAGCGAGCAGCACCTTGGGCGCACCGCCGCGAAAGAGCGGCCGCGGCCGCCCGCGGCCGTAGGCCAGCGTGGCGGGCACGCCGCCCATCTCGCGGTGCGTGTCGAGCACCTGCATGCCGAAGAGCCCGGAGGCGACGCAGTCGAAGCCCGTGGCCGCGACCAGTTCGCGCATCACCGGAACGCCTTCGCGCAGCACCGGGTCGGCCTTGCGGATGTAGTGGTCGAGCAGGATGATGCGCGGCCCCAGCGCGTAGTGCGAATCTTCCACGCGCTGCAGCAGCCCGGCCTCGAGCAGCAGCCGCACATAGCGGTAGCCCGTGGGTAGCGAGACGTCGAGCGTGGCCGCGATGTCCTCGGCCGTGCGCGTGAGATGCGTGTCGTCGAACAGGTCGAGCACGCCCAGCATCCGTCCCAGGCTGGACATGGATTTTTCCGGCACGCCAATTCCTCCAGGGTTTCATGGCGCGACGGGGAGGTATTGCGAAATGCGATCCAGATCGGCCCCCGTGCGCGCGACACCGACGATATATCGGTCGGGCCGCAGTATCACCGCATGGGCCGCATGGGCGTCGAGCCAATCGCCGATCGGCGCCTCGGGCCGATCGATCACGAGCGCACCGCTGCGCCGCCAGCGCTCGGCGGTCGCGGGTGCCGCGGTGGCGAGCGCGTCGGCGCGGCCGATGACGGCGCTGCGGCGTCCGAGCAGCTCGTCGAGCAGCCGGCCGTCGCCCAGGCGCGGCTGCGGAAACGGGCGGCCGGCGGGCGTGCCGGGCGCCGGCTCGAAGGCGCCGGCACCGAGCATCTGCGGCGGCAGCTCGAAGACCTCGGGCCGGCCGGCGCGAAACCGCGCATCGCGCTCGGCCGCGCGCACGGGATCGGTGGTCTGGATGATGTCGCCGAGCCGCACCGCCATCTCGATCAGCGCGCGCACATGCGGCGCGCGCTCCGACTCGTAGGTGTCGAGCAGCGAGGCCGGGGCCCGCTGCGCGAGCACGGCCTCGAGCTTCCAGCCCAGGTTGGCCGCATCGCGGAGGCCGGCGCACATGCCTTGGCCGAGGAAGGGCGGCGTCTGGTGGCAGGCGTCGCCCGCGAGCAGCAGCCGGCCCTGGCGCCAGCCCTGGGCGATGACCGAATGGAAGGTGTAGATGGCCGCGCGTTCCAGCCGCGCCTGCTCGGGCTGCAGCCAGGGCGCGACCAGCCGCCAGAGCGATGCGGGCTGCACCAGCGCCTCGCGGTCGTCGCCGGGCAGCACCATGATCTCCCAGCGGCGCCGGTTGCCGACCACGTTGCAATAGGTCATGGGGCGTGCCGGATCGCAGTACTGCACCGTGTGGCCGGGCAGGTCGACCGACTCGCGCAGCACCACGTCGAACACCAGCCACGGCTGGCGCAGCCCGAGGTCGACCATGGCGCTCTGCATGTGGCGGCGCACCGGCGAGCGCGCGCCGTCGCAGCCGACCGCATAGCGCGCCCGCACGCGCGACGTGCGCGCGCCCTCGTGCAGCAGGTCGCGCACCTCGAGCGTGACGCCGTCCGCGTCCTGCGAGATGCCGGCGAGCTCATGCCCGAGCCGCACCTCGACGTTGGCGAAGCGCTTGAGTCCTGTCCGCAGCACGGCCTCGAGCTCGGGCTGGTGGAAGTAGTAGTTGTTGGCGCCGCCGTGCGGCCCGAGCGCGGCGGTGCCGCCGCGGATCAGCATGGTCTCGCCCGCGGCATTGACGAAATGCATGCCCTGCTCGCCGGGCCGTGCGATGGCCAACGCCTCTTCGCGCAGCCCGGCGGCCTGCAGGATGCGCAGCACCTCGCCGTCGAAATGGATCGCGCGCGGCAGCGCGAAAACCTCGCGTTCCTTCTCGAGCACCAGCACCGAAAGCCCCGCGGCACCGAGCAGGTTCGCAAGCACCGCCCCGGTGGGGCCGAGCCCGACGATTGCCACGTCGTGGCAGCGCTGCGCGGGCTCAACCACGCTGCTGGTCCTGCGCCATGCGGCGCGCCACCTCGGCCTGCCATTGCGCGCGCGGCATGAAGTTTGGAAAGCGCTTGGCGATGGCTTCGGCGCGCACCAGGATCTCCGCGTCGGGGAGCGCCAGGTCGATCGGCTCGCGCAGCGGCTGCTCGCAGTACCAGGGTGTGTCCATGAAGAGCTCGAGCCGGTTGCCCTCGGGGTCGCGGCCGTAGACCGACACCGCGTTGCCATGCGTGACCGGATGCATGTCGGTGCCGCCTTCGGCGATGAGCCGCTCGTGGAACCAGCGCAGCGCCGCGAGGTCGGGCACGCGAAACGAGATCTGGTTGACCACGTTGAAGCCGGCATCGGCGGGCCGGCCCGTGGCCAGCACCAGCTGGTGGTGCTCGCCGGGATCGCGGCTCAGGAACACCAGCTGCACCGCGCCCAGATCGCCCGCATCGGTCTGCGTGAAGCGCAGCGCCTGCTTGTAGAAGCGCGCCATCCGCGGCAGGTCGGTGACGTAGAGGCCGATGTGGCTGAACTGCAGGCCGGGGGTGCTGGTCGATGTCATTCGAATGTCTCCATGCGATAAGTAGTACGGCAATTCGCACTGCCGCATGGGCAAATAATAGCGTGGTTATCGTATTTTGACAATTTGAATGTTTTATTACATCATCCGGTCCGTGCGCCCCGCACGCATTCCCATACGGAGACAAACCATGCAGCTTTCGATCAGGACCACAATGCCGGCCATGCGCTGGCTGGCAGGCGTCGCGCTTGCGGCGCTCGGCGCGGCCGCGGCCGCGCAGGCCGACTACCCAGCCAAGCCGGTGCGCATCATTGCCCCCTTCCCGGCAGGCAGCGGGCCCGACGCCAACGCGCGCGAGATCGCGGCCGAACTCACGAAGCTCCTCGGCCAGAGCTTCTTCGTCGAGAACCGCCCCGGTGCCTCGAACATCATCGGCACCGAGGCCGCGGCCAAGGCGCCGGCCGACGGCTACTCGCTCTACATCGGCACCACCAGTTCGCTCTCGGTGGTGCCGCATCTCTATGCGAAGCTGCCATTCAATGCCGAGAAGGACTTCGCCCCCGTGAGCCTGCTCGGCGTGCTGAACACCGGGCTGATCGCCGCGCGGGGCGTCGAGGCTCGGGACGCGCGCGCGCTGATCGCCGCACTCAAGGCACGGCCCGATTCGGTGGCGGTCGCGACCGCGGGCATCGGCAGCTATTCGCACCTGTCGGCCGTGTGGTTCAACCGCGCCGCAGGCGTCAAGACGAATCTCGTGCCCTACAACAGCAACAGCCCCTACACCGACCTCCTGGCCGGGCAGGTGCAGCTGATGTTCGACGGCCTGCCCGCGGCCGCCGGCAACATCCACGCCGGCAAGCTCAAATTGCTGGCCATCACGGGCAAGGAACGGTCGGCGAGCTTTCCCAATGTGCCGACCTTCGCCGAGGCCGGCCTGCCCGACTACGCGCCGATCGCGTGGCAGGGCATCCTGGCGCCCGCAGGCACGCCGAAGCCGGTGCTCGACAAGCTTAGCGCCGCGATGCAGAAGGCCTGCCAGTCGCCCGAGCTCGCCCGCAAGTGGCGCGACTACGGCGGCGAACTGCGCTGCAACACGCCGGCCGAGTTCGCGGCCTTCATCACGGCCGACCGCGCGATGTGGGGCAAGGTGATCCGCGAAGCGGGGGTGAAGCTCGACGGGGAGCGCTGAAAAGCCGCGCGTTGCGGCATCATGCGTGCGTCGTTTTCATCTGATCTCGCCGCCCATGCGCCTTGCTGTCGCACTGTTGTCCGCCGCCTGCCTTTCGCTTGCACTGCCCGCATGCGCCCAGCCGCTCTCCGGTGCGGACCCGGAGTTAGTCCCGTTCGCCGATGCGCACGTGCACCTGAACGACCCGGACATGCAGCTGCAGCTGATGGCGCGCTGGGGCGCCACGAATGCGGTGGTGTTCTGGGGCGGCCGGAGCAGCAACGACACGGTGCTGGAAGCGGCGCGCCGCCATCCGGGCCGGCTGATCCCGTTCGCGTCGATCTCGCCCGAGCGCACGGCCTACCGGCCCGCCTGGGAGAGCGACGACCCGTCGCTGCTCGCGCAACTCGATGCCTTGCTCTCGTCGGGCGAGTTCAAGGGCATCGGCGAGATCTCGGCCGCGCACTTTCCGTCGGCCGGCTTCGCCGAGACCGACTTCAGCCCCACCGGCGCGATGATGACCGGCATCATGGCGCTCGCGCGCAAGCACAAGGTGCCGGTGATGGTGCACGTCGAGTCGACCCGCATGGCCGAACTGGGCGAGATGCTCGAGCGCTTTCGCGATGTCGACGTAATCTGGGCCCATGGCGGCTACACGCCGCTGTTCCTGGCGCGGCGCATGCTCGAGCGCCATCCCAACCTCCACTACGAGCTCAGCGCACGCACCTGGCCGCGGCATCCGCGCTCGCCCGATTACACGATCCTCCGGGATCACGAGAACGTGTGGCCCGAGTGGCTGCGGCTGATCGAGGACATGCCGCACCGCTTCATGGTCGGCACCGATGCGAGCCATCGCTCGGCCCCGCTGGAGGCGATGAAGTTCGCCAGTGTGCAGAACCTGCTGCGCCAGCTCGCGCCGGCCGCGCGTGAAGCGGTGGCGCGCGGCAACCTGCTTCGGCTGGTGGGCATGGCGCCCTGATCGTTCAGGCTGCGGGTCAGCCCGAGCCCTTCAATGCCGTGACCTCGATCTCGATCTTCATGCGCGGGTCCGCGAGCCCGGCCGAGATCATCATCGCGGCCGGGCGAACGCTGCCGAAGTACTTGCGCAGCACGGGCCAGCAGACCTCGAAGTCGGTGCCGTCGGGCAGCACGTAGGTCACGCGCACCACGTCGTCTATGGTCGCGCCGGCCTGCGCCAGCGCCGACACGATGTTCTTCAGGCACTGCTCGGCCTGCGCGACGACGCCCTCGGCGATGGTCATCGTCGCGTAGTCGAAGCCGGTGGTGCCCGAGACGAAGACCCAGTCGCCCGCCACCACGGCGCGCGAATAGCCGATCTGTTCCTCGAAGGTGGAGCCTGAGCTGATGCGTTGTCGCGCCATGGTTCTGTCGCCAGTCTGTGGGAAGGCTGGCGATGCTAAACCACGCGCGGCAGTTGCCGTGCCGCGTCTGCCGTCAGCGAAAAGCCGATCTCCGTCACGCCCGAGCACGACGATGCGCAGGTCTGTCCACCATGCATGCGCGCGATCGCCGCCACGATCGCGAGGCCCAACCCGTGGTGCTCGGACGATGCGGTGCGGGAGCGCTCGCCCCGATAGAACCGCTTGAAGAGCTGCGGCAGCAGTTCGGCCGGAATCGGCTCGCCGCGATTCGCAACCTTGATCCAGACACCGTCAGCATCCTCGTCGATCGTCACTGCGATGCTGGACCCCGGTATCGCGTAGCGGCTTGCGTTGCTCAACAGGTTCGACAGCGCCCGCCGCACCAAGCCTGCGTCGATGCCGACCTGTGCGTCGCCCCGGAGCTCGACCCACAGGCCCGAGGCCTCGAGCATCGCCTCGTGAAAGTCGAGCACCGTGCGCACCTGCTGCGCCAGGCTGACCGGCACCGAGCGCCGTGCGACGGCGCCGCGGTCCGCATGCGACAGGAAGAGCATATCGGCCACGATGGTGGACATGCGCCGCGCCTCTTCGAGCACGGACAGGAGCACCTCGTGCAGCTCCTCCGCCGAGCGCGGCCGCGCCAGTTCGACCTCGACCATGCCGGTCAGGTTCGCGAGCGGGGTGCGCAGTTCGTGCGCGACATCGGCATTGAAGGCTTCGAGCTGCTGGTAGGCCTGTTCGGCGCGATCGAGCACCGCGTTGAACTGGACCACCCAGGGCCTGATCTCCGAGGTGTAGGGCGCGGGGTCGATGCGACGCCCTGGAAATGCAGGGCCTGTGGCCGCGGTCTGTTGAACCAGCGTCTGCAGCGGCTTGAGGCCGCGGCGCACCAGCAGCGAGCCGGTCCAGGCGACCAGCAAGGCACCGAACACCACCGCGCCGACGAGTGTCCAGGCGAGGCGCGTCAGCAACCGCCGGTCTTCCTGAACGTCGATGGCGAGCTGCAGTTGCATGGTGCCGGCCTCGGAAGGGTGCCGTTGTCCCGTGCCGGGCATCCATTGCCAGAGCGCCGACGTGCGGCGCGGTTGAGAGGCGTAGATGACCGTGTCGCCTTGTCGAAGCACGAGGCTGATTTCGGAGTGGGTGGCGAAGAAGTCGTCGAGCTTGTGGCGCAAGCTGTCGCCGCCGGGGTTGTCGCGGGATTCCTGGATCAGGTGCCACACCAGCTCGGACTGGCGTTCGAACTCGCTCTCCTGCTTGACCTGGAAGCTCCAGGATGTCACCACGTAGATCGCGATGCACACCACGCTCAATCCCGCCAGTGTCTGGGCCGCGAACCAGCGCGACAGCGAGCGCTCGATCGAACGCGTGCTCACCGATCGGGACCCTGGCGGCTTTCGAGCACGTAGCCCATGCCGCGCACGGTGTGCAGGAGCTTTTCCCTGAACGGATCGTCGAGCTTGCTGCGCAAGCGGCGAATGGCCACTTCGACGATGTTGGTGTCGCTGTCGAAATTCATGTCCCACACCAGTTCCGCGAGCTGCGTGCGCGAGAGTACGTTGCCTTGCCGGCGCATCAATTGCGTCAGCAGCGCGAACTCCTTGGCCGTGAGGTCCAGGCGCTGGCCGCTGCGGTTGGCCTTGCGCGCCGCAATGTCGAGGGTCAGGTCCTTGAGGACGTAGGCGGAGACTTCCCGAAGCTGGCCACGCCGCAGCAGCGCCTGGATGCGGGCCAGCAGTTCCGAGAACGCGAACGGCTTGGCCAGGTAGTCGTCGGCACCGCTTTGCAGCCCGCGGACCCTGTCGGCCACCTCGTCGCGCGCCGTGAGCATCAGCACGGGCATGGCCTTGGACTTGCGCACGCCCTCCAGCACGGCAAAGCCGTCGATGCCCGGCAGCATCACATCGAGCACCAGCAGGTCGTACTCGCCATCGAGCGCAAGTTGACGTCCTTCGATGCCGGTGCGTGAGAGATCGACCACGAAGCCGCTTTCGGAGAGCCCTTTCTGCAGGTAGTCGCCGAGCTTCGGTTCGTCTTCGATGACCAGGATTCGCATGGCGGGGATGGTAGCCGCAGGCAGGGCAGGCGCAGATTACTTCTTTGTAATGCAAATGACGGGTGATCGACGGATGCGATTTCTAGAGTTGAGCCGTGCAAGTCGAAAGGCTCGCATCGCCGGTTTGTAAAAGGGCAGCCGGCGATCGCAGGAATGCGTCTCTTACTGACATCGACCGAAGGAAACTCCTCATGACGAACCGCCATACCCTCTCTCTCGCATTGGCCCTTGGCTTCGGCAGCATGGCCGCGGTGCCGCTCACGGCGTTCGCCGACGGGCCATCGCATTTCGCACCGACCGAAGCGGGCATCGTCTATCACCCAGCCGCCGCGGGCAAGCCGAAGACGAGCGCAGAGGCTGCTGCCGATCTGGCCGCCGCGCAAAAAAGCCCCCAATGGGCGGGCATGCTGCGCTGGGGCGTGCGTGCGACGCCAAAGGTTGGGCCCGCCAAGTCGCGGCAGGAAGTTGTAGCCGAGCTGGAGGCCGCGCGATCGCAACCCAACTGGGACACCTATTCGCGGCTCGGCCCGCGCTGAGACCCGCGAGCGGCCTCCGGCGCAAGCTTGTCTCTCAGGCCTCTTAGAATAGGCAGCATGCAAAGGGTCCGCCTCTTCGTTTTCTGGCTCGTCGCGCTCGCAGTGCCTTTCCAGGCCTATGCGGCGGCGGCCATGGCATTCTGCGAATCCGAGCATGGCAGCGTGGCGAGCGCGGCACCCGCTGCCTCGCACGACGCCCATGCGATGCACGCGTCCGCGGCAGACGATGCCGGGACAGGGTCCATCCATGCATCCGACGATGCCGCGCACAAGTGCGGAAACTGCGGCGCCTGCCAGGCGACCGCGCTCACCTGCACGCTGGAACTCGTCGTGTTCCAGGGTCTTCCCCGCGCCGACCTGACCGAGCCGCCCTCCGCGCTGGCCACGGTCGCGCCGCGCCTTCTCGACCGACCTCCTCGCGCCTGAAGCGTTGCTGATTCGCGCGCGCTCGCGGTCCGTTCGGACCACGGGCGAGCGCCTGCATCGCCTGCGTCATCCGCGCACGGCCGCTTTCGCGGGCCGCGCCGACGCATTCCGTTCCTGAACGCGCGAGGACCGACTCCATGTTCCATTCTTTGCCGGCCGCCTGGCTGGCCGTCTTTTCCGCCATGGCGGCGGCGTCCGCTGCCGTGGCACAGCCCGCTCCCGCAACCGCCATCCCGCGCTACCAGAGCGCATTCGAGGGCTACCAAGCCTTCGCCGACGAGAAGCCCATTCCCTGGAAGGAAGCCAACGACACGGTCCACCGCCGTGGCGGATGGCGCGCCTATGCCAGGGAAGCAGCCGAGCCGTCGTCCGAAGCGGGCGGCGCGGGCCAAACCGCGCCCCCCGATCCGCATGCGGATCACCATCGCCACGACCCCGCGCCGTCGAAGGAGAAGCAGCCATGAGTCGCATGCTGTTGTTGCCGCTGCGTCCCGTGGCGGCCGCGCTCGCGGTGCTCGCGCTGGCCGGCTGCGCCTCGGTCGGCATCGACGAGGCCCTGCAGGACACCAACACGCAGGCCGGCCAATTCACGCACGGCCAGCTCGAACTGGCGCGCACCCCCGCGCAGCGTGAGCGCCGTGCAGCGCTGGCCGAAGACCTGCTGTCCCGCCCGCTGTCGCAGAACGACGCCGTGCGGCTGGCGCTGGCCAACAGCCCCGCCGTGCAGGCGCTCGTCGCCGAGGGCTGGGCCGACATGGCCGCGGCCGACCAGGGCGGCCGGATCGCGAACCCGGTGTTCAGCTTCGAGCGCATGCGCATGGACAGCGAGCTCGAACTCGGGCGGCTGCTGTCCATCGGGCTCGTCGACCTGATCCTGCTGCCGCAGCGGCTGTCGATGGCACGCAGCCAGTCGGCCGCGGCCAGGGTGCAGCTCACCGGTGCGGTGGTCGACCAGGTCACGCAGGTGCGCCAGGCCTGGGTGCGCGCCGTGGCCGCACAGCAGCTGCTGCACTACGCGCGCCAGGTGAACAGCGCCGCAGAGGCCAGTGCGGAGCTCGCACGGCGCATGCAGCGCATCGGCAACTTCAGCAAGCTGCAGCGTGCGCGCCAACAGGTGTTCTATGCCGACGCGGCCACGCAGCTGGCCTCGGCGCAGCATGCCGCCACTGCCGCGCGCGAGGAACTGGTGCGCGTGCTCGGCCTCGACGACGCACAGGCCGCCAGGCTGGCGCTGCCCGAACGGCTGCCCGATCTGCCGAAGGCGCCGCGCGAAGCGGGCGAGGTGGCCGCCACTGCCACCGCGCAGCGGCTCGACGTGCAGCTGGCGCGCGCGCAGCTCGACGTGGCGGGCCGGTCGCAGGGCCTCAACCTGCTGTCGAGCTTCATCGACGTGGAGGTGGGCGGGCGGCGCGACACCGTGTTCGACAATGCCGACGGCCACCGCAGCACGCGGCGCGGCTTCGAGCTCGACATCCGGTTGCCGCTGTTCGACTGGGGCTCGGCGCAGCGCGATGCGCTCGATGCGCGCTCGCTGGCCGCGGCCCATCGCTACGACGCCGCCGTGCGCGGCGCTTCGTCGCAGCTGCGAGAGGGCTACTCGGCCTACCGCACCGCCTACGACATCGCGCGGCACTACCGCGACGAGATCGTGCCGCTGCGCCAGGCCATGGCCGACGAGAACGTGCTTCGCTACAACGGCATGCTGATCGGCGTGTTCGAGCTGCTCGCCGAGGCGCGTGACCAGATCGCGAGCGTGACCGGCGCCATCAACGCGCAGCAGCAGTTCTGGCTGGCCGATGCGGCGCTCGCCGCATCGCTGATCGGCAAACCCGGCGCCACGACGGCCATGGCCGCATCGGCGGGCACTGCCGCGCCTGCCGGCCCCGCCCACTGAACCATTCGAACGACCAATCCAATGACCAACAGACGCAATTTCCTCGCGGGTGCCATCGCCGCCGCGGGCGTGAGCAAGGTCGCCATGGCCGCCTTGCCTGAGCCCGTGCTGCAGACCCGCCCCGACACCATGCCGCCGCTCGTGCCGGCGACCGGCCGGCCCTACAACCCCGTGGTCACGCTCAACGGCTGGACGCTGCCATGGCGCATGAACAACGGCGTGAAGGAGTTCCATCTCGTCGCCGAGCCCGTGGTGCGCGAGATGGCGCCCGGCTTCAAGGCCAACCTCTGGGGCTACAACGGCCAGTCGCCCGGCCCGACCATCGAAGTCGTCGAAGGTGACCGCGTGCGCATCTTCGTGACCAACCGGTTGCCCGAGCACACCAGCGTGCATTGGCACGGCCAGCGCCTGCCCAACGGCATGGACGGCGTCTCGGGCCTGACCCAGCCGCCGATCCGGCCGGGCAAGACCTTCGTCTACGAGTTCGTCGCGCGCCGCCCCGGCACCTTCATGTACCACCCGCATGCCGACGAGATGACGCAGATGGCGATGGGCATGATGGGTTTCTGGGTCACGCACCCGAAGGGCGAGCATCCATTGATCGAGAAGGTCGATCGCGACTTCGTGTTCCTGCTCAACGCGTACGACGTGGAGCCCGGCAGCGCCACGCCCAAGATCATGACGATGCTGGACTTCAACCTCTGGTCGTGGAACAGCCGGATCTTTCCCGGCATCGACTCGCTCAACGTGCGGCTCAACGACAAGGTGCGCATCCGCATGGGCAACCTCACCATGACCAACCACCCGATGCACCTGCACGGGCACGAGTTCCTGGTGACCGGCACCGACGGCGGCCCCACGCCGCGCAGCACGCGCTTTCACGAGGTGACCACCGACGTGGCGGTCGGCCAGATGCGGCAGATCGAGTTCGTGGCCGACGAGGAGGGCGACTGGGCCTTCCATTGCCACAAGAGCCATCACACGATGAACGCGATGGGCCACGAGGTGCCCACGATGATCGGCCTTGACCACAAGGACGTGGCACGGCAGATCACGCGGCTCGTGCCCGACTACATGGTCATGGGCGAGCGCGGCATGGCCGACATGGCCGAGATGGAGATGCCGCTGCCCGACAACACCGCACCCATGATGGCCGGCCAGGGCCCGTTCGGCTCGGTCGAGATGGGCGGCATGTTCAGCGTCGTCAAGGTGCGCAAGGACCAGAAGCCCGGCGACTACGCGAACCCCGGGTGGTTCAAGCATCCCCAGGGCACCGTGGCCTATGAACTCGACGGCGCAGGCGCCGAGGCGCCGCCACCACCACTGCAACGGCACGGCGGCCACGCCGGCGCCGCCGCGATGCCCGCGCGGAACATGCCCGCATCCGACATCGAGGTGCAGGTGCGCAAGCCACGTGGCGGGCATGCGGGGCATTGATCCTTGTTTTCCTGTTTTTGACTACCCACTCCCGAAGGACACCATGAAACACATCCTGCGCAACACCACCATCTTGTTCGCCACCCTGGCGGCGACAGGCGCCATGGCCGCCGGCACCCACGCCGGCGGCCATGGGCACGACGCCGGCAACGCCATCGGCCGGCCCGGCGTGGCGGCCCGGGCCACGCGAACCGTCCATGTCGACATGACCGACAACATGCGCTTCTCGCCAGCCGACATCCGCGTGAAGAAGGGCGAGACCGTGCGCTTCGTCGTCCGCAACGCCGGGCAGCTGAAGCATGAACTCGTGCTCGGCACCCAGAAGGACCTCGAGGCGCACTACGAGGCGATGAAGAAGAACCCCGAGATGGAACATGCCGAGCCGAACATGGTGACCCTGGCCGCCGGCAAGACCGGCGAGATCGTCTGGCGCTTCACCGAGGCCGGCAAGGTCGATTTCGGGTGCCTGCAGCCGGGGCACTACGACGCAGGCATGAAAGGGGCCGTGAATGTCGGCAAGGTGGCGGCAGCTGGTGCCGCAGCCAAGTGATCGATCAGATGAAGGAGCACAGAAGCATGATGAAGAATTTTTGGGGTGATTTCACCCGCAAGGCATTCGCCGCGTCGTTGTTGGTGATCGCCTCGGTGTCCGGTGCTGTTGCTGCCGAACTCGCCGACGGCGAGATCCGCAAAATCGACAAGGAGAACAGCAAACTCACGATCAAGCATGGCCCGCTCAAGAGCCTCGACATGCCGCCCATGACGATGGTGTTCGGCGTGAAGGACGCGGCGCTGCTCGAGAAGCTCCAGGTGGGCGACAAGGTGCGGTTCGATGCGGAAAAGGTGGAAGGGAAGATGGTTGTGACGCGGATCGAAGGCGCGCGCTGAGCCGTGTGCGGCTTCGCGCCTACACCGTCGGCACCGTCCCCCCGTCGATCAGGTGCTCCGAACCCGAGATCGAAGCCGCCCGCGGAGACACCAGGAAGGCAATCAGGTCCGCGACTTCCTGCGGCTTCGCAGGCCGCCCGAGCGGAATGCCGCCGAGCGATTGCATGATGATCTGCTTGCCGCCTTCGTAGTCGGTGCCGGCCTGCGTGGCCAGCCGCTGAGCCAGCGCGACGGACGCTTCGGTCTCGACCCACCCGGGCGACACGCGCAGCACGCGCACGCCTTTCGGGGTCACCTCTTTCGACAAGGCCTTGCTGTAGGTGGACAACGCCGCCTTCGCGGCCGCATAGGCGGTCGTTGATTCCGGCAGAGGCAGCAGGCGCTGGATCGAGCTGACGTGCACGATGACGCCGGCGCCTTGCGCCAGCATCGCAGGCAGCAATGCGCGGTCGAGCCGCACGGCTGGCATGAGGTTCTGGTTCAACGCGTCGAACCACTGCGCATCGTCCAGCGCAGCGAAGCCGCCGCCAGGCGCGCTGGAACCGCCGACCACATTGACGAGGATGTCGACGCCGCCCCAGCGCTCGCGCACTGCGCGTACAACCTCCGCCGCGCCTTCCGCTGTCGACAGGTCCGCGGCGAGATAGGTCACGCCCTCGGCCGGTTGCACGGGCGCAGCGCGGGCGGTGGCCATCACCTCCACACCGGCCGCGCGCAACACCTCGACGACAGCGGCGCCGACGCCTTTGGTGCCGCCCGTGACCAGCGCCCGCTGGCCTTTCAGCTGAAGGTCGAAGCTCATGCCGTGAGCTCCAGCGATGCGATCAGGGTTTCGGAATTCAGTCGATCGGCCTCGAAGTAGGCGGCGATCGGTTCGGGAAGGATCAGGGTGCTCATGGTGACGACTCCTTGGTGGTGAAGCCCTCAGGATGCGCGCTCGGGATAGATTAGTGAATCTCCTAGAATCTTCAGGAGCTATGTAGAGGACGATACAGAATGCGCGGATCCGATTTCGCCGAGCTCAAGGCCTTTGCCGCGGTGGTGGAACGCGCGAGCTTTGCGCGTGCCGCCGAGCACCTGGGTCTCTCGCCTTCGGCGCTGAGCCAGACCATTCGCCAGCTCGAAGCGCGGCTGGGCACGCGGCTGCTGAACCGCACCACCCGCAGCGTGGCGCCCACTGCCACCGGCGCGCGGTTGCATGCGCGCATCGCGCCGCTGTTCCGCGACATGGCCGAGGCGGTGGACGAAGCCAGCGCAGCGGCTGGGCAGACGCGCGGCACGCTGCGCATCAACACGCTCGCCATGGCCGCGTCGCAGGTCATCGCGCCGCGGCTCGCCCGGTTCCATCGCGCGCACCCCGAAGTGGCGCTCGACATCGTGGTCGACGACGGGCTGAGCGACATCGTTGCCGGCCGGTTCGATGCCGGCATCCGCGTGGGCGCGCGGCTGGAAAAAGACATGATCGCCGTGCGCCTCACGCCGGACGTGAAGATGGTCGCCGTGGCTTCGCCCGACTATCTGCAGCGTCGCGGCACACCGCGCGCGCCGGCCGACCTGCAACGCCACGCCTGCATCAACTGGCGGCTGCAGGTCGACGGCAGCGCCTACCGCTGGGAGTTCGGGAAGAAAGGCAAGCGCATCGAGGTGGCGGTGGACGGCCCCCTGGTCACCAACCATTCGGACCTCGGCGTGGCCGCAGCGCTGCAGGGCCTGGGCATCGTGTACGCGTTCGACCGCGGGCGCGTCGATGAACATCTCGCCGAGGGGCGGCTGGTGCAGGTGCTCGCGGACTGGTCGATAGTGCGGCCGGGCCTGTTTCTGTATCACCCCAGCCGGCGCCACTTTCCGGCCGCATTGCGCGCGTTCATCGATTGCATGCTGGACAAGGACCTGCCGGGAGGCGCGCAATCACCTTGATCTCGAAGTCGAACCCATAGAGCCAGGTCACGCCCACGCCCGTGAGCGTCGGGTGCGGCGCTTCGCCCCAATGGTCGGCAGCGGCCTTCCAGATGGTCTCGAACTTCGAGGCGGGATCGACGATGAAGATCGTCACATCGACCACGTCGGCGAAGCTGGCGCCGGCGGCCGTGAGGATCGCATTGAGATTGTCGAACGCCAGGCGAACCTGCGCGGCGAGATCGGGCTCGGGCGAGCCGTCGGGGCGGCTGCCTACCTGGCCGGAGACGAACAGAAAGCCATTGGAGCGGATCGCGGGCGAGTAGCGGTTGCGCTCGTAGAGCGCCTGGCGGCCGGCGGGAAAGACAACGTCGCGTGTGGATGACATGGAACAGCCTTCGTGAAAAGGTTGGGAGTAGGTTGAAAGTGCGATGGGGTCGACCTTACGCAGGTGGCGCCGCGAGATAAACAGGCAGGTCGCACAATGATTGTTTGCTTGCAGCAAACAATCGTTCGGAGGCATGAACATGGACAGATTCGACACACTGCGGGCCTTTGCCCGCGTGGTGGAGGCCGGCAGCTTCACCAAGGCGGCGCAGACGCTTCACATGAGCAAGACCACGGTGACGCAGCAGGTGCAGCAGCTCGAGGCGCGACTGCGCGTGAAGCTGCTGAACCGCACGACGCGGCAGGTCAAGGTCACGGCCGATGGCGCCGCCTACTACGAGCGTGTGGTGCGGCTGCTCGCCGACCTCGACGATGCCGACACCAGCCTGTCGGGCGCCTCGGCGTCGCCGAGCGGGCGCCTGCGCGTGGACGTGCCGAGCCCGTTCGCGCGGATGGTGCTGGCGCCCGCACTGCCGGACTTCCATGCGCGCCATCCCGAGATCGAGCTTCAGCTCGGCGCGAGCGACCGCATGGTGGATGTAATCGGCGATAACGTCGACTGCGTGGTGCGCGGCGGCGAACTGAGCGATTCGTCGCTGGTGGCGCGACGCATCGGCGCGCTCGCACTCGGCGTCTATGCGGCGCCGGCCTACCTGAGGCTCGCAGGCCGGCCCGCGCATCCGAGCGAGCTCGAAGGCACGCACCACCGCATCGTCGGCTACCTGAGCACGCGCAGCGGCAAGGTTGCGTCCCTCGCGCTTCGGCGCGGCGACGAGCACGTCGAAGTGAGGGGCCGGCATGCTGTCGCGGTGGACGACGGCAACGCCTACCTGGCGGTCGGTGTCGCAGGCATGGGCATTCTCTGGCTGCCGCACTACATGGCCGCGCCCCATGCGGCTGTCGGCGAACTGCTGCCGCTGTTCGAGGACTGGCGGATCGAGCCGATGCCGATGTATGTCGTGTACCCGCCGAACCGGCACGTCGGCGCGAAGCTGCGCGCATTCATCGATTGGGTGGGCGAGCTGATGGCCCGGCAGCCTGCTGCCATGCGGTCTGGTGGTGCACTGCTGGCCAGCCTGGCATGACCCTGACCCTGCAAGACAGACCTGCGCATCGGGTGGGACCAGGCCTTCGCCGACCGGGATGGTGACGGCGCAAGCGCGCTCCAAGCTCCTACAGGACACAGCGCTGCGAACTGACCTGGGGATTTTCGTGGTCGCCTAAGTTGGCCTCAGTCGGGCAAACGGTCCGGCGGAATCTTCCCTCAACCATCCGGCCCGTCCGGACTCTCCAGGAGACTCGTCATGAATCGCTCTACCCATCTGATCGCAGCCCTCGCACTCGGCGCCGCAGCAGGCGTCGCCTTCGCTCAAGGCACCCCGCCGACCACTGCTTCGCCCAACCCCGCCACCGGGGCGGGGCAGCAAAGCCAGACCGGCACGCCCATGGGCACCACCGGCGTGCTGACACAGAACAACAACAGCGGTAGCGCCGGCGGCACGTCGTCGGGCACCACCATGTCGCAGGGCAGCGGCACGACCGGCGGCACCGGCACGATGAACAGCGGCGGCGGCACCAACATGGCCCAGGCCGATCCGATGCGCCCGGCCCGTGCGGACCGCAACTAAGGCCGCTATTTCAGCTTTGCCGCAGATGAACACCATCGCGATGCCGATCGCCAGCCGGCGCCGAATGGCAGTGCGCCACCTGGCACCGCTGCTGCTGGCCTTCGCAGCTGCGGCGGCTGTTGCGGGCGGGCGGGTCCCGCCTGTGCCGGCTGCACCGCTCACACCCGATGCCGAACGCATGGCGAAGGCAGCGGTCGCGGCACGCGACAACGGCGGCAAGGCCTTCGCCATCGTCGACAAGAAGGCCGCGAGCGTGTTCGTCTTCGACCCTGCGGGCAGGCTGATCGGCGCCTCGCCGGTGCTGCTCGGCCTCGCGCGCGGTGATGAATCGGTGCCCGGCATCGGCGAAAGGCCGATGGCGCAGGTCCGCCCCCATGAACGCACCACCCCCGCCGGCCGCTTCGCGTCGGAACCGGGGCGCAACACGCACGGCGAAGACATCGTGTGGGTCGACTACGACGCCGCCGTGTCGATGCACCGCGTGCGCACCACCAATGCGGCCGACCGGCGGCTCGAACGCCTGGCATCGCGCACCGTCGCCGACAACCGCATTTCGTACGGGTGCATCAACGTGCCCGCAGCGTTCTACGATGCCTACGTGAAGCCTGCGCTCGGCACGCGGCGTGGCGTGGTCTATGTGCTGCCGGATTCGTCGCCGGTGGCAAGCCGCTTCGATTTTCTGAAGCCGGTCGGGCAGGCACGCGCGCCTGCGGCCGCGCAGCAGCCCGCGCTGTAGCGGCCGCCAGGCTGCCTTCAACACAATGCGGGGCCTGATCATCGTGCTGTCGGCAGCACGAGGTCAGCCCTGCGCCCGCGCTTGCGCGTTTGGCCTACGCGAATGTCCGCTGGCCGCCGTAGGCTCGTCCGGCAGCGGTAGGCGACGCTTGAGGCGACTGCAACATCACCGTCCAACAGAGACAGAAAGGTTTCCCCATGAGCGTCGACACGAAAGCCAAGTCCCTCGAGGGCCCGACCGCCGAAGAGCTCACGCCGCTGGAAATCTCCCAGGCCATGCTCGGAGGCGAGGAGGACCCCAACACCGCGCGGCCCCTGACCCCGCTCGAAAGCGCCGCCACCGGCTCCCAGCAACCGGGCCGGGACGGCGAGCGATCGCGCCTTTCGCGCGCCTTGCACAGCCCCGCCGTGTGGGGCGGCGCGGCGGTCGCGGGCATCGGGCTCGCGGTCGCGCTGCTGTATGCGCGGCGCACGCCGGCGGGCGGGCGGGCGATGGCGAGGCTCAAGGAACTGAAGGGGCAGCTGCCCTCGAAGTCGGCACTGCGCCGGCACAGGAAATCGCTCGAGAAGGCACTGGAGAAGCCGCTGTCTTTCCGAGCCTGAGCCCTTCGCCCTAGCAGGCTGTTGAATTTCTCCCCTGTGTAAACGGGGCCTACAGGGTCATCGTTGTTGATACCGTGTTCATGCTCA
>NZ_JBDGIV010000006.1:0-271007 GCF_057657255.1 Variovorax sp. Soil_C_19 | reverse complement strand
CGGTAAACATCCCCACGAACCACGTCGCCAGTACCAGCATCGGCGTCCAAGGCCGAAATTCAACAGCCTGCTAGGGCGCGAGGATCAGCACCAGCGTCTGGCTCGGCACGATGCGCGCGCCCATCGCGTTGGTGCTGTTCTGCAGCGTCGTGCTGGTGAGCCGCGTCGCGGGCATGCCGTGGAACAGCACGGTGTTCGCGCCCGTCGTGTGGCGGCTCGGGCCCATCACCGTGCCGGAGGCCACGCCCAGCAGCACGCCGGCGTTGTCGCCGTTGGTCATCGGGATGGTGGTGGCGAGGTTGTGCACCGGGCCGCCCATGATGAGCACGGTCGGGCAGTTGGGGATGGCCATGGGCCCCATCGCGATGTTGGGATAGGGCACCGGAATCGGCGATGGCGCGGCCGGCGTCATGCAGACGTCGGGAAACGCCATGTCGGTGCCCATCAACTGGCAGTTGGCAAACATGGGCGCTCTCAGCCGAAATGGATCTGGCCGCCGCGCGCCTTGACCAGCTTCTCGCCGTCGATCAGCGTGTGCTCGGCGCTCATGCGCAGCACGTGCGTCGCCTCCTGCTCGAAGTGGTCCGCATGCACGCGGTCCAGGCCTTCGGTGCGGCGCAGGTGGCTGCGGCTGAAGTGGCTGACCCGCTCGAACACGGTCTGCAGTGCTTCGCCCACCAGCTGTACCTGCCGGCCGAAGAACTTCATGCGTTCTCCGACGAAGCGCGTCTCGTCGGCAGTGAACGCCACGTTCTCGGCGCTGACCGCAAACGCCGCGCTCCGGACGTCCACTGCTTTGCTCGTCACCGTCAGATCGCCCTCCACCTCGAGGCGGACCGGGCCATCGCAGTGCCAGGTCTGCGGCGTGTCCGCCGCGCGTTCGAGCACGGCGGTGATCCATTGCTCGCCATCCGCGCCGCGCAGGCCAGCGACGGTGTCGCCGGCCTCGGGCTTCAGAAGGCAACTGGCGGCGCGGCGCGCTGCACGGCGCGCGCCGTCTTCCGCCACCGTCCATTGGTGGCCATGCACGCCGACGACCACGCCCACGAACGTGGCGGCGGTCTCCTTCTGGCGCGCGGCCGAGGAGGGACTTTCGAGGGTCAGTGAATTCAGCATCGCAGGGTTCCGTCTTTCATCGCGTGTCATTCGTTCAAGCGGCCATGGGCATCCAGGCATCGGCTCGGGCGCGGGCCTCGTCGATCTCGATGGCGCGCACCCGGTCCGGCAGCCGTGCCTCCTCGGTGCGCGCGCCATGCAGCAGGGTGCGCACGAGTGTTGCTTCCCGTCCGTCGGCGCCCCGCAGGTCCGCACCGCTGAGGTCGGCGTAGCTCAGGTCGGCAGCGCGCAGCGATGCGCCCGGTAAAGCGGCATCGGCGAAATGGCATTGGTAAAGGTTGGCCCGCTCGAAACGCGCGCCCGGCAGCGTTGCGCCCGTGAACAGCGCCTGCGCCAGGTTCGCGCTCGCAAAGCCCACGCCGGAGCCTGAAGCGCCGCAGAAGATCGCGCCGGTTGCCTGTGCGCCGGAGAAGTCGGCCCCTTCGATCTGGGCGCGCAAGAAGCTGCATTGCTTCAGCGGCACCTCGCGAAAGTCAGCGTTCGACAGCGCGGCCCCGCTGAACTGGCAGGCCTCGAGCGAGAGACCGCGAAACGACCTGCCGACGAGCGAGGTCTTGTCGAAAACGACCCGGCGCAGCGTCGCCCGGTGCCAGGTCAGGCGCGTCACGTCGCATTCGATCACCGCAGCGTGCGCCCAGTGCGTGTCGTCCGCGTTCACGTCGACAAGACTGCAGGTGCTGAAGCTGCTCGACTGCAGCTGCGCGCCCGCCATGCCGGCGTGGTCGAGCGTGCTCCCCGTGAATGCGGCCATCGACAGTGCGCTGCCGGCGAACTGCGCGTGGGTGGCGCGGCAACCCGAGAACACGGCGCCTTCCAGGTTGGCATCGCGCAGGTCCGCATGGTCGAGTTCACACTGGTTGAAGACCGCGCGTCGCAGGTTGGCGCCGGAGAAGAGAACGCCGCGCAGGTCGCAGCGTTCGAAAACGCATTCGCGCGCATCGGCGCCGCGCAGGTCCGCTTCGTTCAGCCGGGTGCGCGAGAAAACGCCGCCCCCGATGCGGGCGCCCGCGTAGTCGCCCTTGCGAAAGTCCTTGCCGTCCAGCGCCTCGCCGAGCAGGACCGCGAGCATCAGGAGGGTGGCGTTCATGCCGGCTGCTCTCCCGGCTGCACCGAAGCCCGCTCGGCCTCAAGGGCTGCGGCCGCCTGCTGCTCGGGCGTGAGGCGTGGATGCGTGCGGGCGCGCTCGAGCAGGGCGCCATCGAAGCGCGCGCTGCCATCGAGCAGGACGCGCGAGAGATCGGCACCAAACAGATTGGCGTTGCGGAAATCGCAGCCGCGAAGATCGGCATGCTGCAGGATCGCTTCGCGCAGGTTGGCGCCCGACAGCGCGGCGCCGGACCAGTGCGAATGCGACAGCTGGGTGCCGCGTGCACTCGCGAGCCTGGCGTCGCATTGGTCGAAGCGCGCGTGCGCAAGGTGCGCGCCGTCGAGCACCGCGCGGGTCAGCCTTGCGGTGCCGAGGTCGCACCCGGCAAGGTTGGCGCCGACCAACTGGGCGCCCGACATGTCGGCTCCGCGCAAAGTGCATGCATCGACGAAGGTGCTCCCGCACAGGTTCGCGCCGGCCAGGCCTGCGCCGTCGATCCGGCATCCCACGAAGGTGGTGCCGCTGAAGTCCGCGCCATGCGCGCGCACGCCCTCGAGGCGACATTCGAGGAACTGGCAGCCGGTCAGATGCGCGCCGTCGAGCACCAGCCCGCGCAGGTCGAGCTTGTGGAACAGCAGGCCGGCGCCGCGCACGCCGCTCCAGTCGGCCGGGCCCCAGGTCGTGTCCATCGACTGCAGCTTGTCGATGACGGCTTCGCGCAGCTGCGTGGAGACGAGCGCGGTACCGCCGAGCTGCGCTCCCGTGAGATCGGCACGGTCGAACACCGCGTTCGCGAGCCGCGTACCGCCGAGGTTGCTGCCTTGCAGTTGCGCCTCGATGGCCACGGCGCCTTCCAGGCAGGCGTGCGCGAGCACGCAGAAGCGCAGCACCGCGCCCGTCAGGTTGGTGTTCGTGAGGTTCGCGCTTTCGAGCCAGGAACCCGTCATGTCCACGCCGCGCAGGTCGAGATTGGACAGGTCGACACCGGTCAGATCGAAGCCGAGCCAGCGTCGAAAGCCGTGGGCCAGCATCCATTGCATTTCGCGACGGCGCTCGGCGGCCTGCGCCGCAGGCAGCGGATCCGCCGGCGGCTGGCGATGCGCCGATTGCAGATAGTTCGAGCGGTGAGCAGCTTCGGCCTGCTGCAGCTGGGGCAGGAAGTCCGCGCTCTCGAAGGGCTTTCCAGCGCGTGCATGCGCGGCCTCGAGCCGGGCGATCTCGTCGCGCGCACTGAACAGGGGCGGCCCGCGGTGTTGCGACTGCTTCAGATCGACCTTGTGCTTCCGTGCGAATTCCTTGGCGTTCTCTAGCAGCGTGACGGTGTCCTCCAAGGCGGCCCACTCCTGGGCCTCGATGTTCTTGATGGTGCGTGCGATGAACGCGGGCATCTCCTCGGGCTTGGGCGGCGGCTGGCGCGGCGGCAGCCGAAGCCCCAGCGCATCGGGATCCTTGCCCTGGGCGCGCACCTGGTCGCGCGCCATGTCCACGTCGATCGCGGCGCGGCGGTACTGCGCATCCTCCTGGAGGCCGTCGGTGCGCAGCGCGGCCTGCGCAGCTTCGGTGGCGGGATCGGTTGTGTGGATGCCGGGTGGCAGGAGTGCGCTGTCGTCGAGCGCATGGAGCGCGGCATGCCGGCCGGTCGACCGCTTGTCCAGCGTGTCGAGGTAGTGCTGCGGATCACGCGGTTCGCCGATGCGCTCGACCGCACCGACCAGTCGGGTGATGTCGGCGGCATCGTCGTGCGCGATCTGTGCCAGTCCGTGGAACACGAGCACAAGGCGCTCGGCGTGCGGGAAGCACCACACGGTCGTCAGCTGCATCGGAACTTCTTCGAGCGCCGCCGATCCGTCCGCGGCCGGTGCTTCATGCGAGGCGCGGCGTCCTGCGAACACCCGCACGCGCAGGCCCGGCAAGCGGCCTTCGAGATGCGGCGTGTCGGGATGCATGTGGTCGAAGGCGAAGTCCTCGTCGCCCACGAGCGGCGCGTCGAACCATTGGTCCTGGCTCGTGAGGTTGAAGAAGCGCCAGTCGGTGTCGGGCGCGAAGCCGGGCGCATGCTGTGTGAGCCAGTCTTCATCGTAGGTGCCGCGCCAGGCGGCACGCTGCGGATGATCGAGGTCGAGCGGGCCGAAGCCTGCGGGCGCAATCGCCTGGTCTCTTTCCAGCAGGCGGTCGCTGGGCAGTTCGAGATGGGGAAGAACCTGAATGCCGTCGACGACGGTACGGCCTCGGCCATAGGGATTCGCGGCAAAGTCGGGCCCGCCGTAGGCATTCGCCCAGTCGAACGCGATCTTGGAGAACGGCTGCGGCACAGTCGGGTCGCGCCCGTCCCATTGGCGATCGCCGAAGACCAGCACGGTCTTGCTGCGCGTGCCGATGCGCGCGCGGACGGCGACCGCGCGCGTGTCCGCCGCGGGCGAGTAGGCATGGCCGTGCACGAGGAACTCGGGGTGCAGCTTGACGATGCCTTCGTCGATGACGGGTTGGGCCATCTCCTTTGCAAGAAAGTCCCACATCGACTGCTCGGCCCAAAGCGTGCCGCGCGCGGCCTGGGCGAAGGGGACGTGGAGGTAGCCGGAGACGCACAGGCCGAAGCGCTTGCGGAACTCCATGGGGCGGAAGGAGAGGCCGAGGGCCTGGGGTTTGATGACCTGCATGGTGTTTGTCAGGGCCACATGGCCATGTTGGCACGTCTCATGGCGACACCCCACCTTCCGGCTCCTCGTCGGGCGGGGGCGTGGACGAAATGTTGCCTTCTGAACTCTGGAGCGGCGACTCCGATTCGGCGGCGCGCAGCGCGGCCTCATGCGCTTCGTATTCTTCCCGCAGCGCGGCGTCATAGTCGTCCTTTTGGTCCAGCATGAATAGCTTCTCTTCTTCGGCGTATGTCGCGATGCCGTCGTCGTATTCGATATCGATGCGCCTGGGTTCCTCGCCGGGCTCCCTGAGCTTGACCTCGTAGCGTTTGTAGTCGTCGGTGAAGTCATCCCCACGGGTTGCCCTGGTACTTGTGGGAGCCTTGCCGTCAGTCAACGGATCGACGCTGTGCCCAGGCATCGCCAGACGCCGAAGTCGTGCCGCCAAGCCAGGATGGCCGGCGCGGGCTGCCGCGACGGCTGCTTCCCGCAGTTCTTTCGTGGCCTCGTGGTTCTGGCTTGAGACTTCCCCACCACCGTAAGTGGTCGTGAAGATTCCGAGTCCGCTGCCGATGACCACACCAGCGATGGAGCTCTGAGTCCACCCGGGTGTCATCAGGTCCTTCGGGTTGGCGTTCGCCGTTCCCGCAGGAAGGTAGAGCTTCATCGCGTTCAGTTCCACGTTGGCACCAGCGCTGGCAGACATCTTCAGCCCTGCGAATGCCTCATAGACAAGGCCGAGGGTGTTGCTCACGACGGGCGCGATCGTCGACTCCATGACCAGCCCCAACGTGGTGCTGCGGCTCATTCCGATGGTCGTCTCGCTCGCGTTGCCGATGTAGCCGCTGCTGTTCGACCCGTAGACCGTCGTGTTGTTCTCGATCGAGGTCTGGTTGATCTTGCCGACCGCCAGGATGGAAGCATCCGTGTTGCTCATCAGCGTGAACTTGTTCGCCATGATGGTGTACGGCCCATCGGGTGACTCCAGCACCATCGAGTTCGCACCCGTGACCTTGAAATCGATGTGCTCGGCTTCGAAGGTCATGTTCGTGGCCTTGTAGCCCAGGTCGCCGTCGACCACGATGGTCTGGTTGCCCTTCACAAGACGCCGTTCGTCACCGTCCGTCATGTCCTGCCGCGACGACTGCGTATGGGTGAACAAGTTGCCCTTGACCACCGTCGACTGCTCGCCGTCCACCTGCGTCATCTGGTTCGACACCACGTGAACATGCTGCTCTTCGCCGATCTTCGTGCGCTGCGTCAGGTCGACCTGGTGCGACTCGTTCTTGCGAATATGCAGTTGGCGGTCGTTGTCCACCCGCAGGGTCTGGTCGTGCTGCACGTGAGTATGCTGGTCGCGATCAACCCGCAGCCGCTGGTCGCGCCCGATGCCCGTGGTGTCGTCGCGCTCGACCACGCGCCGCATGTCCCGCTCCGCATGCACCGACAGCAGCTCCTCGCCCTTGCGGTCCTCGAACTGGATCTCGTTGTAGTTGCTCGCGTCGCCACCGGGCGTGGAGCGCGTGCGAAAGCCGCTCTGCGTCGGCGACTTGTACGGGATCGGCTGGTCGTCGTTGTAGACGCGGCCCACGATCACCGGGCGGTCGGGGTCGCCGTTGAGAAAATCGACGATCACCTCCTGGCCGATGCGCGGCGCGAAGTAGCCGCCCCAGCCCTTGCCGGCCCAAGGCTGCGACACGCGCACCCAGCAGGTCGATGTCTCATTGCTCTGGTCGTAGCGGTCCCAATGGAAGTGCACCTTCACCCGGCCGTGCTCGTCCACATGCAGCTCGTCGCCGGCGGGGCCGACCACGATGGCGGTCTGTGGTCCGGGCATGGCCACGCGCGGCGTGAGCCGCGGTGGCCGGAACGGCAGCTGCATCGGCAGCGTCGTCAAGAAGAAGATGCAGAGGCCGCGCCCGGTGCGCTGCAGCGAGGGATCGCTGCGGATCAGCTCGGCGAGCGTGCCGCCGGCGCCTTCGTTCACCGCGTCGCCGGCGGCCAGCGCGCACAGGCGCTCGGCATGCGAAGTGCCGAAGTGCGGGTCGCCGATGCCCTCGTAGCCCGGGTGGCTCACGACGAAGCTGCACGCGCCGATCAGATGCTCGCCGCGCGGGAGCTCCGGCGCATCGCCTTCGAGCACGAAGCTGCGGCCCGCGGCCACGTCGGGCCAGTGCGTGACGGCCCAGTGGCGATCGCGGCGCGCGATCAGTTCCTCGCCCCGGATCCGGGCCATCGTCTCGGCGTCCTCGGCGTTGAAGTAGTCGCCGGGATACTCGAACTCCTCGAAGTCGGCCAGCGCGTGCGCGTCGGTGGCGTCGATCGCCGCGCCGAGGTTCTTGCGGATGGCCTTGAAGTCGCTGTCGCGTGCGGCGTGCCGGCCCGCGTCGAGGCGCTGCGCCGAAACCCATTGCGCGATCTCGTTGAAGCGCGCTTCGCCGGACTCGCTCGCGAAGCGCAGCACCGGCGACCCCGGCAGGCGCTTGTGGGCGACGAAGCTGGCGTCGGCCAGGTGCATGCGGCCGGGTTCGTCGTGCGCATCGAACCAGTAGTAGACACCTTCGGCTTCAAGCAGCCGCGAAACGAAATCGTGATCGCTCTCCTGGAACTGAACGCAATAGCGGTGCGGCGCGTGCGTGCCGATGACGCCATGCGCGTCCGTGCGCCGGATACCGCGCACCGCGCTGTCTTCGAGCACGCTGCCGATCACCTCGAGCAGGGGCTGGTCCTGGAAGATGCGCGAGTTGCGGCGCTTGGTCAGCAGCCAGAACCACGACGTGAGCGTCAGGCGGTATCGGTGGTAGCGGCCGATGCGGCCTTCGCGCGCGAAGCGCACGGCGTGCCCGTGGCAATGGCGCGCGTGCGGGCGATCGTCGGCATCGACGAAGTCGATGCGGACATCGAAGGCACGGCCCAGAACGTCCTTCGGCTGCACCTGGCCGTTCTTCGACAGCACCGTGAGCTCGTAGACAGCGGCCCGCGACAGCCCCTCATGCCCCACGATGCTCCAGAACATGAGCTCGCTGGCTACGGGGGCATCACTGTCGATGCGGATGTCGGGGGTCTGCATGGCGTGTTCGAGGTTCGGAGTGGCTTGGCCGCCGCGCGGTGCGCGCGAAAAGATCGAGCCTAGGCGGGCGCGAGCGCCTGAGCGGTCAGCGAACGGTAAGCGTGTGGGCGCTGCCGTCGCCCCGCAGCAGGGCCTTGGCGCGCAACACCCGCTCGAGCCCGTCGCCGCCGCGCACGAGCGCGAGCGCCTGCGCCAGTGCGTTCCGGTCCGACGCCGTGGCATCGTGCCGTTCGCAGGCATCGATCCACACCGCGAGCGCGGCCCAGGCGTTGTGCGATGCCTCCGCGTGGCGAAGCGCGCGTGCGAACGCGTGCCGCACGCAGGCGTCGTGCCGGTGCGCGGCGTGCCAGCGGGCATCGAGGCGATGGAGATCGGCAAGGTAGCCGTACTCGCCGAGTTGTTCGGCGCAGTGCAGGCCGGCATCGATCTCGGCACGGGCCTCGTCGAGCCGCCCTGCGCACAGTGCCAGGTCGGCCGCATAGAAGTGCACCTGGCTCGCACCTGCGCGCATCCCGCGTTCCTGGTGCCGGGCGAGCGCGGACCGCACCTCCTGCAGCGCACTTGCAGAGGGCCGGCGCGATTTCCCGGCGACCCAGGCTGCGAACCAGAGGGCGGGCCCTTCGGCCTGCCCGATGTCGTCGGCGCCCGCCGCCGCCTTCAGCGTGGGCAGCATGCGCGCCACGCGTACGGTGTCGTCCATGGCGGCGGCCGCGGTCGCTTCGCCCCAGGCAGCGACCATGCTGGCCATCGGCGCACCGAGCCGGGCGGCGCGCTCGCGCGCCCGTTCGAGGTGACGCAGTGCGGTGCCGATGTCGCCGGTCGCGACCAGCGGATGCGCCGAGTTGGCGAGCAGCGAAACCATCGGATCGACCGGCAGCGGCGCTCCGGCAATGCGCGCTTCCTGCGACGCGCAGATCGCCAGCCCTTCGCGCATGCAGTCCACGGCTTCGGCGTAGGCGCCCTGGAACGACAATGCGACGCCGCGCAGGTTCATCGCGCACACCACCACCGCAGGCTCGTCGAAGCGCTGCCCGATCTCCTTCACGCGCTCGGCCATTCGAAGCGCCAGCGCATGGTCGCCACGCGCCAGATGAACCCATCCGAGGCCGCCATGGGGCCAGCCATGCGCAGCCGCCGGGGCACCACGTTCGCAGAGCGCGAGTGCGCGCGTCAGCGACCGCTCGCGCTCCGGTGCCGCAAAGCCCAGGTACTGCGCGAAGGCGACGGCCTGATGGCCGTTCAGCGCAAGTTCGAGCGCGTCGCGTTCGGCGGAGGGCAGAGTGTTGCAGTGCTCGAGCAGTGCCAGCGCTCGCCGTGAGAGGCGGACGGCCTCCTGCGGCGCGAAGCGCGAGAGTGCCAGTGCCGCCGCCTCGGCGCTGTAGCGGACGGCGGCGGCCGGATCGTGGCTGCGTTCGTGGTGGTCGGCCAGTTCCGCCGGCGCCGTCGGGATGCCGATCCTTCCCGCTTCCTCGAGTGCCCGCGCGGCGCGCCGGTGGAGCTCGGCCCGACGGGCTTCGCCGATGCGGCGATAGAGTACATGCCGGTGCAACGCGTGGCGAAAGCCGTGGCGCGCGTCGAAGCTGTCGTCGGCCAGGCGCTCGACCGACAACGGCACCAGCCAGTGACCCACCCGGGCGAGCCTGTCGGTTTGCGCGCGCACCGACAGGCGCGGGCGCTGGAGCATCGACGCCAGGGGAACGCTCCAGAACTCCACGCCCAGGACCGATGCAGCTTCGAGGAGCGACTGGTCCTCGGCATCGAGCAGGCCGAGCTGGCGCTCGATGAAGTGGGCCAGTCCGTCGGTCAACCGAGCGGGCGGTTCGGTGCCGGCATCCAGCGGGTGCAGGCCCCGGTCGCGCGCGTGCTCGCGGTCGGCGGCCTCCAGCCAGCTGGCAAGGTAGAGCGGCAGGCCGCCGGTCTGCGCGTGCAGCCGCAGTGCCACATCCCGCGCTACGGCTCGCGGCGCATAGCGCGCGGCCATGTACGCGGCCACGTCGTCGGCGGAAAAGGGCGCCAGTTCGATGCCGCGCGCCAGGCCGCGCAGGCGCAGGCGCGCGTGCAGGTCGGCGGCTGCCATCGGACCGCCCGGCGCATCGGCCGGACGCAGCGTGGCCAGCAGCATCCATCGCGCGTGCTCGCGCTGGCTTCCGAGCTGCTCGAGCAGCTGCAGCGTGGGCAGGTCGCTCCACTGCAGGTCTTCGAGGATGAACAGGACCGG
Organism: Variovorax sp. Soil_C_19; assembly: GCF_057657255.1. NCBI lineage: Bacteria > Pseudomonadati > Pseudomonadota > Betaproteobacteria > Burkholderiales > Comamonadaceae > Variovorax > Variovorax sp. Soil_C_19. The sequence goes on along the minus strand of NZ_JBDGIV010000006.1, from coordinate 260,880 downwards.
ACCGGAACCTGCGAGGCGGTTCAGCAATTCGCGAAACTCGCGCAGCACGCGCCCCATGCCGACCCCTTCGATCTCCTGCCGCAACGCGAGCCGTTCGGCCTCGCTCGCGTGCCACGGCATCTGGGCCAGCCAGGTCGGCGCGATGCGGCGGATCTGCGGGATGGCGCGGGGGTGCTCGCGGCACAGTCCGCTGAGCGCATCGAGCACCGGCATGTGCGGTTCGTCCCGTCCGCCCTGTTCGACGCACTGGCCGCGGGCCACCATGGCCGCGCCGGCCCGCCGCGCGAAATGGTCGATCAGCGTCGTCTTGCCGATGCCGGCCTCGCCGACCACGAACACCACCTGCGCGATGCCGCCTTGCGCCGATCGCCAGGCCGAGCAAAGCGCCTCGCGCGCCGCTTCCCTGCCGATCAGACCGTCGGCCGCATGGCGCTCGCCGGCAGGCATGCCCGCGAGCGCGGCCGAAGGCATGCCCTCGATCGCGGCGATGAAGCGGTAGCCCCGGCGCGGCACCGTCTCGACATAGCCCGGCTTCGAGGGATCGTCGTCGAGCGCGCTGCGCAACTGGTTGATGGCCGTCTTCACCACGGCGTCGCCCACGGCCTGCCCGGGCCAGACCTCCTGCAGCAGCGTCTTCTTGGCCACCAGGCTGCCGGGACGCGTCGCGAGCGCGCACAGCAGCGTGAACACCTTGGGCTGCAAGGCCACCGGGTCGGGGCCGCGCATGAGCTGGCCGCCCGCCATGTCCAGGACGAAGGGGCCGAAGCACAGGGCGGACCGGTGAAGGTTCGCCATGGGTTTGGGCGATGGTGTTTGCGCCGGGGCGGCGGCGAGGCGGTGCGTGGTCGGCGAATGCTCTTTCGGCATCGGTGGCAGCTGGGTCGGGTCGGTGAAACTCCAGGACGAATCAGACGGGCGATTTTCGAAGAAAGAACAGCAAAATAATCGCTGGCGCTGCGCCTTGCCAAAGTCGGCAGCCGCGATGGCTCAGGGCGCGGCCGCTTCGGCGGTCTCCGCGGACCCCAGCCGGAACGCGCGCGGCGCCACGCCGTGCTGGCGCTTGAACGCGGCGGTGAACCGGCCGTGGCAATCCCAGCCGGCTTCGGCCGCGATCGCCTTCACGTCGAGCCGGGTCTCACGCAGCAGCCGCGCCGCAAGCAAGAGCCGCTCTTGCACCACCAGTCCATGCACCGTGCGCTCCGCGGCCGCGCGTACCAGCGCCTGGAGCCGGGTGGCGCGCATGTCCAGGCGGCGCGCCAGCGCGTCCACGGTCCAGGCGCGCGAAGGCGCCTCGGCCACCAGGTCGCGCAGCCGCTGCACCGTCCGCGCAGCCTCGTCGCCGCCATCGCCCGAGACCGCGCCCGAGCGCGCCGGCCGCAGCAGCTGCTGCAGGTCGAGCAGCACGCAGGTCAGCAGCTCGGTGGCGCGCGCATGGAACAGCGGCACGAAGGCCGCATGGTCGGCCGGTTCGTCGCGGATGCGCGCCAGGCAGTCGCGCACGCGTGGCGTGAGCGCCGCATTGCACAGCACGCGGCCGTCGTCGCGCTCGACCAGCTCGGCCAGCTGCCGTGCCCCGAGCCGCACGCCGAACGCCTGCAGCCAGCGCGGCAGCAGGCTGCGGCGCAGCCGGAACTGCACGAAGTTGTTGTGGCAGGCGCCGGGCACGTGGATGAGGTAGCCGCCATCGCGGTTGGGCGTGCGTAGAAGCGCGCGGTCGACGCGGAACTCGAGCGCCCGTCCCTGCGCGCTGCCGATCTGGCCCGTGACATGGCCCGCTAGAAAGAAGGTGAGCAGCAGTTCGTCGCCGGGCGGCAGCTGCACGTCGAGGTCTTGGTTGAGGCGGAAGTCGAAGTACAGCGCGCTCGCGCCTTCCCAGGGCGTGGTGCGCAGCCGCAGGATGCGCCCGCCGTCGCGCGGCCAGCGCACCGCGCGGCTGGCGCCGTCGTGCAGGCCGGGCAGCGCGAGCGGGCGCTCGACCGGCAGGCGCAGTAGCGCGGCGTTGAAGTCGTCCTCGCGCAGCGCATGGCCCGCGGCCGGCGAAGGAATCGGCACAGTCTGCGAACGGATCGGCATAGAAAACCCGGCCATCGGGCGTTAGCGTTGCAACACTTTGGTTTTCGCGGAGTTTAGGCATGAATGTTCGATGTGTCTGCCGTTTCCTGGCATTGGCTGCAACCGCCGCAGCGGCGCTGCTCGCAACGCCGCTTCGCGCGGCCGAGGCCTGGCCCGCGCGGCCCGTCCGGCTGGTGGTGCCTTTCGTCGCGGGCGGCGGCGCCGACGTGACGGCGCGCCTCATCGCCGCGAAGCTGCAGGTGCACCTGGGCCAGCAGGTGGTGGTCGACAACAAGCCGGGCGGCAACACGCTGATCGGCGCGAACGACCTCATCAAGGCGGCGCCCGACGGCTACACGCTGATGTGGTCCATCGACCAGACCTTCGTGCTCAACCCGACGCTCTACAACCGCCTGCCCTACGATCCGCGGCGCGACTTCACGCCGGTGGCGCTGGCGATCACCTCGCCCAACGCGCTGATCGTGCGTGCGGGCGCGCCGGGGTCGGTGGCCGACGTGCATGCGCTCGTGAAGCGCGCGAAGGCCGAGCCCGGCAAGACGAACATCGGCGCGGCCGCGATCCTCTCGCAGATGGCGCTCGAGGAGTTCAAGCACGCTGCCGGCATCGAGGCCACGCGCGTGCCCTACAAGGGCAGCGCCGAGGTCGCGCAGGCCACGATCGCGGGCGACATCGACGCGGCCTTCGACGGCATCGCCCCCTATGTGCAGTTCGTGCAGGGCGGCCGCGCGAAGATCCTTGCCTTCACCTCGCTGAAGCGCTTCTCGGGCCAGCCCGACGTGCCCACGCTCGACGAACTGGGCTACAAGGGCGTGGACTTCTCGGTGTGGTTCGGCATCGTCGGCCCCGCGGGGCTTCCGCCCGAGATCGTGCAGCGCGTGAGCGAAGGCGTGGACCGCGCGCTGCGCGACCCCGAGGTGGTGCAGAAGCTGCTGGTGTTCGGCTTCGAGCCCGCCGCCGAGACCAGTGCGCAGGCGCTCGCGCGCCGCATCGACGGCGACATCGTGCGCTACGCGCCGGTGATCCGTCGACTCGGCTTCAAGCTCGATTGAGGGCGCGGTGCGCATGAAAACCGCGGGCCTGATCGGAGGCGTCGCGTGGCCTTCCACGCTCAGCTACTACCGGCTTTTGAACGAAGGGGTGCAGCGGCAGCTCGGCGGGCTGCATTCGGCACGCTGCGTGATCGTGACGCTCGACTTCGCGCCGGTGCACGCGGCCATGGCGGCCGGGCGGCCGGGCGAGGCGAGGGCGCAGATGGAGGCCGCGGCGCAGCAGGCACGCGCCGCGGGCGCCGAGCTGATCGCCATCCTGGCGAACACGGGCCACTTCGCCGCCGACGAGGTCGAGGCCGCGGCCGGCGTGCCGCTGGTGCACGTGGCGCGCGAGACCGCCGCGGCCATCGCCGCCGCGCACCCCAAGCTGCGCCGCCTGGGCCTGTTGGCCACGAGCTTCGCGCTCGATGCGCCTTTCTTCGGCCAGATGCTCGCCAAGGACGCCGGCTTCGAACTCGTGCTGCCCGACGCGGACGAACGCCGCACGCTCGACGCCGCCATTTTCGGCCCGCTGGCGCACGGCCAGGCCACGCCGGAAGAAGGCCGGACCGTCTCGGCCCTTTGCCAGGCGCTGATCGCACGCGGTGCCGAGGGCGTGGTGCTGGGCTGCACCGAGCTGAGCGGCACGCGGCCCTGGCTGCACTGCGACGTGCCGCTCTTCGACACCACCGAGATTCATGCCCACGCCATCGTGCGTGAGATGACGCGCGCCTGAATCCTCGCCCATCCCCTTCATCGACCGAAAGAGAGACACCGCATGCAGACCGCCGAATTCCCGCTGCCTTTCGTGAACGCGCCCTACACCCGCGCGATGTTCGACGACGACTGGATCTTCGTCTCGGGCACCATCGGCATGGACTACGACACCCAGCAGCTCGCCGAGAGCGCCGAAGACCAGACCCGGCTGATGGTGCGCAACATCGCGCGCTACCTCGAGGCCTGCGGAGGCCGGCTGGAGCAGATCGTCAACTACACGCTGATCGTCGCGGGCGCCGAGCACCTCGGCGCGGTGGTGGCGACCCTGTCCGACGTGCTGCCCTGCAAGCCCACCGGCACCGCAATGCTCGCGGGCATCGCGGTGCCGAAGGCCTGGGTCGAGATGCAGGTGATCGCGCGCAAGAGCCATGCGCCGTCGGGGGGCGCGCAGTGAAAGCGGGCTGGCTGCGTGTGGCGGCATGCGCCCTCGCCGTCACAGGCGCGATCGCGGCATGCGGCGGCGGCAATGACGGCGGCGGGCGCGGCGGCTCTTTCCCTGTCGCACCGCCCGCGCCCGAAGACAGGTTCAGCGCCGAGGTGCGCTGGACGCAATACGGCCTGCCGCACGTGAAGGCCGCGGACCACGGCGGGCTCGGCTATGGCTACGGCTACGCGGTCGCACGCGACCAGCTGTGCCTGTTGGCCGAACGCGTGCTGACGCTGCGCGGCGAGCGTTCGGAGCGCTTCGGGCCCGACGGCATGGCGCTGGTGGCGTTCCTGCAGGCGCCGAATCTGGACAGCGACCTGTTCTATCGTGTGCAGCTGTCCGACGAAGAGGTCGAGGCGGCATGGCAGGGACTGTCGGCCGATGCCCGCGCGCTCGCCGAGGGCTATGCGGCCGGCTTCAACCGCCGGCTGCGCGACATCGGCATCGAGGCGGCCGCAACCGCCTGCAAGGGCATGGCGCCGCCGCCGATGAAGGCCAGCGACGTGGTGCGGGCCGTGATGCAGGTCAACTCGCTCTGGAAAGCGCTGGCGGTGGCGCCGTATGCGTCGGCGTCGACGTGGGATCAGCTGGGCGCGCCGCCGCTCGCGAAGGCCGCCGCAGACCGCCCCCCCGCGCAGCGCATGGCCAGCAACGCCTGGGCCTTCGGCGCCGACGCCACCGGCACCGGCAGCGCGATCATGGTCGCCAACCCGCACACGGTGTGGCAGGACCATTGGCTCCTGATGCACCAAATGCATCTCACGATTCCGGGCGAGCTCGACGTGATGGGCGCCGATTTCCTCGGACTGCCGCTGCCGCTCTCGGGCTTCACGCAGCACCTGGCGTGGAGCATCGAGGCACCGTCGACCGTGACCTACCCGCTGCTCGTCGCGCTCGACGTGCAGGACGGCGCGGCGCCGGGGTACACGGTCGACGGGCAGCGCCGCGCGCTCGTTGCCAAGACCATCGCGCTGCGCGTGCGGCAGGACGACGGCAGCGTGCGCCTGCAGCACTACCGCGTGCCGGTGTCGCATCTCGGGCCGCTGTACCGGCTGCCGGCCGCGCCCGGCCGCTCGGCCGGCTGGCATGCCATCACCGATCCGGGCACCGCGAATGCGCGCGCCCTCGACCAGATGCTCACGGCGGCCAAGGCGCGCGACGTCGCTGGGTTTGCGCAGGCGGTGGCGGCCAACCGAGGGATCACCGCGCACCTGATCGCCGGCGACAGCCAGGGCGGCGCGCTGTACATCGAATCGGGGCCGCTGCTGGACATCGACGATGCGACGCTCCGCGGCTGCGCCACCATGCCGCCGCCCGACGAGACGGCCGTGCCGGCCGCTCTCGACGGCAGCCGCAGTGCCTGCGCGGTGCGCGACACCGAGGGCCGCGCGAGGCTGGCACCCGCGGATCGGATTCCCGCCCTCGCCACGCGCGGCATCGTGCAGAACGCCAACGACAGCTACAGCCTCTCGGTGGTGGGCCGGCAACTCGACGGCTACTCGCTGCTGCTCGGCAGCCCGAAGTTGCCGCCAGGGCCGCGCACGCTGATGTCGCAGCGCCAGATCGATGACGGCCTGGCCGACGGCCGCATCGACAGCGCCGAAGCGCTGGACATGGTGTTCGGCAACCGCAGCTACATGGCCGAGACCCTGCTCGACGCGGTGCTCGCTGCCTGTGGCACCGCCATGGGCGACGCGCAGGTGCAGTCGGCCTGCGCCATCCTGTCGGCATGGGACCGGCGCCACAATGCGGAAAGCCGCGGGGCGCTGCTGTTCCACGAACTCGCGCCGCGGCTCGCCGCCGTGCCGGGGCTGCATGCGGAGCCCTACGACTCCGCGCAACCGTTTCGCGTTCGACCGGTATCGACGGCGCCCGGCGTGCGTGCGGCCATCGTGGCGGCGCTGCGCGAGGCGGCGCAGTCGCTCGATGCGCTCGGCCTCCGCGGCGACGAACTCTGGGGTCGCATGCTCGCGCGGCCTGCGTCGCAGGGCCGCGTGCCGCTGCACGGCGGCTCGGGCGAGCAGGGTGTGCTCAACGCGCTGCAGGGTGCGCCGCTCACGAAAGAGGGCTTCGGCGACATCGTGGCCGGTACCGCGTACATGCATGTCGTCACCTGGCAGGAGGGCCGGCTCGATGCGCGCGTGATGCTGGCATCCGGCCAGTCGGGCGATCCGGCATCGCCGCACCGGGATGACCAGTTGGCGCTGTTCTCGCGCAAACAGCTGGTGGTCCCGCCGTTCAGCGATGCGGAAATCGCCGCCGATCCGGCGCTCGAGACGATGGTGCTGCGCGAATGAGGTACGGGTGGCCGGCTCGGGCGGCCCTTGGGCCGCTACCGGGCGGCCAGCCCCAGCACCAGCGTGTCGACCATGCGCTGCGCGAGCCGGTCGAGCGCGACCTCGTCGTCGTCGTCGCGGCGCCGATACCAGATCAGCGACCACTGCAATCCGCCGAGCAGCGTCTTGACCGCGATCGACACGTCGAGGTCGCCGTCGACGCGCCCCGCCTTCTTCGCCGCGGCGAGCTGCTTCTTGAAGAGCTTCTCGAAGCGGTCGCGCGACGCGATCAGCGCGTCGAGCTCCTCGCGCTGGCGTGGCGTGAGCGCGCCGAAGCGGTGCAGCTGCACGCCTTGCACCACCACGCTGGCGAAGGTGTGATGCACGAACAGCGCCAGCGCATGCGCCTTCATCATCGCCGCGAGCACCTCGAGCGGGTCGCCACCGGCGCCCTGCGCGGGTTCGACCGCGTGGAAGAGCAGGTCCATCCCGAGCCGGTGCACGTCGAAGAACAGATCGACCTTCGACTGGTAGTGGTGGTACACGCGTCCCTTGGTCGCGCCCATGCGCCGTGCGACCACGTCGATGCTGGTCGCGTGGAAGCCCTGCGCCATGAAGCACTCGGCCGCGGCCTCGAGGATCTCGAGCCGGGCGGCGGTGAGTTCCGTCGTCATGCCGCCGCCTCGCCGCGCGCCATGTCGCGTGCGAGCTGCTTCGCGTAGCTGCGGGCATCGACCTCGAGCGCATAGCGTGCGGTGCCCACGTAGCGCCGCCGCACGGCCGCGGCATGGTGCTCGATCTCGCGCGCCATGGCCGCTTCGGCCGGCAGCCGCATCGCGCCGCCGAGCAGCGCGGCGAGCCAGCGCGACTGCACCTCGACCAGCGGAATGGTCGGCCCCACCGGCTGCACCAGCCCGAGGAAGAACAGGCCCGGCAAGTGCGGTGGCGCCATGCGGCGGTAGAGGGGAGGTACGTCTTCGCCCACCTCGAACAGCGCGGGGTCGAGGAAGGCGAAGCTGGGGCGGTAGCCGGTCGCGAGGATGATGGCATCGACGGGTTCGCTGCTGCCGTCGTCGAATGCGACGCGCTCGCCCTGCAGCGCCTGCACGTTCGGCTTCATGCGGATCCAGCCGTGGCCGCAGTAGGGCAGCAGCTCCTGGCTCAGCGTGGCGTGCTCGCGCCAGACCGCATGCGCGGGCCGCGGCACGCCGAAGCGCGCCTGGTCGCCCACCACGAGGTACGAGAGCCAGCGCACGAGCGTGCGCGTGACCGGCGTGGGCAGGCGCAGCGTGCGCGCGAAGAGAGCCGACCACCGGTCCACGGGCCGGCCCATGATGTACTTCGGCAGGATCCAGGCACTGCGCCGCGTCGACAGGAAGGTGCGGCGCGCGTTCTTGCAGACGTCCACCGCGATGTCGACCGCGGAGTTGCCGATGCCCACCACGAGCACGTTCTTGCCCGCATAGGCTTCTGCCGTGCGGTAGTGGTGCGAATGCAGCTGCTCGCCGTCGAAGTGCCCGGGAAAGGCCGCCATGCGCGGGTCCCAGAGATGCCCGCTCGCGACGATCACCGCGCGATAGCTGCGCGCTTCGCCGCCCGCCAGTTCGACGCGCCACAGGCCGTCGGGCGTGCGCGCCACGTTCGTCACGGTGGTGCGAAAGCGGAAGTGGCGCTTCAGGTCGAAGCGGCTGGCGTAGCTCTCGAGCCATTCGAGCACTTCGGCATGCGAGAGAAAGTCGGGATAGCTCTCGGGGATCGGATGATCGGGGTAGCCGAGATTGCCGCGGCTGGTGTCGATGTGCAGGCTGCGGTAGGCCGACGAGAGCCCGTTGTCGTTCTCGTAGCGCCACATGCCACCGATGTCGGAGCCTATCTCGAAGCCTTCGAACGGCACGCCGCGCGCATGCAATGCCTTCGCGGCGGCCATGCCCGAGGAGCCGGCGCCGATGATGCAGACCGGGTGTTGGTCAGGTGCGGCGCTCATGCTTGTACGCCTTCGTGTGCGAGAAAGGCCGCGACCAGCGCATCCGCCGAGTCGTCGGGCTTGAAACCGAGCGCCAGCGCACGCTCCGACGTGAAGCCCGCGGGCCAGCCGTCGACGATGCGCTGGACCTGCGCATCGGGCTGCCATGCGACGCGGTCGCCGATGCCGCCGGAGAGCCGGCGCGAGACCGCCTCCACGAGCTGCGCGGGTGTCACCGACAGGCCCGGTAGGTTCATCGTGCGGTGGCCGGCGATCGCCTCGGCCGGCAGCGCGGCCAGCCGCAGAAAGCCCTCGATGACCTTGTCGACCGAGGCCAGCGCGAGCGCACTGTCCGGCGCCATGCGGCAGGTGGTGCGCTGGCCGCGCAGCGGCTCGCGCACCAGCGACGCGACCTGGTCGGAGATGCTGCCGCTCGGCGGCCCGGGGTGCGTAACCACGATCGGCAGCCGCAGCGCGCGGCCGTCGACGAAGCCATGCCGGCTGTAGTCGGCCAGCAGCAGTTCGGTGACGGCCTTGTGCGTGCCGTAGGAGGTGCTCGGCGCCTGGCGCACCTCGTCGCCCACCACCGGCGGGAGCGTGCCGCCGAAGGTGGCGATCGAACTCGCGAACAGCAGCAGGGGCGCGGCGGGCTGCACGCGGCAGCGCTCGAGCAGTTCAATGAGCGAGAGCAGGTTGGTCTCGAGGCCGCGGCGGAAATCGGTCTCGGCGTCCACGGTCAGCGTGGCGGCGAGGTGGAAGATCGCGTCGGGCGGGCGCGCGAACAGGCTGTCGAGCAGCGCGCTGTCGCGCAGGTCGCCGTGCACCGTCACGATCTTGCAGGCGGCATCGGCCGGCGCGGGCACCGGACGCAGGTCGGACAGCACGAGTTCGTCGATCGGCTGCGTGCCGAGCCGCGCATCGCTTGCGAGCCGGCGCGCGAGCCTTGCGCCGAGAAATCCGCCCGCACCGAGGATCAGTACGCGCATGCCAGGGCGTGCTCAGGCGGGCGGCGGGCGAATCGGTTCATCGGCGGGCATCTCCATAAAAAGATACCCGGTAGTATGTCGACGAAAGATCGGCGCGTCAACGCGCCGCAGGTTCAGCGCATGTCGAGCTTCTTGTGTTCGCCGAGCGACGGCGTCTCGTTGCCGGTAATGGCCGCCTTAGCCATCTTCAGCAGCTGCACCATCTTGCTTTCCTTCACGTCCCAGTATTCGGCGCCGACGATCTCGACCGCGAGCAGGCCCAGGTTCGGGTCGGTCACACCGCCCGGGAACCAAGCCTTGGCTGCGGGGTTGAAGAGCTTCTCCTTGAGGGCCTGGTCGTCGCGCAGCATGGCGCGGCCCACTACCGAGACGTAGTGGTCGTCGTCGGTGTTGGCATACGCGATGTTCACGCTGGGGTCGCTGGCCACATGGCGCGCGATGTCGCCGTTCTTCGGCACGAAGAAGTAGAGCGTCGAGGCTTCGTCGATGCCCTTGCTTTGCGTGGTCAGCGGATGGCTGTGCAGCTGGCCATCGCCATGGCGATGGGTCAGCATGCCGTAGCGCGTGTCCTTGATCATGTCCCAGAGCCTGGCGTGTTCGTCGTTGGTGGTCATGTGTGTGCACTCCTTGAAGAAGAGACCACCGTAGCCAGCCGCGTGCGTTCGCCATGCGGCGTTTGGGCGCATGCGCGTGTCATCCGATGCCGACGACGGCTGCTAGGGTTTTTCGAGCGACCGGCGTGCGAGCGCGATGCAGCCGCACAGTGCCAGCGCCAGCAGCCCGAGCCACAGGATCGGCCGGTACATGCCGGCAGGCCGGCCGTCCGCCACTGGCTCGAAGCGCGGCAGCCGGTCGAAGTCGCCGGCCGAGAGCCCGCGGTAGGCCATGACGCGCGGCACGAAGAAGTCGCGCCAGTCGTCCTCGTAGGCATTCACGCGCTCGACGTGCTGCAGGTGGCGCGGCGCGTCGATGCCGGCGAGTCGGTCGGCGAGCACCGCGAGCGCGAGGCTCGGGGAGAGCCAGCTCCGGTCGGCGAGCCACGCGAAGCGGCGCGCGCGCACCGTATCGAAGTGCAGCATCAGCGGCCGGACCATGCGCTCCTGCGCCAGATAGCGCGGCAGGAAAGACACCGGCCAGGTGTGGCTCGTGCGCCCCGCCGGAACGGCTTCGGGGTGCGCGGCATACCAGTCGGCGAGATGCTCGTCCATATGGACTTCGGCCTCCTGCTGGGCCTGGCGCACGGCCGCGATGGCGGCCAGGCGCGAAGGCATCGGCGCCTCGCGGTCGGCCCATGCGGCCAGGGCCGCGGGCACCGCGAAGGTCGACATCAGCCAGCACGCGAGCAGCCCGAGCGCGGCCGAACCCGAGGACAGCGGCAGCAGGTTGAACAGGCCGGCCAGCGCGGTCCAGCAGGCGCAGAACATCGCCACGGCGGCGAGCCAGCCGAGCAGGGCCTGGGCCGTGGCACCGGGATCGAGCGCAAAAGCGAGCGCCGAAGCGGCTGCCGCCACGCACCATGCCGCGGCGCCGCGCAGGGCCAGCGCCACGGCCAGCACACGACCGGGGCGCGCGCACTGCGCCACCACGAGCCGCCATTGGCCGTGCTCGCGCTGCTCCTGCACCAGCCCGTGGCCGAGTGCGAGGATGGCGAGCGGCAGCAGCAGGGCGAGCACCGTGGAGAAATCGGGCAGGCCGAAGCCCTCGAGCAGCGGGTTGCCGAGGCGCTCGGCCTTGCGCGCGTCGGTGTGGCGGCTTTCCACCGTCACGCGGGCGTCGGGTGCGAGCAGTTCGAAGCCGCCAGTGCCGAGCGCGAGGCCGCCGAGCGCCGGCAGCGTGGCCGGCGGCGCGTCGCCGCGCGCGAACTGGAACGCGTCCATCATGGCCTTCGCGGCATCGCGCGAGGCCCCGGCCTGTGCCTGCACCGTCACGCGGCGCTGTTCCCAATGTGCCTGCTGCGCCGCGGCCGCTGCCCGATGCTCCCGTGCAGCGAGGCCGGACCACACCGCACTCGCGCCGAGCAGCAGCGCGAACACGGCGAGCACCCAGAGGTTGGAGCGCTGCCGAACCAGGCGGCGCCATTCGGCCCGCACGCATTGCATCGCGGCCTTCATGGCTTCAGCTTCCGCAGGCTCGCGATGCAGAGCGCACCGGCGGCCAGCGCCCAGGCCAGCAGCAGCGCGATGTCGGGCAGCGCGGCCTTCCAGGCGAAGCCGGTGGCCGGCGCCGCATAGCGAAAGGGCTCGACCGAGCGCCACAGCGAATCATCTGCGTAGCGGTCGTCGAACGAGGTGAGGCCGCGCGTGTGGTCGGCGTCCCAGCGGTCGATGGCCGTGTTGACGCGGCGGCGGTAGGCTTCGGCGGCCTCTTCGAAGTGGCGCTGGTGCGCGAGGTCGGTGCCTGCCATCTTCATCGAGATGGCGCGCATCGCGACCGCAGGACTCAGCGCCCCGGCCGCGCGCAGCCAGCGCTCCTGCAGCGCATAGCGCGCCCAGAGCGCGTCGAAGTGCAGCGCGTGCACGCGATCGGCATAGGCGTCGCGCGCCAGGCGCCGCACCGCCGCCACGCCGAACGGCAGGTCTTCGAGCCGCGTGGCGCCGTGGCGGCGCAGCAGCTCGGCTTCGAGCGCCTTGCCGCGCGCCGCCAGGTCGGCGTCGCCCGGCAGGCCCTGCGTGTAGTCGCGCTGGATGTCGCTCCAGAAGCGTTCGGCCGTGGGCAGCGGCACGGCCTGCGCGGCCGCTGCGGCGCCGAGGCGCGGCACGACGAAGACGAAGGCGACCCAGAGGCCCAGCAGCACGAACAGGCTGGCCCGGCGGGTCGGGAGCCAGGCCGACACCGCGAGCGCCAGCGCGGCGATCACGCCGTAGTAGACGAGGAACGAGCCGGCCAAGAGGGCGCCGCGGCCGAGCGCATCGATGCCGGGGACGGCAGCGCTGCCCGCCGCGAGCAGCAGCCCGCCGCCGAGTGCGGCCAGCAGCATCAGTGCCACCACCGCAAGCAGCGCGATGAGCTTGCCGGCGAGAAGCCGGCCACCGCGCAGGCCCGCGCTGTGCAGCATGCGCAGCGTGCCGCTCTCGCGTTCGGCGCTCACCGCGTCGTAGGCGAGCGCGATGATCAGCAGTGGCATCAGTGCCAGCAGTGCGAAGGCGGGCGTCATCTGCCCGAAGCGCACCGACGGCGCTTCGTCGGCCGCGGGCTGGAAGCGCGTGATGTTGCGGCGGTGGGGCTCGAGCCAGAGCGCCTGTCCGAGGTAGGGCTCCAGGCCGGGATCGATGCCCGCGAGCGGCGAGTCCGGCCGCAGTGCATAAAGCCCGAAATGCGCGCCGCGGTGCGGATGCTTCTCGCCCTGCGCATCCCATTGGCTGCGAACCACCGCGGCGATCTCGGCCTTCTCGGCGGCGAGCCGGCGGTGCTGCTGCGCGGACACGGCGAGCAGGCCGGCCAGCAACAGTCCCGTTGCGAGCGCCAGCACCGCGAAGCGTCCGTCGCGCAGCAGCGCCCGCAGCTCCTTTCGCACCACCGCGAGCAGCATCATGCGGGCACCCCTGCGCCGCGCGTGTGCGCAAGGTAGGCGCGCTCGAGTTCGGCATGGTTCACGGTGTGCGCGTCGAACTCGGCCACCAGCCTGCCTTCGCGCAGGATGCCGATTCGGTCGGCGACCTGACGCGCATTGAAGAGGTCGTGCGTGGCCATCAGCACCGCCATGCCGCCGTCGGCCGCGGCGCGCACGCGCTCGGCGAAATCGTTCGCGGCACCCGGGTCCAGGCCCGAGGTCGGCTCGTCGAGCAGCATCGCCCGCGCCGCCTTGGCATGGGCGATCGCGAGCCCGACCTTCTGCCGCATGCCCTTGGAATAGGTCGACACGCGCGCCCCGTGCGCCTGCAGCTGCAGGCCGGCCTGCGCCAGCAGCGCGCCCGCGGGTTCGCGCGCCAGTTCGATGCCTGCGAGGGTGCAGAAGTACTGCAGGTTCTCCACGCCGCTCAGGTACGGGTAGAGCGCCACGTTCTCGGGCAGGTAGGCAAGCCTGCGGCGCACCTCGGCCGCATCGCCGGTGGGCGAGAAGCCTGCGACGCGCGCCTCGCCCGAGGCCGGCACGACGAAGCCCAGCAGCACGTCGAGCGTGGTGGTCTTGCCCGCGCCGTTGCCGCCGAGCAGCGCAAAGACGCAACCCGAGGGCACATGGAGGTCAAGGCGGTCGATGGTGCGCCGGCCACCGCGCTCGACCGTGAGCGCGCGCAGCGCGAGGATGGGTTCGTCGCCGGCGGTCATCGCGGCCTTCAGAAGAAGTAGCGCACCGACGCGCCGAACTGCGTGCGCGGCTGCGGCGAAAGCAGCAGCCCCGCGGCCGACCCGTAGGCAATGTCGCTCGCGTAGCGGTGCGGCTGGAACACCGCGAACACGCTGAACTGGAACTGGTCGCGGTCGTAGGTGGCCTTGAGGTCGTAGCGCGTGTAGGTCGGCATCATGCGCAGCTGCGTCTGCGGCGTGCCGACGTAGTACGGATTTTTGGCCGTGAGGTAGGCGTCGGCATTGAGCGTGAGGCGCCCCGCCCCGAGGCGCTGGCGGTATTCGACCCCGAGCTTCACCTGGTGCTCGGGCACCGACAGGCGCGCCCCGGTGTTGGGCAGCGGGTTGTTCACGCGCGCCTCGATGATGCGGCCGTAGCTGCCGTAGGCCGACCAGCGCGGACCGAAGCGCAGCCGCGTTTCGAACTCGAAGCCCTTGCGCGTCGTCTCGCCGACCGACTTGAAGGAGCCGTCGGGCTGCGCCACGATCTCGTCCTGGTTGAGCGTGTGGTAGACCGCGCCCGAGGTGGTCCAGTCGGGCGAGGGGCTGAAGCTGAAGCCGAGGTCGCGCGACTTCACCTTCGACGGTGCCACGTCGAACACCGTGCCGCCGGCGGCACCGAGCGGGCCGGTCGCGCCGCTGCTGCTGATCTGCTCAGCGGCCGGCGAGCGGAAGCCTTCGGCCAGGTTGGCGAACACATCGAGCGTGGGCGTGATGCTCCAGACGGCGCCGAGCTTCGGCGTCGTCACTGCGTCGTCGTAGGACGTGGAGGCGCCCGGCAGCTTGCGGTTGCCGATGTCGTAGTCGAACGCATCGCGCCGCACGCCGCCGAGCAGCTTGAAGCCGGGAGCGAGCTGGTACTGGCCCTGGGCGAACAGGCCGTAGGTCAGCAGGTCGAGCTTCTGGGCGTTGATGTAGTTCGCTGTCGGCTGTCCGTTGCGCCAGATGCGGCGCTCGGCATCGCCGCTGTCGCGGCGCAGCTCGCCACCGACCACCAGTGAAGCGTGCTCGCCGAAGACGAAGTTCTGCGCCAGCCGGCCGCCATAGAAATGCCGGTCGTCCGAACCCACCGTGTGCTGCACGCTGCTGTTCGCGATGCCGCGCACGCGCTCGAAGCGCTCGGCATAGGCCGTGGCCGACCAGCCCGCCTCGCCCGTGGCCGGCGTGCGGTTGAACACCAGCCCCGTGCGCTGGCCGCTGCCGTAGCCCGGCAGGTTGAACTGGGTCGCGCGCGGGTCCAGCGCGCCGCGCTGCAGGTCGGGCAGCAGCAGGTAGCCGGGCGCCGCGCTTTCGGACCGGTAGTGGTTGACGCGCAGGCTGTAGAGCCCGTCGCCGACACGCCTGGAGAGCTTCCAGAACAGGTTGTCGCGCTCGGTCCGGCCCGCGAAGCGGAAGCTGTCGGTGCGGTAGCTGTCTGCGACGAGCAGCGACTGCATCTCGCCGAAGGGCTGCGACGACAGCACCAGCGATGCGCGGCGCCCGCCGTAGCGCTCGAGCGAGAGCGCCACGCTCGAAGGCACTGCAACGGTCGGCGTCGCCATGTTGACAGCGCCGGCGCGGTTCTGGTCGCCGTAGAGTGCCGAGATCGGTCCCTTGATCACGTCGACGCGGCCGATCATTTCGGGCGTGAGCCATTCGAGAAAGGCCGGTCCGTGGCCCGCGCCGGCCTGGCTCGAAGGCATGTTCTGCGGCACGCCGTCGACGTAGACGGCGGTGTCGGCGCCATGCGTGCCCTGCGTGGCAAAACCCCGCATGCGAAAGCCGTTGCCGGTGTCGCCCTGGTCGATGTTGTTGGCGACCACGCCGGGCACGCGCCGGAACACGTTGGAGATGTCGCGGCCCACGTTGAGCGTGCCGATCTCTTCGGCCGTGATGACGCTGAGCGCCGCGGGCAGGCCGGTGCTGTCGTTCGTGACGCGGGTGCGGCGGATCTGCCGCGGCGCGTTGTCCTCGCCGTCGGCGGTGACGCTGATTTCGCCGAGCGTCTGCACCGGCCTGTCGTCGGCAGCGGCGCCGGCCGAACAGGCGACGCCGACACTCAATGCCAGTGGGAGGGAGAGGCGAGGTCTGGATTTCTTCGGGCGCGTGTTCATGGTCGGCAAGGGGTGAGCGGAACGTAATGATATTGCAATCGCAATAGCGGTTCAGTTCCTCTCGTCCTGGCGCAGCGGCCCGAGCGGGATAGACTCGCTTTCCTTCTCGCCCCGTTCAGCCCCGATGGCCGCCTCTTCTTCGTCCCGACCCGTTCCAGCAGCCCGCGCCGCGGCGGCGTCCGCCGTGGTGCAACGCGGCACGCGCCAGAAGGCCGCGATCCGAAGCGTGATCGATGGCTCGGCGCGGCCGCTGCTGCCGCAGGAGATCCTCGAGGCCGCGCAGCAGGAGGTGGCGGCGCTGAGCATCGCCACCGTCTACCGCAACCTCAAGCTCCTGGCCGAAGCCGAGGAGATCCGCGCGGTCGAGCTGCCGGGCGAGGCGCCGCGCTACGAGTCGACGCGGCACGGCCATCACCATCACTTCCAGTGCCGCACGTGCGCGCGCGTGTTCGACGTGCACGCCTGCCCGGGCAACTTCTCGGCCATGGCACCGAAGGGATTCCGCGTCGACGGGCACGAGCTGACGCTCTACGGGCAGTGCGCCGACTGCCGCGGGCAGGCTGCCACGCCGCGCGCGGCCGAAAAAGGGCCGGTTTCAAGCCTTTCGCGCAAATCACGCAAGGCTTGAAACCTGATATGGGCACGGCATCCGTGTTGCGCGGCGAGCCGCCGGGAATCAGCTGCCCACGTGGATGAGGACCTTGCCGCGCGCGTGTCCAGTGGCCAGCTTCTCCAGCGCCGAACGCGCTTCGTCCAGCGGGAAGATCGAGTCGGTGATGATCTGGATCTGCCCGGCCTGGAACTGTCGGATCGCTTCCGGCAAAAAGGGGGTCGCGCTCGTGAAGAACACGAACTCGCCCGTGTGTCCGTCCTTGGGCTGGATGCCGAACGCCACCAGGCTGGCGATACGCCCACCGGTGCGAAGCACCGACCACGACTTCTCCAACGTCTCGCCGCCGATGGTGTCGAGCACCAGGTCGATGTCGCGCACCTGGGAAAAGTCCTGGGTGCGGTAGTCGATGACCTCGTCCGCACCCAGACTCTTCACCAGTTCGATGTTCCTGGCAGACGCCGTGGCGACAACATGCGCGCCCGCATGATGGGCCTGCTGGACGGCCATGCTGCCGACACCACCCGTCGCCGCATGAATCAGAACCCGCTGCCCGCGCTGCAGACGGCCAACGTCGAAGAGGCCTTGCCAGGCGGCACCAAATGCAGTTGGCATGGCTGCCGCCTGCTCGAAGCTCATCTCTGCCGGGATGACGCACAGATCCGCGGCGGCTGTCACCAGACGCCTGCCGAGCGCGCCTCCCGTGCTGGGCGCGGTACGCCCCACCACGCGGTCACCCGCATTCAGGCCAGTCACCTGCGCGCCGACCGCCTCGACCACGCCGCTGAAGTCCGTGCCCGGTGCATAGGGGAACTCGACCGGGAAGACCTGTTGCATGTAGCCAGCGATGATCTTCAGGTCCAGCGGGTTGATGCCGGCCACTTCGACGCGAACGACGACGTCGTGTGGCTGTGGATCGCGCAGACGGGCTTCGCCGATCGCTACGACATCGGGGCCGCCGAAGGCACGGACAAGAGCGGTTTTCATGGATGACTTCATTCCTTCCTGGCTTGCGGCGGAAACTGCCCGAGCTGGAGGAACAGACCGAACCAGTCCTCCATGTGCCATGTCGTGGTCACGCGCTTGCCGTCGAGCGTGTGGAACTCGTGCAGGCGGAAGCTCACCTTCTTGCCCGTGGGGGCGATGTCGAAGAGTTCTCCCTGATGGGTGCCGCTGATCTCGGCGCGAACGCCGATCTTGCCGGGCTCCTGGACCATGTCGTGGACAGTGATCCGAACGTCCGGGAATGCCTGCACGACGCTTTGGATGATGGGCTTGATGCCTTCCGGTCCGGGGCCTTGCCCAGGCGCCAGCGGAATGTCGTCCCAAGTGGGCGCAAGGACTTCGTCCACCAGATCGGGGTTCCTGTCGCTGAAGGCGCGGTAGAAAGTTTCGACCGCCAGGCGCTCCGCGCGAAGCCGATCAGAGAGGTCGATGCTGGATGTGCTCATGGTGTTGCCCGTGGATGTGTGATTCGTGACGACGCCAATTCTGTGCAGGGCAGTAAGATCCGTCCAACAAATAAGCCATATATAGAGTTATTCGTCCTATGGATTTCCATGGCATCGACCTGAATCTGCTCGTGGCCTTCGACGCCCTGATGAACGAGCGCAACGTGACCCGTGCCGCCACCCAGGTCGGGGTCAGCCAGCCGGCCATGAGCGCGGCGCTGTCGCGGCTGCGCACGCTCTTCGGCGATCCGCTGTTCCTGCGCAGCAGCGATGGCTTGCTGCCGACGCAGCGAGCACGGGACATGGCCGAACCAATTTCGCAGGCCTTGCAGCAGATCGAAACCAAGCTGGTGAAGAAGCCCGAGTTCGTGCCCGGGACGGCGTCGTTGACGTTCAAGCTGGGGCTGTCGGACTACCCGGCCTTCGTGCTGCTGCCTTCACTGCTGCAGGCGCTTGGAAAGAAGGCGCCGGGCATATCGGTGAACGTGCATGCGTTCAACAACCGGGATCATGCGGTCGACTTGCTGGATGCTGGCGCGATCGACGCGGCCATCGGCGTGCCACCTACGCATGCCGATGGCCGGATACTGACGCGCCCCGTGCTCCGGGACGAGTTCGTCACGATCGTCGCCAGCGGCCATCCGGCGGCCAGAATGCGCAGCGCCAAGGATGCACCAGTGAGCATGAAGACCTACCTTGAGTTGTTCCATGTTCTCGTGTCTCCCGAAGGAGAGCTGTACGGGCTCGTGGATCAAGCTCTCGCGCAACAAGGCAAGAAGCGCAAGATCGCGTTGACGCTGCCGCAGATGTTCGCGGTGCCGGCGATCGTGGCTCGAACAAGCATGACGGCCACGGTGATGAAGCGGGTTGCATTGCATTCGCCAGCCGGTCGAAAGTTGGTGCTGTTCCCGCCGCCTGTTGCATTGCCCGAGGTCGTATTCGACCTGATCTGGCACAGGCGCAGCGACGCGCATCCTGCCCAGCTTTGGTTCAGGGAATTTGTCGCCGAGCACGCCGCGTTGTGATTTGGCGCCCGGCTCAGCGCCCGGTCACGGCCGCGAGCAGTTCCTCGTCGAGCCAGCGCTGCAGCCAGCGGCCCGCGGTCAGGTCGGCGAAGCGGCTGCCGCCGTGCAGCATCTGCAGCGCATCGCGCTCGTCCGCGGCGATGCTGCGGAAATGCGGCTGCAGGTCCTTGCGCCACACCATCACCGTCTGCGGCGCGGCCAGCGCCTGCACGGGCGACGGCGGCTCCTCGGCGTCGAGCGCGAGCCAGAGCGCGAGCTTGTTGTGCCGCTGTTCCAGCAGCGTCCAGTTCGGTACCGGCATGAAGCCGGGCGCCGTGCCCGGCCGCAAGGCAAACGCCGTGCGCATGGCTTACTCCCGGCCGTGATGTCGCCGATGACGCCGTTCTTCGACGGGCATTCGCCCGCGGGCGCAGCCTTGAGGCTGTGGCCCTTGCAGGCGCTCTGGACCTTGCAGGTTACACGCGGCCCTCCCGCTCCCGGCTTTCGGAGCAGAAGATTTTTCAGATGTTAGAAATGCGCTTTGGCTGCGAATATCTAGCCAAGTTGTTAAACACGGGCCGGCACCGCTATGCTGCTCCCGTTTTTTCCACGAGCCCGTCGCCCATGACCGTTCCAACGTCCAGCTCGCCCGTCCCCGACAACGCAGCGCCGCGCCGCGACACCGGCTGGTTCACGCGCGCAAGGACGTCAGCACTGCTGCTGATGGCGGTCACCGCGCTGGCGCTCTACCTGTGCTGGAAGATGGCCGAGCCCTTCATGCCCGCGATGGCGTGGGCGCTGACGCTCGCGATCCTCGGTGCGCGCCTGCACCGGCGGCTGTGCGATCGCTTCCAGAAGCCGAACCTCAGCGCCGGCCTGGTGACCGGCCTGCTGTGCGCGCTCGTGGTCGCGCCGTTGGTGGCCTTTGCGCCCACGGCAGTGGACAGTGCGGTCGAAGGCTGGGACAGCCTGCGCTCCGAATCCGTGCGAAGCCGCGTCGACAAGGCGGTACAGGCCCAGCCGGCGCTGGCGCCGGTGGTCGACTGGGTGGCGCGGCAGGCGCCGTCGGGCGAAGAACTCGCCAAGCAGGTCGCGCCGCGCGTGTCGGGGTTGCTCACGGGATCGCTCTGGGCCGGCGTGCAGCTGCTGGTCACGTTCTTCGCGCTGTTCTACCTGCTGCGCGACCGCGAGCAGGCACTCGCGTATGTGCGCACGCTGCTGCCGCTCACGGGCGCCGAGACCGATCGCATGTTCCAGCGTGTCTCGGAGGTGGTGCGTGCGAGCGTGCTCGGCACGCTGCTGGTGGCCGCGGTGCAGGGGCTGCTCGGCGGCCTGATGTTCTGGTGGCTCGGCCTGCCGGCGCCGCTGCTCTGGGGCACGGTGATGTTCCTGCTGTCGATCCTGCCGCTCTTGGGCGCGGCGGCCGTCTGGGTGCCCGCGGCCCTGTTCCTGCTGCTCGAAGGCAGCTGGGAGAAGGCGCTGGTGCTGACCTTGTGGGGGTCGGTGGTGGTCGCGCTGATCGACAACCTGCTCTATCCGATTTTGGTCGGCGACCGGCTGCGGCTGCACACACTCGCGGTGTTCGTCGCGATCTTGGGCGGCCTCGTGGCGTTCGGTGCGCCCGGCGTGGTGATCGGTCCGCTGGTGCTGGCGCTGACCGTCGCGCTGGTGGAGATCTGGCGCGACCGCACGCGCTTCGGCCGGGCGGCCGATGCGGCGCCCACGACGGGCACCGGCAGCGGCAGCGGGGGCAGCGGCTAGGCCCGTTCGCGCAGCGGCTTCAGCGGGCGGTTGAGCGCTTCGAAGTCGAGGTTGTCCACCTGCGCGAGCACCGATTGCCTTGCGCTCGCGGTGCGTGCATCGGGGTCGGGGCCGACCACGGTCCCGCCCTCGAGCTCGTGCCGCACGTTGCCCGCGAGCAGCACGCGGGCGCTGTAGGTGCTGGACTCCAGGCCATGGATCAGGCTCATTTCGTAGGTCACCGTCTCGCCGGTGCCGCTCTGCACATGCTGCCCATCCATCGTGATCATGGTGTCTCCAGTCGATCAGCCCAAAAAAATGCGGGGCCGATCACCTTGCGACGGTCCTGCGCAAGGGTGTGTAGGACAAACACCGGAACTTGCACGGACGCTTCTTTCACCGGCCCGCGGCGCCGACGAAACGCCGGTCGATCGCGTCCTTCCAGCGCCATGGCCAAGTGCCGTGCCAGCTCCACGGTCCCCAAAGCGCGATGGCGCGCCGGTCGGCGGTGCTCAGCAGGTTCAGCGCGCGCACACGCGGCGTCCATGCAGGCAGTGCCTGCCCGGCGCACCAGGCGCGCAGGCTGCGCGCGAGCGGCGCCCCCGCGCGCACCGCGTGGACCCCCGAGCGTGGCAGCGGCTGTGGATGCGCGGCCACGTCGCCGGCCGCGAACACCGCGGGGTGCGACACGCTCTGCAGCGCAGCATTCACGCGCACGAAGCCGTCGGCATCGAGGGCGAGCCCGCTCGCCGCAAGCCAGCGCGGGGCGGCCGCGCCGGCCGCCGTCCAGCACAGGTCGAACGGCAGCGCGCCGCCGTCGTCGAGATCGATCTGCCCGGCGCGCAGGCACGTGGCGCGGCGCGCGCCGAGCCAGCCGATGCAGCGCTGCGCCAGCAGCCCCTGCACCGCGCGGCGCGCACGCGCGGGGGCGCCGTCCAGCGGCAGCGCATCGCTTCCGACCAGGGTCACGCGCAGGTGCGACCAGCCCTCGCGCATGCCGCGGTGGCGCACCGCGAGGGCGAGCTCGACGCCTGCAGCGCCGGCGCCGACGATTACGACATGGAAGGGGCGGCACTGGCTGCCGATCTGTGCCTGCGCCGCCAGCCACGACGCGGCCAGGCGCGACAGCGGGCGCACCGGCACGCAGGCATCTGCGGCCTCGAGTGCGGCCTCGATGGCGCCCACGGAGCCGACGTCGAGCGAGACCGCGTCGAAGGCGATGCGCTGGCCGTCGTCGCAGTGCAGGGCCTGGCCCACGAGATCGAGCGCGACGCCGCGCGCCTCGTGGAACGCCACGCCGGCTCTGGCCGCGAGCGCGGCCACCGGCAGTAGGATCTCTGGCAGTTGGTAGTGGCCCGCGATCCAGCCCGGCAGCATGCCCGAGTAGATCTGCTGCGGCCCCGGCGAGACGAGCTGCACTTGCCAGCCGGGGATCGGCCGGGCGGCCAGCGCGCGCAGCAGGCCCAGGTGCGCATGTCCGCCGCCGACCAGCACCAGCCGCTTCATGGCGCGGGCGCCAGCACGAGGTCGGTGAACCAGGCCTGCACGCTGTCCGCGGTGTTGTCGGTGTCGGCGCCCACGGCAACCGCGGCGATGGGCGGCATCGCGCCGCCGAACGCGGCGTCCCAGTCGGCGCGCAGGTCGCGCCGCACGCTGCGCCACTGCTGCGCGAAGGCGTCGCCGCTGTCCACCACGAATATCCGCAGGCGGTCGGTGTAGGGGTTCCAGCCCGCCGCGCCCGCCGGCTGCGCGCGTCCCCAGACGTAGCACAGCGCCGCCGCGGGCAGTTCGGCATCCGACAGCGCCCGGGCCGCCGCCAAGCGCAGGCGGTCGCCCAGCGAGAGCCGCTCCGACGGCAGGTCGAACAGCACATAGACGCGGGCCGCATAGTCGTCGCCGTCCTTGCTGCCGAGGTCGGAGCCCGCGAGCGCGCGCGAGACCTTCCACTGCCATTCGAGCAGGGGCCGCTCGGGCGTGTCGCCTGAGAGCCTGGCGATCCAGATCGATGCGGCGGCGGCGGAATGCACGTGCAGCACGCGGCGGCTGCCGTCCTGCACGATCTCGAAGCGGTTGGTTTCGGGCACCTTCGGCAGGCGCTGGTGGGCCCAGGCCGGCGCGACGGCGCTGCCCACGGGGGCGGTGGAGAAGGGCGGGATTGCGATGGGCGTGCCAGCGCGCGTGGGCAGCGCAACGCCCGCGGCGGCGAGCGCGCCCGAGAGCAGCAACCCGCGCCGCGCGATGCCGCTGCTTGCTTTGATCGTTGTCGTCATCTGCATCGAGACCTCTTTCATCCGCGCCGCCATGCGTGGTAGCGCGCCACCCACCGCAGCAGCCGCGCGGGCTGGTGCGCGCGCCGCCATTCGCCCGCGGCGTACTTGTTGCCTTCGGACCAGGTCGGGTAGGTGTGGATCGTGCCCAGGATCTTGCCGAGGCCGAGCCCGTGCTTCATCGCCAGCACGAATTCGGCCAGCAGCTCGGCCGCATGCGGGCCGACGATCGTGGCACCGAGGATGCGGTCCTTGCCGGGCACCGTCAGCACCTTGACGAAGCCCCGGGCGTCGCCGTCGGCTATCGCGCGGTCGAGATCGTCCAGGTCATAACGCACCACCTCGAAGTCCACGCCTTTGTCCTTCGCCTCGCGCTCGTTCAGCCCAACGCGCGCGACCTCGGGGTCCACGAAGGTGGCGGCCGGGATGGCGCTGTGGTCGACCTTGAACCGGTGCAGGCCACCGAACAGCGCATTCACCGTGGCGTACCAGGCCTGGTGCGCGGCGGTGTGGGTGAACTGCCACGGGCCGGCCACGTCGCCGGCCGCGAGGATGTGGGGGTAGCGCGTCCGAAGGCAGGCGTCGGTCTCCACGGTGCGTTCGGTGGGAATGCCGAGTTCTTCCAGGCCGTAGCCCGCGAGGCGGGCGCGGCGGCCGACCGCGCAGACCAGCATGTCGTACGGGATCTCGATCGCCTCGCCGCCCTCGGCGCGCGCGACAAGGAACCGGTCGCCGCCCCGAGTCTCGCAACGCAACGCCTCGTGGCCGGCCAGCACGCGCACGCCGTCGGCGGTGAGCGACTGCTGCACCAGCGCAGACACCTCGTCGTCCTCGCGGGCGAGCAGGCGCGCAGAGAGTTCGACCTGCGTCACCTGCGAGCCGAGCCGCGCGAAGGCCTGCGCCAGCTCGCAGCCGATCGGCCCGCCGCCAAGCACGACCAGCCGCGCGGGCGGGCGATCCATCGTCTCGAGCGCCGCCCACAGCGTGTCGCTCGTGACGTAGCCGGCTTCTTCGAGGCCGTCCAGCGCGGGCACGACCGGCTCGGCGCCCGCCGCGATCACGATGCTGCGCGTGGTGATGCGGCGCGTGCCGCCGTCGTTCAGCGCCACCTCGACGGTCCACGGGTCAACGATCTTCGCGTGGCCCTCGACCACGTCGACACCGAGGCCGCGGTAGCGCTCGGCGCTGTCGTGCGGCTCGACCGCGCGGATCACGGCGCGCACCCGCTGCATCACTTCGCGGAACGCGAAGGGCGGCGCGCTGGGCGCGAGGCCGTAGCGGTCGGCATGGCGCATCTGGTGGGCCAGCGTGGCCGAGCGGATCAGCGCCTTGCTCGGGATGCAGCCGTAGTTCAGGCAGTCGCCGCCCATCTTGTGGCGCTCCACCAGCGTGACCGATGCCTTGAGTGCCGCGCCGATGTAGGCCGAGACCAGTCCTGCGGCACCGCCGCCGATCACCACCAGGTTGCGGTCGAAGCGCCGCGGCCGCATGCCGCGCCGGCGCGCGTGCGCCTTGCGTGCCTGCAGCGCGGCCACGCCCCGGCGCGCCAGCCACGGAAAGAGCCCGAGCAGGACCAGCGAGCCGAGGATCGACGGCGTCAGGATGCCGCCCAGCGTTTCGAGCCTGGCGAGCTGGGTGCCGGCGTTCACGTAGACGACGGTCGCGGGCAGCATCGCCGCCTGGCTCACCGCGTAGTAGGTGCGCGCCCGGATGCCCGTGAGCCCCATCGCCAGGTTGATGACGAAGAACGGCACCACCGGCACCAGCCGCAGCGTGGCGAGGTAGAGCGCGCCGTCGCGCGCCACGCCGGCGTCGATTTCTTCGAGGCGGCGCCCGAAGCGCTTGCGCACCGTTTCGCGCAGCAGGGTGCGCGAGGCGAAGAACGCGAGCAGTGCGCCCAGGCTCGACGCGAACGAGACGAGCAGCGTTCCGGTGAAGAGCCCGAACAGGGCGCCGCCGGCGAGCGTCAGCACGGTCGCACCGGGCAGCGACAGCGCGGTGACCGCGACGTAGACGACGAAATACGTGGCGGCGACCTTGACGGGGTGCTCGGCGTAGACCTCGGCCAGCTCGCGGTGCGCCTCTTTCAAGAAGTCGAGGCTCAGCACGCGGTCCAGGCCCAGCGCGAAGAAGGCGATGATGGCCAGGACGATCGCGGCGGCAATGGCCGCATTTCTTCTGCTCATGGGTCTTGTTCGCGCCAGGGCCGCGATAAGTTACAGGAATGCGCGGGCGCTGCGCGGCCAACGTGTAACTTCGCATCTTGCGGCAACGAACCAACAGCATCACCACCGAACCCGTCAGGAAGCGCCATGCAAGGAGTCTGCCCCGAAGTCGAAGCCGGACTGCGCACCGCGCTGCGGGCCGGCGGATGGCCCGACACCGCGCTGCAGCCGCTGCCCGACAAGGGGCTTGCGCACCTGCACGTGCGCCTTGCCGGCACCGGCGCGCTCGCGCGCATTCCCAAGCAAAGCCAGGTGGCGCTCGGCCCTGAGGCCAACTTGCTTCACGAGGCGGCCTGCTTCGACCGGGCCGGGGCCAGCGGCCACACGCCGCGGCTGCTCGGCACGCTGCCGGTCTCTTCGCAGCTGCCGCGCGGCGCGCTGCTGGTGGAAGAGATCGAGGGCCGCGCCGCGGCCCTGCCAGCGGACCTGCCGGCCATCGCCGCGGCGCTCGCGGCGGTCCACCGGCTGCCGGTGCCGGCCGCTTCCGGGCGCGCGCCGCTCGCATCGCCGCGCGACCCCCTTCACGCGCTCGTCCGCGAGATCGATGCGCAGGCCGTGCACCTGCCGCGCGCCAGGCTCGCGCCCGAGGTGCGCCGCGCGCTCGAGGACGAACTGCATGCGCTCGGCCGGCTCGCGGGCGAGCCCGGCCGGCCGGGCGTGCACCTCATCGCCTTCGATGCGCATCCCGGCAACTTCGTGCTGCGCGCGCGCGGCGATGCGGTGCTGGTCGACCTCGAGAAGTGCCGCTACAGCAGCCCGGGCCTCGACCTGGCGCACGCCACGCTCTACACCTCCACCACCTGGGACGTGGCCTCGCATGCGGTGCTGCAGGTCGATGAGGTGGCCGGCTTCTACCGCGCGTGGGCCCGCGCGGCCGGGCCGGCGGTCGCCGATGCTGCCCAGCCATGGCACGTCGCGCTGCGGCGCGCCATGTGGCTGTGGTCGATCACCTGGTGCTGCAAGTGGCGCATGCTGTCGGGCGAGGCGCCGCTCGCGGACCATGGCGGCGAGGACTGGTCTTCGGCGCACAGCGACGCGCAGCTCATCGCGCATGTGCGCGGCCGCGTCGACCACTACCTGTCGCTGCCCGCCATCCGCCACGTGCGGGACGAGCTCGTCGCGCTGCAGCAGGTACTGGCATGAGTTTTCTGTGCATCGTGGTGCCCGTGCTCAACGAGGGCGCGTCGCTCGCCGACCGCCTCGCGGCCCTGCGGCCGCTGCGCGAGCGCGGCGCGCAGGTGGTGGTGGTCGACGGCGGCAGCACCGACGAGACCTGGGCCATCGCCTGCCGGCATGCCGACCGCGTGCTGCTGGCGCCACGCGGGCGCGCCGCGCAGATGAATGCCGGCGCCGAAGGCGCGATTGCGCAGGTGCTGCTGTTCCTGCACGCCGACACGGCGCTGCCGCCGCGCGCCGACGAGGCGATTGCCGCGGCCATGGCCGGCGGTGCCGACTGGGGCCGCTTCGATGTGGGCATCGATGGGCGAAGCTGGTTGCTGCGCATCGTGGCGGGCGCGATGAACCTGCGCTCGCGGCTGACCGGCATCGCCACCGGCGACCAGGCCATGTTCGTGCGGCGGCAGCGCTTCGAGCAGCTCGGCGGCTTCGCGCAGATCGCGTTGATGGAAGACATCGCACTGAGCGCGGGCCTGCGGCGCATCGGGCGGCCGGCCTGCCTGCGGCCTCCGGTCTTCACCTCGGCCCGGCGCTGGGAGCGCCACGGCATCTTCAGGACCATCTTGCTCATGTGGCAGCTGCGAGCGCGCTACTTTCTCGGCGCCGACCCGTCGCAACTGGCACGCCGCTACGGCTACGAACCAAGCGAGACACCTCCGCAGGCGGCCATCGCCATCCTTGCGAAGGCGCCCGTGCCGGGCTTGGCGAAGACGCGCCTCGCACCCGGCATCGGTGCGCAGGGCGCGGCGCGGGCGCAGCGCCTTTTCACGCGGCTCTCGCTCGGCGCGGCGCGGCAGGCGGGGCTCGGGCCGGTCACGCTCTGGTGCGCGCCCGATGCCTCGCACCGGTTCTTCCGCGCGCTGGCACGCGTGCATGGCACGAAATTGCTGGCGCAGCCGACGGGCGACCTCGGCGCGCGGCTGCGGGCGGCCGTGACGCATCATTTCGCGCAGGGCGGCGATGCACCGCCGCTCCTGATCATGGGCACCGATTGCCCGCTGCTGTCGCCGGGCCACCTGCACGAGGCGGCGCGTGTGCTGGCCCTGCACGACGCCGTGCTAATGCCGGCCGAAGACGGCGGCTACGCGCTGCTGGGCATGCGGCGGCCGCTGCCCGAGGTGTTCGCCGGCATCGACTGGAGCACGCCGCAGGTGCTGCAGCAGACGCGCGAGCGCCTAGCCTCGCTCGGCGCGCGCTGGCGCGAGCTGCCCCCCGTGTGGGATGTGGACGAACCCGCCGACTGGCAGCGTTACCAGAAACTCATCGGCCGAACCGCCGGCATGGAGCCTTCGCATGACGCCTGAATTTCCCCCGACCGATTGGCTGCACGCCAGGCTCGCCGAACCGAAGGGTCCGGTGCGCGTGGTGATCGACACCGACGCCGCCAACGAGATCGACGACCAGTTCGCGCTGGCCTGGGCGCTGCTCTCGCCCGAGGCGCTGCGCATCGAGGGGCTGCATGCTGCGCCGTTCTCGTTTGCGCACCGGCGCGCGCAGCTCGCGCGGGCGCCGGCCGATGCGCCGCCTTTCAATCCGCCGGCCGAAGGCATGTGGCGCAGCCACGGCGAGATCCTGCGGGTGCTCGACAAGCTCGGCGGCGGGCCGCACCCGCCGGTGCATGCAGGCAGCGAAGGCTATCTGCCGGGCCCTGCGACGCCGCTTCCGAGCCCCGCGGCCGAGCACCTGATCGCGCTCGCGCGCAGCAGTGCCGACAATGCGCCGCCGCTCTACGTGCTGGTGCTCGGCTGTCCGACCAACGTGGCGAGCGCGCTGCTGCTCGCGCCCGACATCGCGCGCCGGATCGTGGTGGTCTGGACCAGCGGCTATCCGTCGTGCGCGCCCCATGTGAACGACTCCTTCAACCTCGAGCAGGACCTGCATGCGAGCCGCGTGCTGCTCGACAGCGGCGTGCCGCTCGTGTACCTGCCCGGCTTTCACGTGGGCGCGCAGCTGCGGCTGTCGCTCGCCGAGGTCGATCGCCACGTGCGCGGGCAGGGCGCCATCGGCGACTACCTGCACCACCTGTTCACGCACAACCCGCTGTGGACCATCCTGCCGGTGGACACCGCCGGCGCCTACAGCTGGGTGATCTGGGACCTCATCTGCGTCGCCTGGCTGATCGATCCGCGCTGGGTGCCGAGCACGCTGGTGCCGACGCCACGCCTCGCGGACGACCGCCGCTGGCAGGCCGCCGCACACCGGCCGCCGATGCGCGAGGCCCATTCGGTCGACCGCGATGCGATCTTCAACGACCTGTTCAGGAAGCTGGCGCGGCCAGCCGCGTGACCGCCGACGCATCGGCCACGTCGGCCGCATCGTGCGTGACGAGCAGCGCGGGAATGCCGCGCGCGCGCACCGTCTCGAAGACGTAGGCGCGCATGCGGTCGCGCAGGGCCGCATCGAGCCGCGCGAAGGGCTCGTCGAGCAGCAGCGCCTTCGGTTCGGCGAGCAAGGCCCGCATCAGCGCCACGCGCGCGCGCTGGCCGCCCGACAGCGTGGCCGGGTCTGCGTCGGCGAAGCCGGGCAGTTCGAGATCGCGCAGCGCCTCGCGCACCGCGCGCTCGCGTGTCGCCCGTGCGCCGGCGGGCACCGCGAACAGCAGGTTCTCGCGCACGGTCATGTGGGCGAACAACAGGTCGTCCTGGAACAAAATGCCGATGCGTCGGCGGCGCGTGCTCCAGCCGTCCACGCGCTGACCGTCGAGCGTGACACTGCCTTCGAAGCGCACCGCGGGCGGCGCCGTGCCGCAGATCGCGGCCAGCAGGCTGGACTTTCCGCTGCCGCTCGCGCCCATGAGCGTGTGAACCGTGCCGCCGGGCACGGCCAGCGAAAGGTCGTGCACCAGCGCCTGGCCGGCCACGCTGAGCCGCGCCACATGGACCGAGAGCTGCGCCGTCATGGCTTCGCTCCGCCGCCGAAGCGCCGCGGCCGTCCGGCCCAGGTGGCGACCGCGAAGGCCAGCGCCGGCAGCAGCCACTGCAGCCAGGCATACGCGGCCAGCACCGAGCGCTGGCCGCCGGCCGAAAGCGCGACGGCTTCCGTCGTCACGGTGGCGTAGCGCCCCGCGCCGATGAACAGGGTCGGAAGGTACTGCGCGACGCTCACCGCAAAGCCGATCGCCAGCGCGCCGCCCAGGCTCGCGCGCAGCAGCGGCCATTTCACGCGCAGCAGGAAGGCGAGGGTGCCGCGCCCGAGGCTCGCGGCCACCTGTCGCTGGCGCGGGTCGAACGCGAGGTAGGCGGGGCTCAGCGTGATGAGCACGTAAGGCACCGCGGCCAGCGTGTGGGCGAGCCACAGGCCGGCCCAGTGCGTATCGAGCCGCCAGGCCAGCGCCAGCCGGTGCAACCCGATGACCCACAGCACCGACGGCAGCAGCAGCGGCAGGTAGCTCAGCCGGCGCAGCATCGGCAGCCATGCGGGGGGCGCGGTCTCCAGCCATGCCACGGCCCAGACGAGGGCGGTGGCGCCGCTCGCCAGGGCCAGCACCGCGGTCAGCACCACGATGTCGGCGCTCGCGGCCACCGAGCGCCAGCCATCGAAGCTCCAGTTCTGCGGCCAGAAAAGAGGAAACGGCCAGGCGCCCGAGAGGCTCGCCACGCCGGTGGCGGCCAGCACCAGCGCGTAGACGGCGCCAAGCGCGAGCAGCGGCGCAAAGTCGGTGGCCGGTGCGGGGTCGGCCCGGCCGCGCGTGCCGCGCGTCCAGCGGGCGCGCCAGTGCAGGCGGTCGCGCAGCGCCCAGAGCACACCGGCCATGGCCGCCACCACCGCCGCCAGCAGCCAGGCGAGCGCGGCGCCGCGCGCGTTCACTGCCGTGTCCGCGTCGAGCAACCACTGCCACGCGAGCACGGCCGCGGTGGGCGTGGCGGCCGGGCCGATGACGATCGCCATGTCGACGACCGTCAGGCTGTACGCGAGCACCGCGATCAGCGGCGCATGCAGCCGCGGCCACAGCTGCGGCCACACCACGCGCCACCATGCGGTGCGACGGCCGTAGCCCATCGTGCAGGCGATGGCGAGTTCGCGCTGCCACCGTGCGCCGACGTCCGCGCGCTGCAGCTGGGTGGCCGCGGTCCAGAGCAGGAAGGGCACCTCCTTGCCGACCAGCGCGGCGACGAGGCCGATGCCCCACCGGTCCTGCGTGGTCTCCCAGGCCGGCGGCCACTCGAAGCCGGTGGCCCAGGGCGAGAGCGCGCGCAGGATCCAGCCGCTCGGCGCGACCAGGAACGCGAGGCCGACCGCGAAGGCGACGTGCGGCACCGCGAGCATCGGCGGCAGCATGCGCATCGCGGCGCCCCAGGCGCGGCTGGCAAAGGCGCGCGACAGCAGCCACGCAGCGAGCGCGAGCGAAATGCCGGTGGCTGCCAGGCCCGTGAACAGCGACAGCGCCAGCGCGTGCAGCCACTGCGGCTCGGCGCCGAGCGCGCGCCAGGCAGCGGCATCCGTTCCGGCGGCCACCGCGGCCACGGCGGACCACAGCAGCGGCACGGCCACGGCCGCGCCCAGGGCGAGCGCAAGCCACTGTGCCGGTGGAAGCGCGGCTAGCCGTAGCGCCGCTGCCACTCGCGCTCCAGCGGATCGACCCAACTGCCGTGCGGCTCCAGGATCACTGGCGCGGGCATCGCGACCTGCCCTGGGTGCGCACCGGCCGCGAAGAGGGCGCGCTCGGCCCGCGGCAGGCGGTCGAGCGCGAGCACGGTGCCATCGCCCCACACGCCGATGTCCGCCTTGCGTGCCTGCGCTCGCGCCGACAGCATGAAGTTGATCACCACCTGCGCGCCTTCGGCCGCATTGGCATTGAACGGCACCGCGAGGAAGTGCGTGTTGCCGATGGCCCCGCCCGCGTTCTGCCAGCTGTGCACCCTGGCCGACAGCCGGCCCGCGGCGATCTCGTTGGCCGCCTCGCTCGGGTTGAAGGTCAGTGCGAGCAGCAGTTCGCCGTCGGCCATCATCTGGCGCTGCGCCGCGGCGTTCTGCGGGTATTGCCGGCCTGCGCGCCACAGCAGCGGACGCAGCGCGTCGAGCCAGGCCCAGAGCGGCCGTGTGGCCGCGTCGAACGCATCGGCCGCAAAGGGGCGGTAGAAGACGGTGCGGTCGGTGCCGAGCTCGAGCAGCGCCTGCTTGAGGAAGGTCGTGCCGACAAAATTCGGCGGCCGCGGGTAGGTGATGCGCCCCGGGTGCAGGCGCGCCAGTTCGAGCAGTGCGGCCAGGTCGCGCGGCGGTTCCGGCAGCCTGTTGCGATCGGCAAAGAAGGTGAGCTGCGCCATGCCCCAGGGCGCCTCCAGGCCATCCACGGGCTCGGAGAAATCGGTGCGCGTGGTGGGCTTGCCGACCGTGTCGACCCAGCGGTAGTTGGGCAGTTGTTCGGCGAAGGGGCCGAACAGCAGGCCTTCGTTCTTCATCGTCAGGAAGTTCTCGCCATTGATCCACACCATGTCGACGCTGCCGCCGGCGAGCCTGCCCGCGGCCTTCTCGCCGCGCACGCGCTTCACCGCCTCGGCGGTGTCGGTGATCTTCACATGCTGGAGCGCCACGCCGTGGCTGCGCGACAGCTCGCCCGCGGCCCACGCCAGGTAGGCGTTGGTGCGCTCGCTGCCGCCCCAGGCGTTGAAGTACACGGTCTGGCCGCGTGCCTTGCGCTCGATCTGCGTCCAGGCGGCGGGCGACCGTGCCAGGGCAGGCAGGCCCATGCCGGTGGCGGCGACAGCGGCGCCGGCTTGCAGGAAAAGGCGGCGGCGTGGGGGGATGGCGTGCATGGCTTCTTCTGGAAAAGTGGCGGTGAGTTCCGTTGATTCGAAGCGCAGGCCCTCCGGGTTACATCAGCGCAGGCCGGGCTCGCCCGACGCGGCCATCCAGTCCCACAAAAGGCCCGGCGCTTCGACCATCACGTTGTGCCCGTGCGGGCCGATGTCGCGCGCCGCCGGGTCGAGCGTGCGGGTCTGCGCGAGCGTGACCAGCGCATCGCTGCCGCCGCGGCCGAGCTGCACCGGACAGCGCGCGAGCCCGGCCAGCTCGGCCAGCGGCGGCTTGCCGACCGCATTGGCGCCAGGGTCCATCGCGAGGCGCCAGCCGTCGGCCTCGTGCACGATGCCGCGCGCGGCCACGGGCGATCCGGCGGCTGCGAGGCCGGCCAGGCCCGAGACCTTGAGGTAGCGCTCCCACGCTTCGCCTTCGGTGGCGAACCGCTTGGCGGGTTGCGCGGCGAGCGTCGCCATGCGCTGGAGTTCCTCGTCGCTCCACGCCGCCTTGATGCCGGCACCGAAGACCCGGTGTGGCAGCACGCCGAACCAGCCGGTGGCCAGCGCTAGGCCGACCACGCCGCCCAGCGAATGGCCCAGCACGACCAGGCGGCCGGCGGGGTCGGCATGCGGCAGCACCGCGCGCGCCACGGTCGCGGCCAGCTGGCCGATGGCATACGACGCCTGCCGCGCGGAGTGGCCGTGCCCCGGCAGATCGACCGCGAGCCAGCGGCCATGCCAGTGCGCGCCGGCCTCGGCCACGAAGGGCGACCAGACCGCGCCGGTCGCGCCCATGCCGTGCAGCAGCACGAGCAGGTCGGGGCCTTGGCCGCCTTGTTGGGTGTGCATCTCGACGGTCTCCATGCGGGTTCGATGGGGGAAGAATAGTCGAGGCCGCAGCGACCGTCAGGCATCGAACAGGTACGCCTGAACCGTCGCCCCGACACGCCGCACCAGCTCTGCGCGCTTCAACCCCACGACCGGCGGCAGCCGGAGCACGTAGCGGCACAGGGCCAGGCCCAGGATCTGCGTCGCGATCAAACCCGCGCGTGCCGCCGCCGCCGAACGCGGCTCGCCGCGCAGCCGGGCGATCAGCGGCACGAGCTGGGTCGAAAAGATCGACTGCATGCGCTCGGCGGCGGCCTCGTTGGTGACGGCCGCTCGCAGCAGGGCCATCAGCGTTTCGTCGCCGTCCCAACGGTCGAGGAAATGCGTCACCAGGGCCGCGCCGACCTGTTCGCGCGCCAGCGCGCTGAGGTCGGGCAGGCGCAGGTCGAATTCTGCGGCCGCTGCGAACAGCCCCTCCTTGTTGCCGTAGTAGCGCATCACCAGGGCGGGATCGAAGCCCGCCGCGGTCGCGATCGCGCGAATGGTCGCGCCTTGGTAGCCATGGGCCGCGAAGTGCTCGCGGGCCGCCGCAAGGATGGCGGCGCGCGTGGCGTCGGAACGGCGAGGTGATGCAGCGGTGTCGGCCATGCCGAAGTATATGTCAACGGGTGTTGACAAATGCCGAGGGCGGCCTACCATGTCAACAACCGTTGACTAAAATGCTGAAAGGAAACCGCCATGCCAGACACCGCTTCCGCCGACACTGCCTTCGACGCCGACGTCCTGATCGTCGGCGCCGGTCCCACCGGCCTCACGCTGGGGCTGGCACTGGCCGCGCGCGGGGTGCGGGCGCTGGTGGTCGATCGCCTTGCCGAGGGCGCCAACACCTCGCGCGCCGCCGTCGTGCATGCCCGGACATTGGAGGTGCTGGAGCCGCTCGGCGTTGCCGCCACGCTCGTCGCGCAGGGCCTGAAGGCGCCGCGGTTCACTGTGCGCGATCGCGACCGCGTGCTGGTGCCCATCGCCTTCGACGGGCTGCCGACCCGGTATCCGTATGCGTTGATGATTTCGCAGGCCGAGACCGAGCAGGTGCTGCTGGCGCGCTTCATGGCGCTCGGTGGGGGGGTGTTGCGCCCGCGGCAGCTCGTCGACCTGGCGCAGGAGGCATCGGGCGTCAGCGCCACGCTGGACGACGGCAGCCGGCTGCGCGTCCGCTACGCGGTGGGTGCCGACGGCATGCACAGCACGGTGCGCGAGCGGGCCGGCATCGCGTTCGACGGCGGCAGCTATGGCGAGTCGTTCCTGCTGGCCGACGTCCGCCTCGGCGGCAACCTGTCGGCCGACGAGGTGATCCTCTATTTCTCTCCGGCCGGCATGGTGGTGCTCGCGCCGCTGCCGGGCGGCATGCACCGCATCGTGGCGACGGTGGCCGACGCGCCCGAGCAGCCCGACGCGGCCTGCGTGCAGGCGTTGCTCGACGCGCGCGGCCCGCAGCGCGTGCGTGCGGTGGTGCAGGAGGTGGTGTGGGGCTCGCGCTTTCGCGTCCACCATCGCATTGCCGAGCACTATCGCGTGGGCCGGATCGTGCTTGCCGGCGATGCGGCGCATGTGCACAGCCCCGCGGGTGGGCAGGGCATGAACGCAGGCATTCTCGACGCCGTGCGACTGGCCGCGGCGCTGGTGGATGCGCTGGCCGGCGATGCGTCGGCGCTCGACCGCTACGGGCGCGAGCGCCGCCCCATCGCGCAGCAGGTGGTTGCGCTGGCCGACCGGCTCACGCGGCTGGCGACCGTGCGGCCGGCCTGGCGCATGCCGCGCAACCTGCTGCTGTCGGCGTTGTCGCGGCTGCCGTTCGTTCGCCGCGATCTCGCGATGCGGTTGTCCGGCCTGGTGTACCGCCAGCCGTGATCGTGTTCAGACCGCGGGTTGCTTTTCGGCTTCGTGCTGCGCCTCGGCCTCGCTCTGCGCGCGGCGCTGCGTGCGCCGCATGCTCAGCCACTTGCCGATGGCCACCACGAACATCGCGCCGAGCGCGGGCACCACGCGGTGCAGGCTATGGCGGTCGGCCACCCATCCGGCGATGGCCGGGTCTCCGATCGCCATCTCGCCGGCCACCCAGCCCAGCAGCGCGGCGCCGAGCATGATGATGATCGGAAAGCGGTCCATCAGCTTCAGGATCAGCGTGCTGCCGAAGATGATGAGCGGGATGCTGATCACGAGGCCGAAGACCAGCAGCGGCACGTTGCCCTTGGCCGCGGCGGCCACGCCGACGACGTTGTCCAGGCTCATCACGAGGTCGGCGAGCACGATGGTCTTGATGGCCCCGGCCAGGCCCGAATGGCCTGCGAGGTCATGCCCGTCGTCCTCCTGCTGCAGCAGGCCGACGCCGATGTACAGCAGGAGCGCCGCGCCCACCAGCTTGAGGTAGGGCAGGGTGAGCAGATAGACCGCGAAGAAGGTCAGCACCACCCGCAGCACGATGGCGCCGACGCTGCCGAACAGGATCGCCTTCTTCTGCTGCGCGGGCGGCAGCGAGCGGGAAGCCATCGCGATGACGACCGCGTTGTCGCCACTCAGCACGATGTTGATCAGAATGATCTGCGACAGGGCGATCCAGAAATCGGGGCTCGACAAAAACGACAGCACGGCGGCTCCTCGGTGGAAATGGGTTCGGAACCACACGCGGTTCCGTCATCCACGAGCGTAGGCGCCTGGGCTGTCGCCTTTCTGCCGCCCGGCTGACAGCGGGCTAACGGCAAGCTGTCAGCCAGCTGACAGTGCGCGCGGGTTGCGCAGCGGGAAGAACACGCTGAAGGTGTTGCCCACGCCGTCGGCGTCTTCCTCGAGCGTGATGCGCGCGCCGTGCAGCGTGGCGATCTCGCTCACGATCGCCAGGCCGAGGCCGCTGCCGTCCTCCTGAGTGCCCAGCAGGCGGTGAAAGCGCTCGAAGATGCGGGCGCGTTCCTCGACCGGAATGCGCGGGCCGTCGTCGTTGATGGCGAGGCGGCACTGGTCGTCGCCGACCTGGCTGGTCTGCACGGTCACGTGGCCGCCGGGCTGGCTGTAGCGGATTGCGTTGTCGATCAGGTTGTTCACCAGCTCGCGCAGGCGGTCGCGGTCGGCATCGATCGTCAGCGCATGGTCGGCGCCCTCGAAGCCGAGGTCGATGTTGCGCTTGAGCGCCTGCGGCACCCATTCCATGCTCACCTCGAGCGCAAGGGCATTCAGGTCGAGCGGCTGCAGCTGCATCGCGTCGAGCGCGCCCGGCTCGTTGCGCGCGAGCGAAAGCAGCTGGCGCACCAGCCGCGAGAGCCGGTCGGCGCTGATGTAGAGCTGCGTGAGCGAATGGCGCACGCGCTCGGGGTCGTTCTCGCGCAGCGCCAGTTCGATCTGCGCCTTGAGGCCACTGACCGGTGTCTTCAGCTGGTGGGCGGCGTCGGCCACGAAGCGGCTCTGGAAATCGAAGGTGCGCCCGAGCCGGGCCATCAGTTCGTTCACGTCGTCGACCAGCGGGCGCACCTCGCCCGGCACGTCGTGGGTGTCGATCGGGCTCAGGTCCAGGTGCGAGCGGTCCGACACCGCGCGCCGCAGCCGCAGCAGCGGCGCGAGCCCGCGCGAGACGCCGAACCAGACCGCCGCGGTGGCCATGACGATCAGGGCCAGCTGCGGCAGCACCACGTTGGCGACCATTTCCCAGGTCAGGCGCGAGCGCTTGTGCAGCGTTTCGGCCACCTGCACGCGCACGCGCGGCGGGCGCGCCTCGGGTCCGGTGGGCATCCAGGCGTCCATCATGCGCACCGGCTCGCCGTGCACGGTGGCGCCGTAGAAGTCGGGCCCGGCCGCCTTCGGCGCGCGCGGCGCGGGGAGCTGCGCATCGCCGCCCAGGTGGTTGCCCGCTTCGTCGACGACGCGAAAGAAGATCCGGTCGTCCGGGTCCACGAGCAGGATGTCGGCCGCGGCCTGCGACAGCACGAGCCGGGGGCGGTCGCCTTCGCGCTGCACATGCATCGCGATCTCGCGGCCGACCTCGTGCAGCGCGCGGTCGTAGGCAATGTTGGCGAAGCGCAGCGAATTCCAGTAGGCCGCGCCTGTGTCGAGCACCAGCAGCAGCGCGAGCGGCCCGAGCAGCCAGGCCAACAGCTTGCGCTGCAGGCGGGGCTCAGACCGGTTCATCGCTGCTGTCGATCAGGTAGCCCATGCCGCGCACCGTGCGGATCTCGCAGCCGAGCGGCTCGAGCTTCTTGCGCAGCCGGTAGACGTTGACCTCGATCGCGTTGTCGCCGACCTCGTCGCCCCAGCCGTAGAGATGGTTGACCATGTGCTCCTTGCTCACCACGCGGCCCGCGCGCATCAGCAGCAGCTCGAGCAGCGCAAGCTCGCGCGGCGACAGTTCGACCGGCCGCTTGTCGTGGAACACGCGCCGGCCCACGGTGTCGAAGCGCAGCAGGCCGTGTTCGAGAAACGGCGTGGAGCCCGTACTGCGGCGCAGCAGCGCGCGCACGCGGGCCTCGAGTTCGGGCAGGTCGAAGGGCTTGGCGAGGTAGTCGTCGGCGCCGAGGTCGAGCCCGTGCACGCGGTCGGCCAGCGTGTCGAAGGCGGTGAGCATCAGCACCGGCAGGGTCGACTTGCGCGCCCGCAGGCGCTTCAGCACGTCGAGCCCGCTCAGGCCGGGCAGTCCGATGTCGAGGATCGCGAGGTCGTAGCTGCCGGCGGCGAGCGCATGGTCGGCCTCCTCGCCGGTGGAGACGACGTCGACCGCGTGGGCGGACTGCACCAGCGCGCGCGAGAGCGCGTCGGCCAGCACCCGGTCGTCCTCGACGAGCAATATGCGCATGGCGTGTCTTGTCTTCCTGCTTTGTGTGCTTGGCGCAGATGCTACGCGCCTACTCGCTCTGGAACAGCGTCTCCACTTGCGCGAAGTCGCGTCCGAACTGGTCGACCTTGGCCTGGAACGGCACGCTCTCGCCGGGCGCGATGGCCGGCAGGTTCTCGAGCAGCGTGAAGCCGGCGAGCTTGCCGCCGGCATCGCGCAGGCTGACCCAGAGCCGCACCTTGCGCACGATGGACTGCGTCGGGTTGGCCACCGTGCCGCTGACCTCGACGTACTTGTAGGTATAGCGCCGGCTGAAGTTGACCAGCACGCTGCTCGTGTCGGCGCGCGTGTCGGTCACGCGCACCTCCAGCGGCACGCGTGGGCCGGGCAGTGCGGCGCGGCGCATCGGCTTCCATTCGGCGCGCGTCGATGTGATGCGCCCGTTGCGGTGCGGCTCCAGCAGCACCGGAAAGCGCTCGCCGGGATAGAGGTAGGCCGGCCCGCCGACGGCCGTGGTGCCGTCGAGCCGGCTGCCGTCGTAGCGCGACACGACCGCGCCGGGCGACATCGCGATCGCATCGGTGCTGCGGTTGACGACCTCGGTGAAGTAGACCGGCCGCTGCGTGGTGTCGCGCGCGGCAACGAGCGGCAGCAGTTCGATCTGCGCCGCATCGAAACGCTTGGATTCGTCGGCCAGAAGGTCTTCGCTGCCGAGCCGCAGCGCGGGGTGGAAGCGCTCGGGCGCCGCGGCGGTGCGGACCACGCGCTGCGTGCTCAGCACGCGTGTGCGGCCTTGCTGCGCGTTGTCGGCCAGGTGGTAGTCGATGCGGTAGTCCCAGGCCGCGACGGGCGTCTCGGGGTTGCCGATGCGCGTCACGCGCACGTCCATCGCGCTGCGTTCGCCCGGTGCGATCTCGCTCGCCTGCGCGTAGCCGCGGCCGAAGCCGATCACCGCGCCGGCATCGTCGTACACCGTGACCAGCGCCTCGGCACCGGCCAGCATGGCGCGGTCGGTGCGGTCGTTGACGATGCGCCCGACCAGGCGCAGGTTGTCGTCCTGCTGCACCAGCCGCACGCGTGTGAACCTGAGCGCCGGCCCCTCGACGCTGCGATAGGGCGCCGACAGCGGCCCCACCACCTGCACCTCCTGGCGCGTGACGTTGCGGTCGCCTGCCGGCATGTCGATCAGCACGGGCGCGCTCTCGCCGGGCGCGAGCATGCCGATGGGCAGCGTCTCGCTGCGCTCGCCGATGCGGCTTTCGCCGTCGTAGAACACCGCCTTGATGGCCGGCCGCTCGAGCGGCATGCCGGTGTCGTTGCGCGCCACCACCAGTAGCCGCGGCTTGGCCGAGTTGCTGCTGCTGCCCGCCAGCACCTGGCGCGGGGTGTCGAGCTTGAGTCCGTCGACGGGGATGGCGCGCGGCGCCGCGGCCGTCACCGGCCGTGCGGCGGGCGCAGGCGATGACTCCCGGCCACTTCCGACGAACACCATGCCGGTGATCAACACGGCCGCGAGTCCCACGACCGCCGCCGCGGCGATGCCGATGGACTTGCCCGCATGCCGCTGGCGCGCCGACTGCTCGGCTGCGAGCCGGCGGCCGGCTTCGTCCTTGACCTGTTCGAGCACGCGCTCCAGGCGGTCGGAGACGTCGTCTTCCACGATCGACACCGAGCCGCAGTGGGCGCAGGTGTACTGGTTGAGCCCGGAGCGCTGGAGCACGCCGCTGCCGCATTCGCCGCACTTGAGCGTTTGCAGGTTGATGGTCACAGGGATTTTCCTCGTTCGAGAGAGCGCGCGGCGCGAGGGTGCGCAGCCGCGCGCATCTTAACGAGACGAAGGAGAAGGCGCGCGCTGGCTCAGGACGGCGCTGCGCTCTGCGTCGCCGTATAGACCGCGTAGAGCGACTGGCTCGCGGCCATGAAGAGGCGGTTGCGCTTGGGGCCACCGAAGCACAGGTTGCCGCAGACCTCGGGCAGGCGGATGCGCCCGATGAGCCGGCCTTGCGGGTTCCACACCGTCACGCCGCTGTAGCCGAGGTTGCGCCCGGCATTGCTCGAGCACCAGAGGTTGCCGTCGACGTCGGCGCGCACGCCGTCGGGGGCGCATTTCACGCCGTCGACCATGAAGTCGCTGAACCGCTGTCCGCCGCCCAGGCGGTTTTCCGCGCCGACGTCGAACACGTACATGTCTCCCTTGCCGCCCGTGATGGTGTCGCCCGGCCCCTGGCCGGTGCTCACGATGTAGAGCTTCTTGAAGTCGGGCGAGAAGCACAGGCCGTTCGGGTCGGGCACGATGTCCTCGCCGGCCACCTGCGCGAGCGTGCCGTTCTTGTCGAGGCGGTAGACGGCGGTCGGCAGCTCGCGCTTGTACGCGCCGATCTCGGGCGGCTGTCCCAGCCGCGGGTTGAGCCGGCCCGAACGGTTCGCGGGCCCGCCCGGCGCATCGACCGCGCCTTCATAGAGCTGCGCGCCGTAGGGCGGGTCGGTGAACCAGTAGCTGCCGTCGGGATGCGCCACCACGTCGTTCGGTGAATTGAGCCGCTTGCCGTTGAAGTGCGAGGCCAGCACCGTGGCCGAGCCGTCGAGCTCATAGCGCACCAGCCGGCGCGTGAGGTGCTCGCACGAGAGTTGCCGGCCCTGGAAGTCGAAGGTGTTGCCGTTGCTGTTGTTTGACGGCGAGCGAAACACGCTCACATGCCCGTCGTCCTCGCTCCAGCGCAGCTGGCGGTTGTTCGGAATGTCGCTCCACACCAGGAAGCGGCCCACCCCGTTCCAGGCCGGCCCTTCGGACCACAGCGCACCGGTCCACAGCCGCTGGATCGGCGCGTTCGGCTGGCGCAGCGCGTCGAACGCCGGGTCGACCGTGAGCACGTCGGGGTCGGTGAAGTAGGTGGTCGGCGCGCCGTTCGGGCCGAAGTCGCGCGGCGGCTGCGTGATGGTGCTCGGCGGCGAGGGGCGATGCGGTTTCGAATCGAGTGCTTCCGTTTTCATGTCTCACTTCATGGCGTGGGGGTGAAAGATGCAGCGAACCGAGGGATCGAAAAAGCGGTGGATGCTACGCGTTGTCGATGCGTGTCACCATCGTGGCTGGCGCCACGCATCGCATCTGCGATACAATTTTCAGATGAAGACTGCAACGCTTCCTTCTTTGAGAGTCGAACCCGCATTCCGGGCCGAGGTCGAGTCGGTCCTGACGGAAGGCGAGACTTTGTCGGAGTTCGTCGAGGCGGCGGTCCGTGACGGAGTTCAGCGGCGCCGCATCCAAGATGCCTTCATCGCCCGGGGCTTGCAAGCTCGCGATCATGCTCGGCAGAATGATGACTATGTCAGTGCAGATGCAGTTCTGCAGGGCTTACAGCGCAGCCTGGACATCGCGCGGAGCGCGACATCGCGCAGCTTGAAAAAGTGACGTTCCGGGTTCGCTTCACGCGCCATGCCCAGGGCGATCTTCAGCGGCTCTTCAATTTCATTCTCGAAAGAGGAGCAGCCCGCCCTGGAGGTGGAGACTTCATGCTGGCAGAGAGTGCCCTGGCCGCGATCCAGGCAGGCATGGAGACGCTCAAGAGCTCACCCTTCACCTGCAGGAAGGCCATCAACAGTCCGTTCTTGCGTGAGTTGGTGATTTCTTTCGGACATTCAGGCTATGTGGCATTGTTCGAGATCACCGATGCTTCAACCATCGACGTGCTTGCGATTCGTCATCAGCTTGAGGATGACTACCACTGAGCCCAGTGAATGCGGGGCCATGTAGCGCACGAGGCGCAGCAATAGCGACGAATACTCGAACATCCGAAGCCTCCTGTGCTCACAGCCCTTCGCCAATCCGACGGAATGAAGCTGGCGGCGCGCGACGCCGAGCGGCCTGACGCGCCTTTTCTCTGCGCGGCCTGCGCTGCGGAGATGACGCTGCGCAAGGGCCCCGTCCGCATCCACCATTTCGCGCACAAGGCGCCGACATCCTGCCGGGCCGCGGCGGGCGAGACCGAGGACCACTTGCTCGTGAAGCTCGCTATCCACGACGCGCTACGCGGGGAGGCCAACGTCAGCGGCGTCGAGCTGGAGAAGCGGCTGCCCGGTGCGATCGCCGACATCTTCGCGCTCATCTCCGGCGTTCCCGTGGCCATCGAGGTGCAGCGCAGCGTGCTGGGCATCGCGGGCATCGAAGCGCGCACCGCCGCCTACCACCGCCTCGGCATCGCCGTGGTCTGGGTGGCGCTGCCCGAAGGCCGGCTGGACTTCGACCGGTACAGCCCTGCGGCCTGGGAGCGATGGTGCCATGCGGCGTACTTCGGGCGCGTCTACTACTGGCAGCAAGGGCAGCTCCTGCGGCCGGTTCACTTTGCGCCGTTTGCGCTGCACGTGCCGCAGCAGACATGGCGCAGGGCGGGGCGCGAACTCACGGCCGGCGGCTATGACCGGCGCTCGAAGCTCTGGATCACGCCGATGGCGGGCAGGCCGGTGTGGCTGTCGGCCGATTTTCAGCGGCGCGTCCGGCCGGCATGGGCCGGCGGCAAGCTGGCGATCCCGGACTGCACGCTCTTCGTCGACCGGCAGCCGAACTGGTGGGCGTAGGGCGCATCGCGCGCCGCGCTCGCCGGGTTCACAGGCTGCTCACCAAGTCCTGAACTCTTCCCCGAACACGCCGATGCGTTCGACGAGATCGTTTTGTGCAGCGATCCAGTCCTTGTATGTCTTGTCAAATTCTCCCTTGTGCAGGGACCGCGATTTCTTCAGCGCCAAAGCCTCGAGTTCGGCGAAGCGCGCAGCCGAAACGATGACCGCGACCGTGCGATCGTTCTTCATGACGTGCACGGGCTCGCGCTCGGCTTGGAGGAGGTAGTGGCCGAACCGCTTCCTGACTTCCGTGGCACTGATCTGCATGGGTGAACTCCTCAATCGGTGGGCTATTTTTAGCGATTCGGCAGGACCTCGCCGCGCCAAAGTCGCCCGCGACATCCTCCGCTCCGCAGGGACATCCACCGCCAAGCCACCTCGGCGCCCCTACAATATGAATGCGACTCGCTCGCATTCTCTTTGACCACCCCTTTCAGCGCATTCCGATTTTCAAGATGACGCCCTTGCACATTGCATCGCGCGTGGCCGCCAGCCTGCTGGGCGGCTACGCATTCGTCTGGGGCTTCGTCACTTTGGGCATCGCCTTGCTCCTCGCGACGGGCGTGGGCTATGAAGATGCCCGGCTGATGTGCAACCTGCTGGCGTTCCTGGTGTTCCTGGCCTGCTTCTGCTGGGCCTTTGCCGCGGCCAGCCTGGCGCGCGTGTGGGGCGTGCTGGCGGGCGGGGGCGCGCTGATGACCGGCGCGGCCTGGCT
The DNA here is from genome assembly GCF_057657255.1 of Variovorax sp. Soil_C_19. Classification (NCBI taxonomy): domain Bacteria; kingdom Pseudomonadati; phylum Pseudomonadota; class Betaproteobacteria; order Burkholderiales; family Comamonadaceae; genus Variovorax; species Variovorax sp. Soil_C_19. The sequence continues at coordinate 217,795 of NZ_JBDGIV010000006.1, read as the reverse complement.
GCTGCTCGGCGCCTCCCGCTGAGAGCGAGCAAGAGAAAGAAAGAGAAGAAGTCATGTTCCAGTCCTTCCGCCTGTCGATGGCCTGGCTGCACACCTGGTTCGGCCTGGTGCTCGGCTACGTGCTGATGATCGCGTTCTTCTTCGGCTCGCTCTCGGTCTTCGACCGCGAGATCGACCGCTGGGCGATTCCCGAAACGCGCTTCGAGCCGCAGGTGATGCCCTCGTTCGACCGCATGCTCGAACCGATCTTCAAGACCATCGGCCCCGACGACGACGAGCTCGAAGCGGCGCGCGCACGCGTGGGCGGCCCGCTGCCGAAGGACATGCCGCTGATGAACTGGAGCGCCTACACCACGCACCGCGACCCGGTGCTGCAGATGTTCGCCGAGTACGCGGTCACCAACAACCCGGACGACCCCGACGACCACGTGCACGGGCACGTCACGATCGATCCGCGCAACGGCGCCGTGCTGCCGCACGACCAGCTGAAGATCGGCAGCCAGTTCTTCTATCCGCTGCACTACAGCCTGCACATCGAGTGGAAATCGGTCGGCTACTGGATCGTCGGGCTGGCGGCGCTGGTGATGCTCGCGGCGCTGGTCAGCGGCGTGGTCATGCACCGCAAGTTTTTCCGCGAGTTCTTCACCTTCCGGCCCGGCAAGCATGTGCGGCGCAGCATGCTCGACCTGCACAACCTGACCGGCGTGGTCGCGCTTCCGTTCCATTTCATCTTCGCGCTGTCGGGCCTGACGATCTTTGCGGGCATCTACCTGCCGGTGTCCGAGACCATGCTCAAGCCCGAGGCGCAGGCGCATGCGATGGCCGACGCCAAGGCCAAGGGCCTGGCCTTCAAGCCCGCGGGCGTGGCCGCGCCCATGGCCTCGGTCGACGCGATGGTGGTCGAGGCCAAGCGGCGCTGGGCTGCGCGCGACATGCCCGGCGAGGTCGGCTTCCTGCACATCAGCCACGTCGGCGACGCCAACGGCTACGTCAGCATCTACCGCGCCGGCAGCGACCGCGTTGCGCTGGTGGGGCAGGCGGTGCACTTCGAGGCGACCACGGGCAAGGTCATCCTCGAGGAGCCGCCGCCTACGCCGGTGGCCAGCATCAACAACTTCCTGACCGGGCTGCACCTGCAGCACTTCGAGCACTGGCTGCTGCGCTGGTTCTACGTGCTGGGCGGCCTGCTGGGCTGCGCGTGCATCGCGACCGGCTTCTTCTTCTTCGTCGAGAAGCGCAAGGCGCAGCATGCGAAGCAGGGCAGCCGCGCCGTGCGCTGCGTCGATGCGCTGGCGGTGACCACGGTCACGGGCATGGTGGTCGCGGCCCTGGTGATGCTGGTGGCCAACCGCGTGCTCCCCACCGACCTCGCGCACCGCGGCGACTGGGAGAAGTGGGCCTTCTGGGGCAGCTGGATGCTGGCCTTCGCGCATGCCGCCTGGCGCAGCGCGCCCGTGGCCGAGGCCCGGCTCGCGCCGGCCTGGCGCGAGCAGTGCTGGGCCATCGCCGTGCTGGCGCTCGCGGCCGTGGCGCTGAACTGGATCACCACCGGCGACCACCTGGGCAAGACCCTGGCGCAGGGCTACTGGCCCGTGGCCGGGTTCGACCTGGCGCTGCTGGTGAGCGCGGGCCTAGCGGTGCTGGCCGCGCTGCGGCTGCGCCGGCGCGAGCGGCAGGGCGTGGTGGCACCCACGGGCGGCGGCGGCTCGCTCAGGCCGGTGCCGATGGCGGAGGCCGACCGCCATGGCTGAGGCCTTGCTGCTGCTCGCGGCCGTGCTCGCCAATTTCGCGGGCATGGCCTGGCTGGCGCTGGCGATGGAGGCGCATTGGGAACAGGTGCGCGGCAGCACCGCGAGGCCGCGCGCGGGAACTGCGGCAACCATGCGCCTCGCGGCCGTGGTCGCGATCGCCACGGCGTTCGTGCTCTGCCTGCGCGCGGACCATCCGACGATGGCGGTGCTGGTGTGGATCATGACGCTGACCGGCGCAGCCGTGACGGTGGCCCTTGCGCTGGCCTGGCGTCCCGCGGTGCTGGCGCCGATGGTGGCGTGGGTGCGGCGTTGAGCCGCGCCTGACGCGCCCGGCTACCCCACCCGCAACGGCTGGTGCCCCAGCCGCTTCGACACCTCGACCCCGCAGGCCTTCACCGCCTGCGCCTGGGTGCCGTTCCAGTCGGTGTCGAACGAGCGTGAGCGCCCCATCAGCGTGATGCCGAGCACGATGTTCCCCGAATAGTCGAACACCGGCGCCGCGAACGAGCAGACGCCGGGCGTGGGGTTGTTCACGGTGCGCGAGACGCGGTGCTTGCGCACTTCGGCGAGCATGTCCTGCAGGTTGTCGGCGCCCACGGGCGCGGCGATGTCGGGCCCGAGGCGGCGCTCGTCCTCGAGCAGCGATTCCTCGATCAGCTTGGCCGGCAGGTAGGCCGCGAACAGCCGTCCGGTGGCCGTGCCCGCGAGCGACATCACGGTGCCGGTGCGGATGTTGGTGTGCAGCGGATAGATCGCGTCGAACAGAAACACGATCGTCGGCCCCTGGTTGCCCCACACCGACAGCGCCACGCTGTGGCCGGTCTCTCGGGCCAGGTTCTCGGCAAATGGCGTGGCCTCGCGCACCGGGTTGAGCATGCGCAGCGTCACGAGTCCGAGCTGCATTGCGGTCGGGCCGAGCCAGTAATAACCGGTCGACGACTCCTGCGTCACCAGCCCGAGCTTCGAAAAGCTCACCAGATACGGATGGGCCTTGCCGGGCGCCATGTCGGCGGCCTTGGCCAGTTCCCGAAGCGGCATCGGCCGGCCGTGCGCGCCGAGCGCCAGCAGCAGCTGGCCGCCGGCCTCGATCGACTGGATGCCGCGTCGCTCCTTCTCTGCGCTCGCGTCGTTGCTCTCGCTGTCGCTGATGTCGGCGGATGGGCCCATGTGTGTCTCCTAATTTTTCGATTCTATCTAGCCAGTTAGTTCAGGGTAAATCATTAGATAGAACAAGATGCGTTAGCACCATACTAACGATGATGGATCGCCAGGTGCGATCCGCATGGCAAGGAGAGACGGTCAATGAGTGAGCAGCAAGCAGCGACGTACGACGTGCTGGTGGTCGGCACCGGTGCGTCGGGCATGTCGGCCGCGGTCACGGCGGCGCACCACGGGCTCAAGGTGCTGGTAGTCGACAAGGCGCCGGTCTACGGCGGCACCACCGCGCGCTCGGGCGGCTGGCTGTGGATTCCGGGCACGCGGCTCGCAAGGGAGCAGGGCATCCACGAGGCGCCGCGCGCCGCGCGCGCCTACCTGCAGCACGAAGCGACCACGCATTTCGATGCGGCGCGGGTCGACGCCTTCCTCGCACACGGGCCCGAGGCGATCGATTTCTTCACCGACAAGACCTGCGTGCAGTTCGACATGCCGCCGGTCTTTCCCGACTACCACGCCGAAGCGCCGGGCGGCCAGCAGGCGGGCCGGTCGATGGTCACGCGCCCCTTCGATGCGCGCGAGCTCGGCACCCGTGTGAAGCAGCTCGCGCCGCCGGTGCCCGAGCTGACCGTGTTCGGCATGATGTTGGGCTCGGGCAAGGAGCTCTGGCACTTCCTGCGCGCGTTCAAGTCGCTCGAGTCGTTCTGGTATGTGGCCAAGCGCTTCGGCGGCCACCTGCTCGACGTGCTGCGGCATGGCCGCGGCATGACGCTCACCAATGGCAACGCACTCGCGGGCCGGCTCGCGAAGGCCGGCATGGACCTGGGCATTCCGGTGTGGCTCGATGCGCCCGTGGAGCGGCTGATCGTCGAAGGCGACGCGGTGGTCGGCGCCACCGTGCTGCGCGAGGGCCGGCCGGTCGAGGTGCGCGCGCGCCGCGGCGTGGTGCTGGCTTGCGGCGGCTTTCCTTATGACGTCGAACGCCGCAAGGCGCTGTTCCCCCATGCGCCCACGGGCCGCGAGCACTACACGCCGTCGCCTGCGCTCAACACCGGCGACGGGCTGCGCCTCGGCGAATCGGTCGGCGGCTGGGTCGACGCCACGATCCCGAACGCGGCGGCTTGGTGCCCCACGTCGGTCACGCGGCGCAAGGACGGCTCCGAAGGCGTCATGCCGCACTTCATCGACCGCGCCAAGCCCGGCGTGATCGCGGTGACGCAGAACGGCCGCCGCTTCACCAACGAAGCGCTCTCGTACCACGACTTCGTGCAGCACCTCGTGAAGGCCTGCGCGGGCGCGGCCGAGGTGAGCTGCTGGCTCGTTTGCGACCACAAGCACCTGCGCCAGTACGGCATGGGCTGCGTGGCGCCGTTCCCGCTGCCGATCGGCCGGCACCTGCGCAGCGGCTACCTGAAGCGCGGGCAGACGCTGGCGGAACTCGGGCGCGCCATCGGCGTGCCGCACGCCGCGCTGCAGGAAGAGGTCGAGTGCTTCAACCGCGATGCGGCCCAGGGCACCGACACCAAGTTCGCCAAGGGCAGCACGGCCTACAACCGCTTCCAGGGCGATTCGCTGGTCGCGCCCAACCCCTGCATGGCGCCGATCCAGCAGGGGCCCTACTACGCGATCAAGATCGTGGTCGGCGAGATCGGCACCTTCGCAGGGCTCGCGACCAATGCCGCCTGTCAGGTGCTCACGCGGGCCGGCGCGCCGGTCGCGGGGCTCTATGCGGTCGGCAACGACGCCGCCAGCATCATGGGCGGCAACTACCCGGGCGCCGGCATCACGCTGGGCCCCGCGCTCACCTTCGGCTACATCGTCGGCCAGACGCTCGCGGGCCAGCTGCAGCAACCGCAGCCCGCAAGGATTTCGCACCCATGAACATTTCCGAACAGATCGCACCGCGCGTGCTCGGCGGCCGCACCGCACTCGTCACCGGCGCAGGGCAGGGCAATGGCAGGGCCATCGCCATGGGGCTCGCCGCGGCCGGCGCGCGCGTGGTGGTGACGGACCTGAACGAAGACAACGCACGCGCCGTCGCGGCCGAGATCGAGGCCGCGGGCGCCAGGGCCTTCGCGTACCAGCTCGACGTGACCTCGCCCGAAGCCTGCCGCGCACTCGCGCGCACGGTGGCCGCCGAGGTGGGCGCGATCGACGTGCTCGTCAACAACGCCGGCATCATCATCCGCGAAGGGCTCGACAGCCCCGAGGCGGCGGCCAACCTCGCGCGCACGCTCGACGTGAATGTGATGGGCAGCTTCCATCCGCTGCAGGCGTGGCTCGAAGCGCTGCGCCGCAGCAAGGGCGTTGTCATCAACGTGGCATCGATCGCATCGAGTGCCGGCATTCCCAACGCGGTGGGCTATTCGCCCTCGAAGGGCGCGGTCAAGCTCATGACGCAGGCGCTCGCGGTCGAGCTCGCGAAGGACGGCATCCGCGTCAACGCGATCGCGCCCGGCGTGATCGACACGCCGATGACCTCCTACACGCGCGAAGCGCCCGAGCGGCTCGACCGGTTCATGCAGCGCACGCCGATGGCGCGCGTGGGCCAGCCCGAAGAGCTCGTCGGCCCGGTCGTGTTCCTCGCGTCGGAAATGGCCAGCTACGTGACCGGCGTGACGCTGCCCGTGGACGGCGGCTTCCTCGCTTCCTGATCCTCAAAAACCACAAGGAGACACAGCCATGCGCATTCCCAAGTTCTTCCAGCGTGCGGTGCTCGCCGCCGGGCTCGTTGCCGCCGCGGCGGCCAGCGCGCAAGACATCAAGCTGGGCTACAACGGCGACCTGTCCGCTTCGCCCTCGGCGCAGAGCGGCCAGGCCGCGGTGCTCGGCATGGAGGCGGCGATCGCCGACATCAATGCCGCGGGCGGCGTGCTCGGCCGGAAGCTCGCCCTGGTCACGCGCGACGACACCTCGGCGCCGCCCAAGTCGATCCAGAACATGAGCGAACTGGTCGACAACGAGAAGGTCGCGGCCGTGTTCGGCCCGACCAACTCGGGCAACGCCATGGCCTGGAAGCACATCGCCAACCAGAAGAAGATCCCGGTCATCGGCAACGTGGGTTCGGGCACCGACATCACCAAGCCCATGAGTGCCGGTGCCGACAACTACATGTTCCGCGTCTCGATGGTCGACCGCGAGCAGGTCGCGGCGCTGATGGCCTACGTGAAGAAGAACACCGCGCAGTCGAAGGTGGTCGGCCTCATGGCCGAGACCACGGGCTACGGCCAGGGCGGCCTGAAGGACATGGAGGAGATCGCCAAGCTGCAGGGCATCAAGGTGGCCGCGACCGAGCGCTTCGGCGTCGGCGACACCGACATGACCTCGCAGCTCGGCAAGATGAAGTCGGCCAACGTCGACACGGTGGTGGTCTGGGCGCAGGGCACGCCGATCGCGCAGCTGGTGCGCAGCATGGAGAAGATCAATTACTTCCCGCTGGTGCTGACCTCGTGGGCGGCGGACAACATCACCTTCTACGACGCGGCGGGCAAGGCGCTGGCCGAGAAGCCGATCTTCATGCGCACCGTCAGCGAGACGCGCACCCCGGCGCAGCAGAAGCTGTTCGAGCGCATCGGTTCGAAGCTCAAGGCGCCCGGCTCGTTCTCGTTCGCGCTGCACGGCTATGACTCGGTCATGCTGTACGCCGCGGCCGCGAAGCAGGCCAACAGCATCGAGGGCTCGGCGGTGCGCCTCGCGCTCGAAGACCTGAAGGCGCCGGTGCAGGGCGTGCTCAAGACCTACGACAAGCCCTTCAGCAAGACCAACCACGAGGCGCTCACCGCCAAGGACCTGGTGTGGATCCGCTGGAAGGACGGCAAGCTGCTGTCCTATACCGACCCGATCATCGGCGCGCTCTCGGCGGCCGACTTCAAGCAGTAAGCACAGCAGCAACCGCAGCGCGCCCGCCGGGCGGGCCGCGCCAACCATCTCGGAGGCAACATGGCAGAGGCACTCTTGCAGGCCATCCTCAGCGGCCTGTCCGTGGGCGGTGCCTACGCGCTGGTGGCGCTGGGATTCAGCATCACCTTCACCACCACCAAGACGCTGAACTTCTCGCACGGGGAGTTCGTGTCCGCGGGCGCCTTCGTCGGCATGAGCGCGCTGTTCCTGGTGCTGGGGCTGCCGATCGGCTCCACCACCTTCGGCTCGGCGCTGCCCGGCGCCGGCGCGCAGCTGCTCGCGCTGGTGGCGGCGCTGGTGGTCATGGGGCTGCTCGGCTGGCTGTTGTACCTCGTGGGCGTGCGGCCATTCGCGGGCCGCCCCGGCATGGCGTGGGTCATGAGCACGCTGGGCTTCGGCGTGATCCTGCAGAGCATCGGGCTCGCGATCTGGGGGCCCAAGCCGGTGGTGGTGCCGGGGCCGGTGGGCGACGGCGTGATCCGCTTCCTGGGCATCGGCGTGCGGCCGCAGGAGCTGCTCACGCTCGCCGTCGCGGTGGTGATCATGATCGTCTTCGACCGCGTCATGAACCGCACGATGATCGGCAAGGCCATGCGCGCGGTCGCGGCCAATGGCAACGTCGCGAGCCTGATGGGCATCAACACCAACGCGGTGATGATCGGCGCCTTCGTCGTCAGTTCAGCGCTCGCGGGACTGTCGGGCTTCCTGCTCGCACCGATCGCGCAGGCCTCGCTCTTCATGGGGCTCACCGTCGGGCTCAAGGGTTTCTCGGGCGCGATGATCGGCGGGCTGAGCAATCCGCGCGGCTGCGTGATCGGGGGCTTCGCGCTCGGCGTGATCGAGTCGCTGGTCAACCTCTGGCAGGCGCAGTGGCGCGAGGTGGCGGTGTTCGCGCTCGTCATCCTGGTGCTCGCGTTCCGTCCCACGGGGCTGTTCGGCAAGCCGATGGTGGAAAAGGTATGAAGCCGGGCCTGCATGTTGCCGGCGTGGCGCTGGCGGTGGCCGGCGTGATCGGCGCCACCTCGCTGTTCGGCAACGACTACTACCTGCGCATCGTCTTCATGATGTGCGTCTACTACCTGTGCGCGGCCGGCATGAACGTGCTGGTCGGCTATGCGGGCCAGAAGTCGCTCGGCCAGGCCGGGCTCTTCGCGGCCGGCGCCTATGCGGTCGCGCTTTTGACCACGCGCACCGAGATGAGCCCGTGGCTCGCGCTCGTCGCGGCCGCGGCGATCTCGGGCGTCTGCGGCGTGCTGATCGCGCTGCCGTCGCTGCGCGTCAAGGGCCCGTACCTCGCGATGGTGACGCTGGCCTTCGGCATCGTGGTCGAGAAGCTCGTCGGCGAATGGACCGAGGTGTTCGGCGGGGCGCAAGGCATCTACGGCATCCGGCCGATCACCTGGAACGGCCAGCCGCTCACGACGCTGCAGTGGGTATGGTTCGCGGTGGTGCTGTGCGCGCTCGCGCACCTGCTGCTGCGCAACCTGCTGCAGGGCCGCTTCGGGCGCGCGCTTCTCTCGCTTCAGGCCGACGAGATCGCGTCGTCGTCGGTGGGCGTGCGTGTCTACCGCGCCAAGGTCATGGCCTTCGTGGTCGCGGCCGTCACCTGCGGCATCGCGGGCGCGCTGGTGGCGCAGCAGAACCAATACATCAATTCCGACTTCATCACCTTCCACCTGTCGATCTTCATCCTGCTGCTGGTGCTGTTCGGCGGCGCGGGCTCGATGTACGGGCCGCTGGTGGGCACGGTCGTCCTCACGGCCGTCGATGCGATGCTCTCGCGCTGGCCCTCGGCGCAGCATTTCCTCTATGGCTTCTTGCTGCTGTTCGCGCTCTACGTGATGCCCGGCGGTGTGACCGGCGTGCTGGCGCCGTGGTTCCGGTGGCGCCCGAAGGGCAGGGCCGCCGCGGCATCGAATCGCCCGGCGCATGCAGCCACGCGCATCGGGCCCGATGCGCACGGCGACCTGCTGGTGGTCGAGGGTGTGACCAAGGCCTATGGCGGCGTGAAGCCGGCGCAGGACGTGTCGTTCCGGCTCCAGCGCGGCCACATCCATGCGCTGATCGGCCCCAACGGAGCGGGCAAGAGCACCATGATCAACATGCTGACCGGCGTGGTCGTGCCGACCGCGGGCTCGATCCGCTTCCTCGGCGAGGAGATCGCCGGACGGCCCGCGCATGCGATCTGCAGCATGGGCATGGGGCGCACCTTCCAGAACCTGCGCCTGTTCGCCGACCTTTCGGTGCTCGACAACGTGATGCTCGGCCGCCACAGCCGCATGGCGAACGGTTTTCTCTCGTCGCTCGTCGCCCTGCCGGGCGCGAGAAGGCAGGAAACCGCGACGCGCGAACGCGCGCTGCAGCTGCTCGAACTGGTCGACCTCGCGCCGCTCGCGCACCAGCCGGCCGGCAGCCTGCCGTACGGCCTGCAGCGGCGCGTCGAACTCGCGCGCGCGCTGGCGACCGAGCCGCAGCTGCTGCTGCTCGACGAGCCCGCGGCGGGCCTCAATCCGCAGGAGACCGCCGAACTCGGCCAGCTGCTGCTGCGCATCGGCCGCTGCGGCGTGAGCATCCTGATGGTCGAGCACCACATGGACCTCGTGATGTCGGTCTCGGACCACGTGATCGTGCTCGACTACGGCATCAAGATCGCCGAGGGCAAGCCGGCCGACGTGCAATGCAACCCGCGCGTCGTCGAGGCCTACCTCGGCGTGGACGACGAGACCGAGCCGGCCCCGGCGGTCGTGGCCTGAGGAAACGGCGATGTTGAAACTCGAATCCGTCAAGGTCTCGTACGGCGCGATCGAAGCCGTCAAGGGCGTGAACCTCGAAGTGCGCGCCGGCGAGGTGGTCACGATCATCGGCGCCAACGGCGCGGGCAAGAGCACGCTGCTCAAGAGCATCGTCGGGCTGGAGCCCGTGGCGGGTGGCCGCATCCTCATCGACGGCCAGGACTGCACGCGCGTGCCGGCGCACCGGCGCGTGGGCCTCGGCGTGGCGATGTCGCCCGAGGGCCGCGGCGTGTTCGCGGACCAGACCGTGCGCGAGAACCTGCTGCTCGGCGCCTATACGCGCCGGCGCGACCCGGCCGCGGTCGAGGCCGCGATCGAGCGCGAGTTCGACCGCTTCCCGCGGCTGCGCGAGCGGCAGCACCAGCTGTCGGGCACGCTCTCGGGCGGCGAGCAGCAGATGCTCGCGATCGCACGCGCGCTCATGAGCGAGCCGCGGCTGCTGCTGCTCGACGAGCCGTCGCTGGGGCTCGCGCCGCTGATCATCAAGGACATCTTCGCGGCGATCCGCCAGCTGCGCGAGTCCGGCCTGACCATCCTGCTCGTCGAGCAGATGGCCCGGCAGGCGCTCGGCGTGGCCGACCGGGCCTACGTGCTCGAGACCGGGCGCATCACGCTCGAAGGCTCGGGCTGCGTGCTGCTCAACGACCCCAAGGTCAAGGCGGCCTACCTCGGCGCGCACTGACCCGCATCCCACCAGACACTCACAGGAGCCCCATTCATGACCACCGAAACCAAGAAGTTCGCCAGCCAGGCCGACATGGAGGAGAAGAAGGTCACCTTCAGCCAGATCTCCGAGCACGCCTGGGCCTACACCGCCGAAGGCGACCCCAACACCGGCATCGTGATCGGCGACGACTGCGTGCTGGTGGCCGACACCCAGGCCACGCCTGCGATGGCCGCCGACGTGGTGCGGCGCATCCGCGAAGTGACCGACAAGCCGATCAGGTACGTGGTGCTCACGCACTACCACGCGGTGCGCGTGCTGGGCGCCGCCGGCTACGGCGCCGAGCACATCCTCGCGAGCCAGGACACGCGCGACCTGATCGTCGAGCGCGGCGAGGCCGACAAGGCCAGCGAGATCGGCCGCTTCCCGCGCCTGTTCCAGAACGTCGAGACGGTGCCGCCGGGGCTGACCTGGCCCACCATGACCTTCACCGGCAAGATGACGCTGTGGCTCGGCAAGCTCGAAGTGCAGCTGCTGCAGTTGGGCCGCGGCCACACCAAGGGCGACACGGTCGTCTGGCTGCCCCAGGAGCGCGCGCTGCTGTCGGGCGACCTGGTGGAGTTCGGCGCCACGCCCTATGCGGGCGACGCGTACTTCAAGGACTGGCCGCAGACGCTCGACAACCTCGCGGCGCTCAAGCCTGCGGCGCTGGTGCCGGGCCGCGGCGCGGCGCTCACCACGCCCGAGCAGGTGGCCGAGGGCCTGCAGGAGACGCGCAGCTTCATCGCCGACGTGTATGCGAGCGTGCAGCAGGGCGTCGCGGCCGGCAAGGACCTGAACGCCGTCTACAAGGACACCTATGCCGCGCTCAAGCCCAAGTACGGCCACTGGGTCATCTTCGACCACTGCATGCCCTTCGACGTGACGCGCTGCTACGACGAAGCCACGCAGTACGCCGACCCGCGCATCTGGACCGCCGAGCGCGACATCGAGATGTGGAAGGCGCTGGAGGGCCAGTGACGCCGGCCGCACCGCTGCTGTTCCAGCCACTGCAGCTGCGCGGGCTGGCGCTCCGCAACCGCGTCGTCATCTCGCCCATGTGCCAGCACGCGGCCGAGGCCGGGCGGGCCGCGGCGTGGCACCTGGTGCACCTCGGCAAGTTCGCGCTCGGCGGCGCCGGGCTGATCCTGACCGAAAGCACGGCGGTCGATCCGCGCGGCCGCATCGGCACCGCCGACCTCGGGCTCTGGAACGACGGCCAGATCACGCCGCTCAAGGCGGTGGTCGACTTCGTCCATGCGAACGGCGGCGCGATCGGGGTGCAGCTCGCGCATGCCGGGCGCAAGGCCGGCAGCCAGCCACTCTGGGAGGGCGGCGCCGCGCTCGGCGAGGCGCAGTTGCAAGGCGATGCCGAACCCTGGCAGCGGCTCGGGCCCAGCGCGCTGCCGGCCGGCCCCGGCTGGTCGGCGCCCGTGGCGATGGACGCGCGCGCCATCGAGGAAGCCATCGCCCGTTTCGTCGACGCGGCCGTGCGCGCCGAGCAGGCCGGATTCGACGTGGTCGAGCTGCATTTCGGGCATGGCTACCTCGTCGCGAGCTTCCTCTCGCCAAATTCGAACCACCGCACCGACGAATGGGGCGGCAGCCTCGCGGGCCGCATGAAGCTCGCGCTCGAGACCGCGCGGCGTGTGCGCGCGGCCTGGCCGGCGCACAAGCCGCTGTTCTGCCGGCTCTCGGCGGTCGACGGCAGCGAGGGCGGCTGGTCGCTCGACGATTCGGTGGTGCTCGCGCGCGAACTGGCGGCGCTCGGCGTCGACGTCATCGACTGCTCGTCGGGCGGCCTCACCGAGGAAACGCGCGCGCTGCCGGTGCCGCGCGGCCTCGGGTTCCAGGTGCCGTTCTCGGCGCGGATCCGGCGCGATGCGGGCGTGAAGACCCAGGCGGTCGGCATGATCGTGGACGCGCAGCAGGCCGAGGCCGTGCTGCAGCAGGGCCAGGCCGACCTGGTCGCGCTCGGGCGCGAGGCGCTGTTCGATCCGTACTGGGCGCACCACGCGGCCGCGGCGCTCGGGCACGACCCCGAATTCCGGCGCTGGCCCGAGCGCCATGGCGTCTGGCTCGCGAAGCGCGCGCCCGGCCTTGCGCGCGCCCGCGCCGCAGCCGCCGCCGATGCGGCATCTCCAACGAACGAAAGGCCGAACCCATGAACGTGCGAATGGGGCTGATCCGCAAGAAGGCGGACTGGACGCAGGAAGACTTCGATGCCCACTGGCGGGACCGCCACGGCCAGCTGGCCGCGCGCGTGCCGGGCCTGTGCGACTATTGGCAGAACACGGTCGTCGAGCGGCTCCAGCGCGGCATCGACTTTCCGCGCGGGCCGTGGGATTTCGACGGCTTCTCGCAGCTGTGGCTCGACGATGCGAGCAACCCCACGCGCCCGTTCGCCGAAGGCGAGACCGCGGCCCGGCTCGTGGCCGACGAGCAGCACTTTCTCGGCGACCTGCACATCGTGGGCGCGGAGACGGCGGTGGTGATTGCGCCGCCCGCGCCGGCCGTGCGCGCGCGGTTGCTCAAGCGCATGTCGATCCTCGAGCGGCTGCCGGGCCTCGACGCAGAGGACTTCCGCCGCGAATGGCAGCGCCACGGCGAGCTGGTGCGCGGCATGCCCGGCGTGAGCGGCTACCGGCAGAACACGGTCGTCGCGCGCGAGCGCACCAAGGGCCAGCCCTGCGGGCGCGGCGAGCTCCCGATCGACGGCATCGTCGAGCTGTGGTTCGAGAACACCGCCACGCTGCAGGCCGCCTTCGCCTCGCCGGCGGGCCGCGACACGATGGCGCATGCGAGGACCTTCCTCGGCGAGATCACCGCGTTCCTCGTCACTGAGCGCGCAATCCTTCCGTGACAAAGCTGGCAAATACGGCGGAACGCCAACGAACCTTGGTGTCTGACCCCCGGAAACCATCCTCCAATTGCGCCGCTGGCCCCATCCGAATTTCGCGTAGCGCGCCGTTGAACTTTCGCAAGTTTCGATTTCAAGCCATTGGATCCACGCGTGCGTCGCGCCTTTGCATCGACCTGTGGGCCCTCGCCCAAAGCAGAAGTAGCTAGGCGCCGAAAGCAGACGCTGAGGTCCTCGAGTGTTCGGTGCTCGAAGCTGCCCGTTGAGCGAAACTCCCGCTCCTGATGTTTTGGGTTCGAAGATGCGCACAGCTGTAGTAACCGTTCTCACCCCGCTTGTGCTGCTCGCAGCATTCACGTCATCCGCCAGCCCAATGTGTACCCTGATTGTGGACGCGGTGACCGGCAACCCCGTCGTCAGGAGCGGCACAGGCTGCGACACGCGTGTAACGCCTGCGTCGACGTTCAAGCTCGCGATCAGCGCGATGGGATTTGACTCTGGGATCCTGGTGGAGGCGGAAAAGCCGTCGTGGCCGTACCGTACTGGATACCCGGACTGGGCTGGAGACGCCTGGAGGCGGGACATCAACCCGACCACATGGATTGAAAATTCCGTGTTTTGGTACTCGCAGCAGGTGGTGAAGGAGTTGGGGCAGGCCCGTTTCGAGAGATACGTGAAATCCTTCGGCTATGGCAATGCCGACGTAACGGCAGTTTCGGTTCTGAATCCGGGAAGCAACGGCGTTTGGGTGATGTCGTCGCTGCAGATCTCACCCGCTGAGCAGGTCGCGTTCCTGCGAAAGCTCGTCAACGGCCAGCTTCCAATAAGCGCTCACGCATTGGAGATGACCGCGCGTATCACCCTGGAGAGCCGGCACTGGGATGGCTGGAGCGTTCACGGGAAAACTGGCACCGGCTCACCGGGAAGAGACAACCGATACCGGGCGGATCAAGCGTATGGCTGGTACGTGGGCTGGGCCACGAATGGTGCGCAGTCCCTGGTGTTCGCCCACCTGATTCAGGACAAAAGAGCGCGATCCCCAAACGCCGGCATTCGTGCTCGCGAACAACTACTGCAACAACTGTCTACGGTGATCAATCCCAGCCGCTGATGCTAGGCTTTGGAGCGGGACAACCAAAAGGAAACAACGCCGATGGAGCAACATCGCTTTGAGCCTGCGCTGCCACCGTACCTCGTGTCGCACGCCGGCCGTGTGCAGCACTTGGCTGAACACCACAGGGGCGGCTGCGGCGGTGTGCCCTGCGCATTCGGGATCGCTAGCTTGCATGCCGGGCTGACAGCCAAGCAGTACGGCCATGCGCGTCCTGGCATCAAGGACACGGGGTGGGGAACACATGAGGTGACGGTGCGGCATTCCTACGGGAAGCGGCTGATCTTTGGCAACGCATTGCGAACGTGACGGGCCGTCCGAATGCCCCGAGCCACCGACGGTCATGGCTACAGTCGATGGCAGCCCTCGCCGTCGCGGCCTTGATCGGCTGGGGTTGCCTTATTGGAGCCACCGAAGTGGTGGAAAGCGTGCGCACCGGGGTGCTCAACAACCGCAAAGGACCTGAGATCCTTGCCGTCGAGCAGCCTGTCCTTTATTGGGGCCTGATCGGCTTCTACACGGCGGCAACCCTGACCGCCGCCGGCTTAGCGCTTGTCGTGCTGGCCATTGCCGTGCGCGATCTGATTGGTGCAAGAGGCCCTGATCGATGAGGCTGGGCAACGTGGCACGCATACCACGGAGTTAGGCTTGGAAGTGTAAACAAATGCCTTAAAAATCGGCGATCGCGTTACATTCTCGTGCTCACGAGGACACCATGACCGACGCGCATCACGGCAGGCCACGATCGAGGCTCTACCTGCCCGTCGTCGCCAAATTCTTCATCGCACTGGCAGGCGCCAGCGCCTGGGCGGCTTTCTCCATCTGGGCGGCGGCCCACTGGCTGGCCGACCTGCGGCAGTACGTCGGCATCGTGGTCGCGGTGTTCCTGGTCTACGGCATCGCCGTGATCCCGGGCTTCATGAATGCGTTCCTCGCGATCAGCCTGATGCTCGACCGCCGGCCCGTGCGCCGGCCGCTCACGGCCTATCCGCCGATCTCGATCCTGGTGGCGGCCTACAACGAGGAAGCCTCGATCGAGGAAACGCTCGTCAGCATCGACCGGCAGGGCTACCCCGGCGAGTTGCAGGTCATCGTCATCAACGACGGCTCGAAGGACGGCACCGCGCAGGTGGTGCGCGCCGCCGAGGCGCGCTTTCCGTGGCTCACCTTCGTCGACCTGCAACAGAACGGCGGCAAGGCACGCGCGCTGAACATCGGCTTCAAGGCAGTGCGCCACGACCTCGTCATCACGGTCGATGCGGACTCGTTCCTCTACCGCGGCGCACTGGTCAACATCGTCGAGCGCTACCGCGCCGACCCGCCCAACACCCGCGCGGTGGCGGGCAAGATCCTGGTGCGCAACTCGCGGCTCAACTGGCTCACGCGCTGCCAGGAATGGGACTACTTCCACGGCATCGCCTCGATCAAGCGCGTGCAGTCGCTGTTCCAGGGCACGCTGGTGGCGCAAGGTGCCTTCTCGATCTACGACCGCGCCGCGCTGGCCGAGGTGGGTGGCTGGCCCGAGTGCGTGGGCGAGGACATCGTGCTCACCTGGGCGCTGCTCAAGGCCGGCTACCGCATCGGCCACTGCGAGGACGCCTGCCTGTTCACCAACGTGCCCACCACGGTCGGGCAGCTCGTCAAGCAGCGCCAGCGCTGGGCGCGCGGCATGGCCGAAGCCTTCGTGCAGCATCCCGGCATCCTGCTGCAGCCGCGGCTCTCGACCTTCTTCATCTACTGGAACGTGTTCTTCCCATGGCTCGACGTGGCATTCACCATCGGCTTCATCCCCGGCGTGGTGTTCGCGCTGTTCGGCTACTACTGGATCGTCGGGCCGATGACGCTGGCGCTGCTGCCCGCCGCCTTCGCACTAAGCTTCCTGATGTTCTCGATCGAGCGCCGGATGTTCAGGAGCACGGGCCTCGTGGTGCGGCGGAATTTTGGGGGGTTCTTCATCTACGTGCTGCTCTACAGCTTTTTGCTGCAACCCGCGAGCGCCCTGGGCTACCTGGACGAACTTTTGAGAAAGCCCAAATCGTGGGGAACGAAATGACCAGGGCCGCACGCGTCGTGGCCGGCGCCTTGTCGGGTTTCTGCATGGCACTGGCCGCGCCCAGCTGGGCCGAGGAGGCGCCGAAGCCCGCCGGCGAGCGCTCGGGCATGGCCTATGGCAGCGAGGTGTACCTGACCCACGACAGCGACAACTTCCAGTCGCGCCGCGTGTCGGCCGAATTCTTCCCGGCCTTCGCGCATGCCGACCGCTACCTGGGCTTCCGGCTCGGCGAATACCAGTACCGGCAGGACAACTGGCGCAGGAACGGGCAGAAGGTCTCGTTCCTCGCGCGCTCGGTCGAGACCCGCACCGCCGACGGCGGCGTGATCGAGGCCGGTCTGTTCCGCCAGGGCGGGCACACGCTGCTCACGCTCGACGGCAGCTACCGCATTTCGCCCACGAAGAGCACCGCGGTCGAATTCATCGTGAACCGCGACTGGGTCGAGACGCCGCGCGCGCTCGACCGCGGCGTCGACTTCTCGATCGTCGGCGTGGCCGTCGACCAGGGCATCGGCAGTCATGTCACGCTGGTGGGGCTGCTCGGGCAGCAGTACTTCTCGGACGGCAACCGGCGCGACCTCGGCCGCTTCCGCGTGATCTACCAGCCCTCGCTCGACCTGGGCCTGACGCTGCAGGCGCGCTATCGCACCTACCGCAGCACGCACGAGGACGTCGATCGCGCCTACTTCAACCCCAAGAGCTACAGCGAGGCGATGCTCGCGGTGGGCTGGCGCTACCGTTTCCAGGGCTGGACGGCCGCCGTGACCGCGGGCCTCGGCAACGAGAAGATCAACCACGACGTGAGCCAGCCGACGCGGCTTTTGGACATCAACCTGCAAAGCCCGGTGCGGGGCTCGCAGGTGTTCCGCTTCAGTGCCGGCTACAGCCGCAGCACCAGCTTCTCGGGCCCCAGCTACCAGTACCGGTACCTGCGCGGCGAATGGGTGATCCTCTTCTGATCTGCCGCCGACCTCCGATGCTCGCCCGCCTCATCTATGCCAGCAAGGCCATCGCCTTCCGTGCCGCCGACCTGGCCGACATCCTCGAGATTTCGCGCACCGACAATCAAAAAGCGGGCATCACCGGTGCGCTGGGCCTGCTCGACGGCGTGTACCTGCAGTACCTCGAGGGCGACGATGCGGCGCTCGAGGCGCTGTACGCAAGGATCCAGGTCGACCTGCGCCACCAGGCGCCGGTCGTGCTCGACCGCACCTTCATCGCAGTGCGTGCGTTTCCCGAATGGTCCATGGCGCTGCTGCGCTGGGACGAGCGCATGCGGGCCGTTGCCCGGCGGCACGGCCTCGATCCCTCGCAATCGCCCTACGAGATCGCGCCCGCCGCCGTTGCGCCGTTCTTCCGCGCACTCACCGCCACGCCGAACTGGGTGGCGCTGTAGGCGGGCGCACGCGGCTCATTCGAGCCCAAGCGCGCGCAGCTTCGCATCGGCGGCCGAGTAGGGCCTCTCGCACACGATCTTGTCGGAGTCCGGCGCGAACTCGAAGCTCGCGGCCATGCGGATGCGAAAGCGGCGGCCCGTGGCCTCGTACACCTTGCCCTCGGCCTGCAGCGGCCCCAGGTGCGTGCCGCTGAGCCAGAACTCGACCAGCACCGTGTCGTGGTCCGCCGCGATCGCGATGATCTCGTTGGCGAGGTCGGGGAAGGGCGTGCGCGAGCTCTCGAAATAGCCGCGCACTTCTGCCTCGCCGTCGAACACCGCGCCGCTGCCGTGCATCTCGTAGCGCGGGTGCGCGAAGGTGGCGATCACCGCATCCCACTCCTGGGTGCATTCGAGCGCCATGTGGTCGCGCACCGTCTTGATTCTTGCCGCCTGCAGCATGGCTGGGGTCTCCACGTGGTGTTCTCCTCAAGGATTGGAAATGGGTGCGCCAATGCGGCGGATCGGCTCGGTGTGGCCGTCCCAGCTATCGGCCGCGTGCCGGATCTCGCGAAAGTAGTCGCCCTTGCCGCCGGCCATCTCCGAGATCTCGAACATGCCGCTCGGCAGCGCCGGATGCACGAAGTACGCAAAGCGCCCGCGTGCGCCCATGCGCCCGCTGTGGCCCTCGACGTAGCCCATCGACAGCAGCTGCCGCACGGCGTCGTCGAAGCCGTCGTCGGTCCACCAGGCGAGATGCTGCGCGCCTTCGCCGCCGCGCCGCAGCGAGTCGAGGTAGAGCGAGGGCGCATCGTCGCGCTGCTGGATCAGTTCGATCTGCAGGTCGCCGGAATTGGCCAACGCGATCGAGAGCTTCGGCAGCCGCGACGGCTTGCCGTAGTAGTTGAACTCGGTCGTGCCGACGTCTTCCTTGTAGAACCAGGGGCCCACGCCCAGCGTGCGCGACCAATGGGCCATCGCTTGCTCGATGTCGCTGACGACGTAGCCGACCTGGCGCACGCTGCCGAAAAGTTTGCTCATGATGAAGTCGAGCCTTGAAAGCGTGCGCGCCGGTCAGCGCATGTAGG
Source organism: Variovorax sp. Soil_C_19 (assembly GCF_057657255.1). Taxonomy (NCBI): domain Bacteria; kingdom Pseudomonadati; phylum Pseudomonadota; class Betaproteobacteria; order Burkholderiales; family Comamonadaceae; genus Variovorax; species Variovorax sp. Soil_C_19. The sequence continues at coordinate 199,007 of NZ_JBDGIV010000006.1, read as the reverse complement.
CGCCGCCGTTAACGTCGAGCGTGGCTCCGGTCATGAACGACGACAGGTCCGAGGCCAGGTAGAGGCACGCACCCGCGATGTCCTCGGGCGTGCCGACGCGCCCGAGCGGAAAGCCCTTGCCCAACTCGTGCTTGCGCTCGTCGGAGGTCGCGCCGCGCGAGAAGTCGGTCATCACCAGCCCGGGCGTCACCGCGTTCGCGCGCACGCCGTCGGGGCCGAGTTCGCGCGCCATGGCGCGCATCAGGCCCAGCACGCCCGCCTTGGCGGCGCAGTAGTGGCTGCCGCCGAACACGCCGCCGCCCTGTTGCGCCGACATCGACGAGATGCAGACGATCGAGCCGCTGCGCTGCGCGCGCATCGCCGGAATCACGCACTGCGACATCTGCAGCGTGCCGCGCAGCGCAATCGACACGACCGTGTCGAAATCGTCGGCCGTCACGTCGAGCACCGCGCGCTTCTGCGTGACCGCGGCGTTGTTCACGAGCACGTCGATGCGGCCCGCCCACTGCAGCACGCGCGCCACCGCCGCCGCGCAGGCCTCGGCATCGCGCACATCGCAGCCGATGCCGATGTGCGCCGCGCCGATCGATTGCGCGGCCGCCCCGGCCTCGCCCTCGTCGAGGTCGAGCAGCGCCACGCGGGCGCCGTGCTGCGCGAAGAGCCGCGCGGTCGCGAGCCCGATGCCGCGCGCGCGTGATGCGCCCGTGACCAGCGCCACGCTCCCGTCCAGCAGCCGGAGCGCCGCGCCCTCATTCATCGCTGATGTTCGCCGCCTTGGCGATCTGCTTCCAGCCTTCGATGTCGGCTGCCGTCATGCTGCGCAATTCGTCGCCGCCCACGTAGGCCGCGGTGATGCCGAGGTCGAGCAGCCGCGCCTTCACGTCGGGCATCTCGACCACCTGCTTGAGCGCCGCCGAGAGCCTGGCGACGATCGGCTTCGGCGTGCCCGCGGGTGCGTACAGCGCCCAGCGCAGCGCGCCCATGCGCTTGCCCGCGAAGTCGATGCCCTCGTCGTCGTAGCTCGACACCTCGGGCAGGCTCGGCGAGCGCGAAGTGCAGGCGGTGATCGCCTTCACCTTGCCCGATTTCACCATCGGCGTGCCAGAGGCCATGTCGACGTAGGCCAGCTTGACGTGGCCGCCCAGCATGTCGGTCTGGATCTGCACCACCGACTTGTAGGGGATGTGGCTCATCTGCGCCTGTGTGCGCAGGTTGAACAGCTCGCCGCAGAAATGGCCGGTCGACGCGATGCCCCAGCTCGCGTACTGCACGCTTCCGGGCGCCTTCTTCGCGAGCGCGACCAGTTCCTTGGCGTTGTTTGCCGGAAAGTCGTTGGTCGCAATGAGCAGGATCGACGCGGTGCCCACCTGGCCGATCGGCGCGAAGTCCTTCACCGAGTCGTACGAGAGCTTGGGATTGCTCGCGGGCAGCAGCACGTGCGTGGTCGCGCCGCCGATGCCGATCGTGTAGCCGTCGGGCGGCGCCTTGGCGACGAAGTCGGTCGCGATCGCGCCGCTGGCGCCGGGCTTGTTGTCCATCACGAACACGCCCTTGACGAGCGGCGCCATCTTGTCGGCGAGCAGCCGCCCGAGCGTGTCGCCGCCGCTGCCCGCGGCCGAGATCAGCACGAAGCGGATCGGCCGTGAGGGATAGTCCGAGGCCGTCTCGGCCCGCGCCGCGAGCGCCAGGCCCGCGAGCGCCGCTGCAATCCAGATCTTGCGCATGGTGATGTCTCCTTGTTGTGGATGTGATGGGACCTAGAGCGACAGCCCGCCGTCGACCACCAGCTCGAGGCCGGTGACGTAGCTCGATTCGTCGCAGGCGAGGTAGAGCGCCGCATTCGCCACGTCCCAGGCCGAGCCCTGGCGGCCCATGGGGCAGCGCGCACTGCGCATCTCGCGGCCGGCGCGCGCCGCTTCGTCGCCCTCGAACAAGGCCGCGGCATGCGGCGTGTCGATCAGCCCCGGCACGATCACGTTGCAGCGCACCTGGTGCTGCGCGTACTGCCGCGCCACCACGCGCGTCATGTGGTTGAGCGCCGCCTTCGAGGTGCTGTACGACAGGAACTGCATCGGGCTCCACTTGCGGCTCGCGATCGACGAGATGTTGATGATCGAGCCGCCGCCCTGGCGGATCATGTGCGGCACCACCTCGCGCGCCGTGAGCATCGGGCCCTTGAGGTTGATCGCATGCACGCGGTCCCAGGAGTCCTCGGTCACTTCGAGCAATTCGCCGAATTCCTCCACGCCCACGTTGTGGTGCAGCACGTCGATGCGGCCGAAGCGCTCGATGCAGTGGCGCACCATGGCCGCGATCTGCGCGCTGCTGCGCACGTCGGCCTCGAAAGGCTCCGCGATGCAGCCGCCGTCGCGCACCAGTCGCACCGTGGCCGCCGCGGCCTCGGGCGACCGGTCGGCGCAGACCACCTTGGCGCCTTCGCGCGCGAAGGTGAGGGCCGCGGCCGCACCGTTGCTGATGCCGTCGCCGATCGAGCCGGCGCCGACCACGATCGCCACCTTGCCGTGCAGGCGCTGCCCGGTCGTCATGCCGCGCCGGCTTTCCGTGCGGTAGCCGAGGTCTTGGCGCGAGCCGCGGGCTTCGCAGCGGGCCCGCACGATTCGCGCAGCACCATCTGCGTGGTCAGCAGGATGCGCTCCTGCTCGAGCGGCGCCGTGCTGTCGAGGCGGCGCAGCAGCAGCTCGGCCACGGCCGTGCCGACCGCCTCGAGGTCCCAGGTGAGCGAGGTGATGGCCGGGCTGAACAGCTGCGACAGGTCGGTGTCGCCGATGCTGACCACGCTCACGTCGTCGGGCACCACGCGGCCCGCATGGCGCAGCGCCTGCAGCACGCCCGAGAGGATGCGCGTGCCCAGGCACAAAAAGGCGGTGGGCGCAGCCGGCGCGCCGAGCAGCGCGAGCGCCTCGCTGAAGGCGAAGTCCATCGCCGACTTCTCGGCCCGGATCAGCTTCGGGTCGGGCTGCAGGCCGCGTTCGGCAAAGGCGTCGCGGTAGCCCGCGATGCGCTCTCGCCCGGGGCGCAGCACGCTGCCCGGCGTCAGCAGCGCGATGCGCGTGTGGCCCAGGTTCAGCAGGTAGCGCGTGGCCTGCAGCGCGCCGTGGTAGTGGTCGACGTGCACGCCCGCGTTCTCGCCCTGGAAGTCGCGGTCGAGCGCGACCACAGGGCCGTCGGCCGCGAGCAGGTCGAGGTAGGCCGGCGTCTCGGCATGGCAGGGGCCGAGGATCAGCCCGTCGACGCGGCGGCGCCGGAACAGATCGATCAGCACCTTCTCGCGCTCCCCGTCGTTGTGCGTGCTCGCCACCAGCAGCGTGTAGCCCGCCGTCAGCAGGCGCGACTCGACGGCCGTGATGATCCGTGCGTAGAGCGGATTGGCGAGGTCGGACACGATGAGCCCGACCACGCCGGTGGAGCGCGTGCGCATGCTCTGCGCCACCGCGTCGGGGGTGTAGCCGAGATCGCGCGCGGCCTTGGTGACCGCCGCGATCGCCTGTTCGCTCACACGCCCGGTGCGGTTGAGCGCGCGCGACGCGGTGCCGATCGCCACGCCCGCGGCACGCGCGACCTCGCGGATGGTGACCTTGGCCTTCATGCGCGCACCGCCTGCGGCGCCGATGAAGCGGAAAGGACAAGAGAAAGAGAAAAGGGTGCGGCAGCGAACATGGCCGCAGTGTGCGGCATGTTGTGGAAACGTTTCTATGCGCAATAACCCTGACTGGCTTGTCCGAGTTATGTCGCTCAGCTAGAAACGGTTCCACCGCCCGCCGCACGGCGGCCGGCCGGCCTTCAGGCGGCCGCAGGCACCGTCGACGGCACGTCTTCTGTCGTCGTGCGGCGCAGTTCGCGGCGCTCGGCGATGTCGTAGCGCCGACCGCGGTGCAGCGTGCTGCGGTTGTCCCACATCACGAGGTCGCCGACGCGCCATTCGTGGCTGTAGACGCGCTCGCGCTGGGTCGCATGCTCGAGCAGGTCCAGCAGGTAGATGCGGCCTTCGGCGATGGGCCAGCCGACGATCTCGCGCGCATGAACGCCCACGAAGAGCAGCTTGCGGCCCGAGCCCGGATGCGTTTCCACCAGCGGCCAGACGGTCGGCGGGATCGCCTTCTTCTGCGCGTCGGTGTAGGCATCGTCGCCGAGCAGCAGCCGCGTGTGCAGCGCGTAGTGCTCGGCGCGCAGATCCGCGATCTCGCGCTGGGTGCGCTCGGGCAGCGTGTCGTAGGCCGCGCGCAGGTCGGCGAACTCGGTGGTGCCGCCCCAGCTCGGCAGCACCAGCGCATGCAGCATCGAGTAGGCGGCGCGCGGGTTCTGGAACGAGCTGTCGCTGTGCCACAGCTGGTTGGCAAAGTTCGACAGGTTCTTCGGCGAATCGCGGCGCGCCACGTTGCCTTCGGCGTCGACGTTGGAGATGTCGATCAGCCGCTCGTCCTCGAGTCGCTCGGGCCGGCGGAACACCTTCTTGAGCCCGATGTCGAGCGGGCCGAAGGACTTCGCAAAGTCGAGCTGCTGCTGGCCCGAGAGCGGGCAGTCGCGCCAGACCAGCACGGCGTATTCGTCCATCGCGGCGCGGATGTCGTCGATCTCGGCCTGGCCGAGTGGGCGGGCGATGTCGATGCCGCTGGCCTCGGCGGCGAAGACCGGATGAAGGGGCTTGAGTTGCAGTGTCATGGGTTCGGATGACGTTCTTCGGGGGGGGAGGGGGCTATTCGGCCTGGATGCCGGCATCGGCGATGGTCTTGGCCCAGCGCTTCATCTCGGACTGCACGAAGGCATCGAACTGCGCCGAGGTCGAGGCGACCACCGTCATGCCCTGTTCCTCGATGCGCTTGCGCATGTCGGGCGCGTTGAGCACGCGGGCGATGTCCTGCTGCATCTTCTGCACCGCCGCTGCGGGCGTGGCGCGCGGCGCCACGAAGCCGAGCAGCGCGTTGACGTAGAAGCCCGGCAGCGTCTCCGCGACGGTCGGGTAGTCGAAGCCCGGCACGCGCTGCTCGCCGAGCGTGGCGATCATCTTCATGCGGCCGGCCTTCATGTAGGGCAGCACCGAAAGCAGCGGATCGAACACCAGGTCGATGCGCCCGCCCATCAGCTCGGTGTGGGCCGGTGCGCTGCCCTTGAACGGCGCATGCAGCATGTCGAAGCCGGCCTCGCGCTTGAGCAGTTCGGCGCCCAGGTGCGTGGTGCTGCCCGCGCCGGGCGTGCCGTAGGTGAGCTTGCCGGGGTTCTTCTTCGCGTAGGCGACCAGTTCGCGCACGTTGTTGAACGGGGTGTCGGGCCGCGCGACGATCGCGAGTTCGAGGTTGGCGATCTGCGTGATGCCGGCCAGGTCCTTGACCGTGTCGTAGGGCAGGTTCCGGCGCAGCGACGGATTGACCGCGAACGACGAATTCACCATGCCGATCGTCAGCCCGTCGGGCGCCGACTTGGCGACGAAATCGGCCCCGATCGCGGTGCCCGCCCCGGGCTTGTAGTCGATGATCACCGGCTGGCCCCAGATCTCCTGCAGCTTCTGGCCGATAAGCCGGCCCACCGTGTCGGTCGGCCCGCCGGGAGCGAACGGGATGATGATCTTGACCGGGCCGGCCGGGAAGTCGCGGGCCGCGGCGCGCAGCGGAACGGCGAGCGCCGCGACCGTGAGGCCGGCGGAAAGCATCAGGTGTCGCCGCGTGGGCTGGTGCATCGTGTGCATGGCTTGTCTCTCTTTTTAATGGAACAACGTTCCGAAATATGATCGAGTTGCGGCGCAGGGTCAATAGAAAAATGAAACGGTGTTTTAAAAATGAATGAACGACTGGAATCGGGCGGCGGCGCCGAGGTGGCTGCGCTGGCGCGCGGGCTCGCGCTGCTGCGTGTGGTGGGCGACGCGGCGGGCCCGCTGAGCAACCGCGAACTGGCTGATGCGACAGGCATTCCGAAGGCCACCGTCTCGCGGCTCACGGCCACGCTGGTCTCGGCCGCCTACCTGCGCCAAGCCGCGGACACCGATCGCTTCGCGCTGGGGCCCGCGCTGCTCGACCTGAGCAACCGCTACTTGCGCCACTTCGACCTGCGCGCGGCGGTGCGCCCGCACCTGGTCGCGCTGTCGGAGTTCGCGGGCGCCAGCGTGCACATGGGCGTGCGCGACGACCTCGACATCCTCATCATCGATTCGCTGCGGCCGCGCACCGCCTTGATTACCTCGCGCATCGAGATCGGCTCGCGCATGACGATCGCCACCTCGGCCTCGGGGCGGGCCTACCTGGCGAGCCTCGATCCGCCCGAGCGCGATGCCATGCTCGAGCGCATCCGGCTGGCCAGCGGCGAGGGCTGGGCCGCGCTTGCGCCGCGCCTTGCCGCGGGGCTCGAGGAGCACGCGCGCCTCGGCTACTGCAGTTCGTTCGGCGAATGGAATCCGCACATCCATGCGCTCGGCTTCGCGGTGCGCGGGCCGCAGGGCGAGCGCTTCGCCTTCAGTTGCGGCGGGCCGGCCTACCTGCTGCCGCGCGACATGATGATCGCCAAGGTGGCGCCGCGGCTGCTCGAGACCGTGGCGCGCATCCGCGAGGAGATCGGCTCGGGCGCCGCTGCGGATTCTCAGTGAGGGTTGGACCCCAATCGCCTTTGGATTCAACACTTTCGGGCCGATGAATCTCTCGGCTTTGAACCGTCGTCCCACTCAGGATGGTTCGCCAGATCGCCAGATCGCCAGCCGACGAGGCCCTGGGCCGAGCGCCGGAGAATGGCTAAAATCTGGGATTCAGGCCTTAGAATGCAAAAAAACTTGTAACACTTAGGAAAAAATGGCCTACGTGGGCTACGAATACGTGCGGTCAAGCCTGGACCTGCCCATCTTCGAAGTGCGCCGACCCGCTTTGGTCAAACCGGTCACGCGCATCATGTCATCGGCTGAAGCCCTTGGCGTGCCGGGCGCCCTGACGCCGGCCGACGGCGACCTGGTGGCGCACTTGCTCTTTGCCCTCAAGCATGAGGGAGTGAACCTGCAGGTGCTTGCAGGCGCATCCAAGCACCTCGCCGGCGCCGATCTGGCCGCGGCGCTTGCCGCGACTCCGAATGGACAGTACGTGCGAATGCTCTGCAGCGCGTGGGAACACTTCACCGGCAACCAGGTGGTGGCCCAGCCGGTCATCACCGCGGGCTATGTTGACTTGTTCGACCCACGTCGTTACTACACAGGCGGGACCGACCGCGACTCTCGATGGCGAGTCAACTTCAACGGTCTCGGGACCTGGGATTACTGCGTCACAGTGGAGCGCACGCCGGCGATCAAGGAGTTGTTGGACTTTGATGTGCTGGCGGCCACTCGCGAATTCGTTTCCTCGCTCGACCGCGAATTACTCGATCGCACGTTGACTTGGGCGTATCTGCATGAGACCCAAGACAGCTACGCGATCGAGAACGAGGCGCCGTCGGAAGACAAGGCGCGCACATTCATCGGCCTGCTGCGCCAGGCGCACGAGCCGCGTGCCCTCGACGAGCAGTATCTGGTGGAGTTGCAGACCTCGATCGTCTCCAACCCTTACAACAAGGCAGTTCAATACCGGACGGAGCAGAATTGGCTGAGCGATGGTGGCCGCGGTGCGCTGGGCGTGACCTTTGTGCCTCCGCGGCCTGATGATCTGCCGGAACTGATGGATGCCTGGTCACGTTTCGCCAACGACACCGCGAAGCGTCTGGATCCGCTAATGGCCGCCAGCATTGCCTCTTTCGGTTTTGTCTTCTTGCACCCATTCATGGATGGGAACGGACGTCTCTCCCGCTTTCTCTTTCACAAGGTCCTATGCCAGTCCGGCCAATTGCCCGACGGCATGCTCCTTCCGGTTTCTGTGGCCATGAAGCGCCACGAGCCACAGTATCTGAACGTCCTGCAGGACTTCTCCCGTCCGGCGCGCGCGCTGGTCAACGCCAGGGCGGCCGGCGAGGGAGACTTCGAATTCACCTTCAAGTGTGACGACACGATCTTTCGATTCTGGGATGCCACTCGCTGTGTGGAATTCGGCTTGAGCATGGCGCGCGAAGCACTGGAGGTGGAGCTGCGCAGTGAGAGGAACTTCATCGTTCATTTCGACGCGGTGCGCAAACAAATCAATGACCAGTACGAGCTGCGTGGTTCGACGCTGGCGACGCTGGTGTCGATTGCGCTGAACAACGGCGGTGCGATCTCGAATAACAAGCGAAAGCGCTACGCCGATGAGGTCGCGCCTGAGATCTTCGATGCGATCGAGGGCAAGGCCCGAGAAGTTCTCACCGTCCGAGAGCCAACGCAGTGAGCTTGGTCGATCTGGACTCATGATTGTCGAGGTTGCCGGTTAGGGCTGGTTGCAGCCAAAAAAGGGGCGTTCGCACCATGTCAAAAGTAGACAAGCTTTGTGCCACTTATGAGCTGTTCGGCCTGGCATTAAAGGAGATTCCGGGCAAGACATCAGAGGCGATTTACCAGGTATGTGCCGGAGTGCGCGGCTTCGTCGCCACAGTTCGCGAAGGAACTCCCAAACCGACCCCCTCGCAGGTGGCTGCGGGATTGGAACAAGGTTGGCGAGAGATGCTGGATTCGCTTTCGGACTTTCCGGAAGAATGGCGGCCAGCTGTCGCAAAAGCTTGGTTCGCGGCGACCGAGCACGCATACCCTGAGTTCATGGCGAACGAGGAACGACGACTTGCCAAGGTGCTTGATCGCGGAAAAATCCGCACGGAACCAGAGTTCCATCGAGTTCGGCATGAAATCGATCTACTTGAAGGTCAGCCTGACAGGCAATCTGAACTGCACCATCTGTATTCCATGATCGACGCTTTTGAGGGGCGCCCTTAACGACTGGCACCGCTGGTTCCGGCCTGTTGGTCGCATTCTGCCGTGCCCGGCCGGCACGACGCAGCGCCGATCCGGTGCTCTTCGGGCAGGCCTTCGCTCCTCCGCAGAATCGGAGTTCCATTTTCAGTGGAAAAATTCCAAGCCCGGTGAAAACCGACAGCCGCGCTAATGGGAATGTTTGCAACGCGCCCGTCACATGCCGGTGACAGCATGCAAGTTTCCCGAATGGCGCGCGCTCCTTGCCGACCCGATTCCTTCTCCTGCCGCTCTGCGGGCTGGTGCTGTGCCGCGCGGCCGCGTCGGCCTGCGCGGCTGAGCCGCCCGTAGCAGACCCGCCGCTGCTGCCGCCCGCGGCCGAACGGGTGCCGGACGATGCTGCTGCGATCGCCTTCGACCTGCCGGCCCTGCCGCTGGCCGATGCGCTCAAGCGCTACGCGGCGCTGACGCGGCAGCCCGCGCTCTTTCGCAGCGAGATCCTGGCGGGGCGCACCTCTTCTGCGGTGCGTGGCCGCTACGCACCCGATGCCGCGCTGCGCCTGCTGCTCGAAGGCACGGGCCTGGTCGCAGAGCAGGTGCGCACAGGCTCGGGCCCCACGCTCGCGCTGAAGCCGGCGGAACCGGCCGCCGCACCACCACCGCGCGCCGCCAGCCTCGGGAACCTCGCGGGCTATCCGGGCCTGGTGCAGGCGCGGGTCTGGCAGGCCCTGTGCGACGACCCGCGCACCCGGCCGGGCGCCTACCGATCGCTGCTGCGCTTTGAGGTCGATGCCACGGGCCGGCTGCAGCGGCCCCGGCTGCTCGGCTCCAGCGGCGACGCGGCGCGGGATTCGGCCATGCTGCGCGCGCTCGCGGCGGTGCGCCTGGCCGAGGCGCCGCCGCCCGGCATGCCGCAGCCACTGACGCTGCTGGTGCGCCCGGCCGAGCCCGGCGGCGACCCCGGCTGCCGCGACCCTGCGGCCGACCCTGCCGATTGATGCCATGGCCGAAGACGCGCGCCCCCTGCTGATGGACTACTTGTCCCGCCACTACGACGCCCTCAAGCGTCAGCTGGGGCGGGCGTTGCGCAATGCCGACCTGGCCGAAGACGCGCTGCACGACACCTGGCTGCGCGTGAACGACCAGGGCGGCACGGCGGACGGGCCGATCCAGCGCCCGGGCGGCTACCTCGTGCGGATGGCGTACAACATCGCGCTCGACATCCAGCGCCGCCAGAGCCGCAACCTGCCGTTCGACGAGATCGATGCACTGCTGGAGCTCGCCGACACGGCGCCCGGCCCGGACCGCATCGCCGAGGCGCGCTCGCAGCTCGACGCGGTCGTCAGGCTGCTCGACCGCATGCCCGCGCGGCGGCGCGAGGTCGTCGTGCTGGTGCACATGGAGGGGCTCACCCAGCCCGAGGTGGCGAGGCGGCTCGGTGTTTCGCTGCGTACCGTCGAATACGAGCTCAAGCATGCGCACGACCACCTGAGCGCGAGGATCGCCCATGACGAAAAATAGTTGCGGGGTCCGGCCGCCCCGTTCGTCGTATGGGGTGAAGCACCGCATCGCCCCGCGCCGCAGCACGGACCGTGGCCCCTTGAAAGGCCGCGGCCGTGACGCATGACGCCATGACCCCGTCCCTGCGCGACGACGAAACCCGTCGCCAGGCCTGGGAATGGCTGCGCCTGTTCCATTCGGGCGCGGTCAAGCCGCAGGACGCCGAGCGCTTCAAGCGCTGGTTGGCGCGCAGCCACCTGCATGCCGCGGCCGTGCGGGAGGCGAAGGCGCAATGGGCCGCGCTCGGCCCGGCCTCCGCCGAGCTGCTGCGCGCCAATGCCGAAGCGGCGGCCTTCCATGCTCGCCACCGGCCCCGGCCGGCGCTGCCCCGCCGTGCCTTCCTCGGCGCCGCAGCCGGTGCGGCGGCCATGGCCGGCGTGGCAGGCGTGGCCGTGTTCCGCCCGCCCGCGGGGCTGTGGCCCGCACCGGGCGAGTGGGGCGCCGACTACCGCACCGCCACCGGCGAGCAACTGGTGGTGGACCTGAGCGAGCGGGTGCAGGTCACGCTCAACACCCAGACCCGCATCCGGCGCGAGACGGCCGACGGCCGGACCACCGGGGTCGAGCTGCTCGCGGGCGAGGCGGCTTTCGACCTGCCGTCCGGCCGGCATGGCGGGCCGGCCTTCGGCGTCGTCGCGGGCGCCGGGCGCAGCCTGGCCGCGGCGGGGCGCTTCGAGGTCCGCTACCTGCACGACAAGGTCTGCGTGACCTGCATCGAGGGCGCGGTTCGCGTGGAGCACCCGGCCGGCACGCGCGAGCTCGGCGCGCGCCAGCAGACGGTGTATGACAACCGGTCGGTGAGCGGCGTGGCGCTCGTCGGCGCGGCAAGCCTCGCTGCCTGGCGCAAGGGCGCGCTGGTGTTCACCGAGACGCGCCTGTCCGACGTGCTCGACGAGATCAACCGCTATCGCCCGGGCCGCGTCGTGCTGGTGAACGCGGCCGCGCGCGACCGGCCCGTCACGGGCAGCTTCTACATTGCGTCGCTCGACCTCGCGCTGGCGCAGCTACAGCACGCCTTCGATCTGCAGGCGCGCTCGCTGCCGGGCGGGGTGGTCGTCCTGAGTTGAAAAAATAAGTTGCGGGAGAAATAAGTTGCGGGAGATGGGGTGCCCGTTCGTCGATGTGCATCGACTCAACTTTCCGGCGGAAACGACCCATGACCACACGCGGACCCCAGGGCGCAGCAACGACACCGATCCACGCGGCGCCTGCGCCGCACATCCCGCGCGGTGGGCGCTTTCGCATGGCGCCGGTGGCGCGTGCGATTGCCATCGTGGTGGTCGCCAACGGTGCGCTCGCCGATGCCCAGGCGCAGCGGGCATTCAGCGGCGCGTGGTTCGCCGGCAAGAATGCGGCGCAAAGCACCGCAACGGCCACGGGCCGCCTGCCCAACGGCATGCCGGCATCGATGCTGACCGACCCGCAGGCACAGCGCAAAGCCGACGAGCAGTTGCAGCGCTCCATCGGCAACCTGAACCTGGCCGCGCGTTCCATTGCCGCGCAGCAGGCCGCGCAGGCCGCCGCGCGCGACGCCGCAACGAACGCCGGCTCGGACATTCCCGACGGCCTGGCCGACGGCGGCCTGAAGGTCGACACCAACAGCCTCACCGCCGGCTGGCTCAATGCCCGCGCACCGGTGCAGACGGTGGCCGGCGGCCGCACCGTGGTGGGCATCGAGCAGACCGACGAGAAGGCGATCCTGAACTGGGAGCGCTTCAACGTCGGCCAGAACACCACCGTGCGCTTCGACCAGAAGGGCGGCGCCAAGCCCGACGGCACCAACGCATGGATCGCGCTGAACCGCATCAACGACCCGAGCGGCAAGCCGAGCCGGATCGCGGGGCAGATCCAGGCCGACGGCGCGGTGTACCTGGTCAACCGCAACGGCATCGTGTTCGGCGGCGGCAGCCAGGTGAACACGCGCACGCTGGTCGCCTCCAGCCTGGCGCTGTCGGACAAGCAGTTCAACCTGGGCATCAACAACCCGCAGGTGCTTGCCAACCAGGGCAACGACTTCGCCATTCCGCAGTTCGGCGAATTCACATCCATGCGGCCCGAGATCTATGGCGACTCGGGCTTCAAGCCCGGCAGCGGCGGCACGCCCGACCGCATGGGCGGCGTGGACCGCTTCGATCCCGGCGCCGCGCCGGGCGCGGTCACGGTCGAAGCCGGCGCGCGCCTTGCGGCGGCCGCGGGCGGCAAGGTCATGCTGTTCGCGCCCAAGGTGCGCAATGCGGGGCACATCGCCGCGCCCGACGGCCAGGTCATCCTCGCGGCCGGCGAGAACGTCTTCTTGAAGACCGCGTCCGTGCAGGACCCGAACGCGCCGCGCGGCCTCGATGTGGCCGCCTCGGCGGTGCCCGGCTGGGCTTTCGGCGGCGGGCAGATCCTGGGCGCACTGGGGCTGGCGCAGGTCTATTCCGACGCGCACTTCGTCTTCGGCCTGCGCGACGTGGTGCTGCCCGAGATGGCCGCACGCGCCAAGTCTGTCGGCTACGAGGTGGTCAACAGCGGCACGGTGCAGGCCGACCGCGGCAACATCACGCTGCAGGCGCAGGACGTGCGGCAGTCGGGTGTGCTGGCCTCGACCAGCGCACTGAACAACCGCAACGGCTCGATCCTGCTGCGCGCCTGGGGGCAGGGCTCCCACATGTACGCGGACGGCGTGAACGACCTGATCAACTGGTCGGCCGGCACGCTGACCCTCGGCGCGGGCAGTATCGCGCAGGTCTTGCCCGACGCCTCCGACACCAGCGAGATCGAGGCCTCCGCGCTCGCCACGCGCTACCAGCCCGGCCGCGTGAGCCTCTTCGGGCAGCTGATCGACGTGCAGGCCAACGCCGGCGTGCTGGTGCCGGCGGGAACGATCAGGGCCGACTCGGCGGCCAATCCGATCTTCACGCTGCTCCCGTATCTCAAGCCGGGCAGCCGCGGCGACGCGAGCCGCATCTACCTGGACAGCGACGCCTTCCTGAGCGTGGCCGGCCTGCAGGACATGCGCGTGGACATGTCGCGCAACTTCATCGAGGCCGAGCTGCGCATCAACGAACTGCGTGATTCGCCGCTGCTGCTCGACTCGTGGCTGCGCGGAAAGAAGGTGATCGTCGACCGCCGCATGGCCGGCGTGTTCCGCGACGGCCCGATGACGGGCGTGCAATGGGTGCTCGGCCCCGACGGCACGACCTACATTCCCGGCGCCTGGACCGGCACGCCGCTGGCCGACGTGACGGGCTGGGTCGGCGTGGGCAAGACCGACCTGCGCGAGCTGTCGGCCGACGCGGGCAGCATCGAGCTGCGCGCGGGCGGCGCGGTGATCACGCGCGCGGGATCGATGCTCGACGTGTCGGGCGGATCGGTGCGCTACACCGACGGCATGAATACCGCGACCAAGCTCATGGGCGCCGACGGCCGCGTGCACACGATGGACCGGGCCATGCCCGAGACCGACTACATCGGCATCGCGGGCGAGTTCACGAACGCGCATGCGCGCTGGGGCGTGAAGAACACCTGGCGCACGCCGCTCATCGGCGCCAACCACAAGGAGGCCGGCTACACCGAAGGGCGCAAGGCCGGCAGCGTGAGTATCCTCGCGGGCGACGCGATGGTGCTCGAGGGCGACATGCTCGGCGGCGTGGTGGTGGGCGACCGCCAGGCGCAGAAACCGGCCGCCAACCAGGGCGGCCGGCTCGAGCTGGGCGAGAACACGCCCGACGGCCGGCCGTGGTCGCCGGGCACCATCATCGTCACACACGACCCGAAGCGCCTCGCGCCCGGCTTCGACGCGAAGGCCACGCTCGGCGAAGACTTCTACCTGCCGCTCGTGCCCGACGAACCGAAGTCGCCCAAGCTGACCTTCCTGTCGGACCGCATGCTCAGCGACTCGGGCATGGGCACGATCGTGCTCAACAACATCAACGGCGACTTCGAACTCGCCGAGGGTGCCGCGCTCGACCTGTCGCCGGGCGCATCGCTCTTCGTGGCCGGCACCGAAGGCTCGACGAACGACATCCGCATCCATGGGCCAATCCGCGCCGCGGGCGGGCGGATTTCGCTCACCTCGGTCAACGGCATGCTCGAAGTGGGCGAGCACGGCCGGATCGATGCCAGCGGCCAATGGATCAACGCCTGGCGGGACGGCGCACCGCGCGGCGCCTGGGCGGTGGACGGCGGCGCGATCACGCTGAACGTCGGAGAGATCTCGGCCCACCGCGACGCCGTGTTCGACGTCTCGGGCGGCGGGCGCGCCGACCTCGGCAAGAAGGGCCTGCCCTCGCTGCGCGTCGGCGATGCGGGTTCGATCGCGCTGACCGGCGTGACGCCCGAGCTCGACCTGGGTGCGCTGAACCTGCGCGCCCATGCGGCCGGCGCGGCGGGCAGCCTGTCGATCGAGACCGCCTCGGCGGTGCAGATCGGCGGTGCATTGAACAGCGCACCGACCGACCCATCCACCGGTGACGATGCGGCAGCCGCCGTCACCCTGCTGCCGGCCACGCTCTTCGGCGAGCGCGGCTTCGGACGGGTCACCATCGCCGCGCGCGGCGAAGGCCACGGCATCGAGGTGCCCGAAGGCGTCACGGTCTCGCAGCAGGCCACGAACATCGACCTGAGCGGCTTCGCCTGGCGCGACCTGCCGAGCGGCCGGATGCTGGCCGACGTGGCGCCGCTGGGCGTGCTGCGGCCCGAAGAGCGTGCGGCGCGCACGCCCGCATCGCTGTCGCTCGGCACCGAGAACGGCCCGATCCGGGTGGCGCGCGGCGCAACGGTGCGCCCCGACACCGGCGGCGCCCTGGCACTGGAGGCCGGTGGCGAGCTGGGCGCGTTGACCGTCGCTGGCCGGCTCGACGCACCGGCAGGGCGCATCGTGCTGTCGGGCGCGGAGCTCACGCTCGAGGCCGGCGGAGAACTGCTGGCGCGCGGCGCGGCGCTGATCCACGCCGACAGCACCGGCCGCCGCGTGGGCGAGGTGCGCGACGGCGGCACGGTGGAGATCCGGGCGGGCGAGCTCACGCTCGAGAAGGACGCGCTGATCGACGTCTCGGGCGCGACCGGCACCATCGACGGCGTGCCCGACACCGGCACCAGCGGCACGCGGCTGCCGCGCAGCGTGCCGCCGATCACGCTCGACAGCAACGGCGGTCTGATCCAGATCACCGGCAAGGGCCTGGTCGAAAGCACGATGCGCGGCGCGGCGGGCGGCCCCGGTGGTGTCGGCGGCCGCATCCGCGTGAACATGATGGCGGCCTCGGGCCCGAACGGCTCGCCGCTGGAGCAGCTGGAGCGCTCGCTGCCGGACCCGGACTGCTACGGCTTCTTCGTCGACGGCAACTGCAGCGACTGGAAGCAGGGCCTGGACTTCGACTGGGCGCCCGGCCTGCGCAGCTGGGGCTACGACATCGCCGGCCCGATGGTGCTGCCGTCCACGCTGCTCGCGCACCTGGCGGACAAGAAGGAACTGGTGCTGTCCGACGGCCTGGCAGCGCCGGGCGTGCCCGGCCCGCTCGACCCGGCGGCGTTCGGCCTCTCGGCCCAGACGCTGGACAGCTTTCGCGACACGCTGTTCGGGGGCGAGCTGCTGCGCGACGCGCTCCAGCAGCCGGGCCAGCAGTTCGCGCTCACGCTGCGTCCGCAGGCGTTCAGGGACGGCGGCTTCGCCGACCTCGCGCTGGTGACTGCCCCGCAAGGCGCCATCCGCCTCGACAACGCGCACCTCGCGCTGGGCCGCTCGATCTCGCTGCAGGGGCCGATCGTCGGGCATGCGGCCTCGTCGTCGTCGCTGCGCGCGCCGCACATCCTGCTGGCGACCACGCCCGATACCGCGGCCGTGCCCGCACCGCAAGCGCCCGGCGCGACGGGCCAGCTGAGCGTCGCCGGCGCGCTGATCGACATCGCCTCGCCCGACGACCCGAGCGGATTCCAGTCGGGTGCCGTCCGCATCACCGGCTTCGGCCGCACGGTGCTCGAGGCCGGCGAGATCCGCCTGGGCGGCGCGCTGCCCGCGCAGTTCGGCGAGGAGACGCGGCTCCAGGTCAACCTGGACGTGGACGGCCAGCTGCAGCTCAACGCCGGCCAGATTTACCCGGCGACCGCCATGACCGGCATCATCCGCGCCGGCGATTCGATCACCGTCGAGCGCCTCGGCGATGCGGGCGGCGCACCGCTCTCGGCCGGCGGCAGCCTGCGCCTCGAAGCGCCGGTGATCGCGCAGAACGGCGTGCTGCGCGCACCGTTCGGCCAGATCGAGCTGGCGGCGGGCGAGCGCCTCGCGCTGGGTGCGGGCAGCCTCACCTCGGTGTCGGGTGCCGGCCTGGCCGTGCCCTACGGCACGCTGTCCAACAACGAGCACTGGCAAGACCCGTCGAAGCCCGTGGACCCGGCCAATCCTTCGAGCGGCTCGCTGGTGGCGCCGCCCGAAAAGCGCATCACGCTGAAGTCGCCCGACGTGGCGCTGGCGCCGGGCGCGGTGGTCGACATCGCCGGCGGCGGCGAGCTGCATGCCTCGGAGTTCGTGCCCGGTCCCGGCGGCTCGCACGACGTGCTGAACGTGCCCGGCATGTACGCGATCCTGCCCGGACAGGCGGGCGCGGCGCCGGCCGGTGGCGCACCGGCCGGCCAGCGCGTCTGGCTGGCCGGCGGGCCGGGCCTGGCAGCGGGTTGGTACAACCTGCTGCCCGCGCGCTTCGCGCTGCTGCCCGGCGCCTTCGCGGTGCAGGCCACGGGCAAGGCATGGGGCGGCGCGCCCGCGCCCGCCACCCGCGCGCCGGACGGCAGCCTGGTCATGCAGGGCCGCGCCGGCAACGCCTACGGCGGCAGCCAGGACGCGCAGGCCACGGCCTGGCGCGTGATGCCCGGCGGCACGCTGCGCCGCTACACCGAATACAACGAGGCCACGGCCAACGACTTCTTCTCGTCCGAGGCCTTCAAGCTCACGCAATATCGCCTGACGGGCCAGGACGTGGTCACGCCGCGGCTGCCGCGCGACGGCGGCGCGGTCGTTTTCGACGCGGGCCGTCGGCTCGTGCTCGACGGCACGCTGCGCTCGGCCCCCGAGGCGGGCGGGCGCGGCGGGCTGGTGGACATCGCGGGCAAGAAGATCGCCATCGTCGGCCGCGGGCAGGACGGCACCGACCTGCAGGCCGACGGCTACCTTGTCATCGATTCGGCGAGCCTGTCGAACTTCGGCGCCGGCAGCCTGCTGGTGGGCGGCAAGCGCCAGGGCAATGCGCTCGGCCTCGAACTGGACGTGACCGCGACCGACATCGTGGTGCGCAACGACGAGGGCTCCGAACTGTTCGGCCCCGAAGTCATCCTGGCGGCCAGCGAGCAGGTGGCCATCGATGCAGGCAGCCGCGTCAGCGCACGAGGCCGCGGCACCGGCGGCACCGGCAGCCTGGTCGTCAAGCCCCAGGTCGCGGCGGTCTACACCGACCCCGACGGGCAGCCAGACGACAACAACGACGGCGTGATCGACGCCAGGGACGCCGTCGACGATGTGCTCACGACGCCGGCCCGTGACTGGGGCGCGCTGGTGCGCGTGGCGACCGGCGACGCGGTCAAGGTCATCCGCGAGGGCGTGGACACCGCGCGCGGTGGGCTGGTCACCATCGGCGCGGGCGCCGTGGTCGACGGCGGTAACGCCTTGCTGATCGACGCCACGCGCACCACCGAACTGGCCGCCTCGGCGCAGATCGCAGGCGCCGACTTGTCGGTGGCGGCGGGCCGCATCGGCTTCGGCGGCGGCACCGAGGGCATGGTGCTCGACAGCGGCGCGCTCGCGCAGCTGTCGCGCTCGACGCGGCTGACGCTGCGCAGCTACTCGGACTTCGACTTCTACGGCTCACTCGACCTGGGCGCGGCCGGCCTGAAAGCGCTGACGCTCGACGGCGCCGCATTCGTCGGCCGCGGCGCGGGCGACGTGGTGATCCGGGGCGAGGGCATCGCGCTCGCCAACAGCGGTGGCGGTGCCACGGCCGGGGGCGGCACCGGCGCAGGCGGCTTCACATTGGACGCGGCCACGCTGGTGCTGGGCGCCGGACAGAAGAGCTTCTCGGGCTTCGGCAGCGTGACGCTCACGGGCCGCGAAGGCATCGTCGGCGAGGGCGCGGGCGGCATCGACACCGGCGCCGCACCGCTCACGCTCAACACGCCGCTGCTCACCGGCCGCGGCGGCGCGGTGCAGACCATTGCCACCGGCGGCGCGCTGCAGGTGCTCGCATCCCCGGGGAGCGCGTCTCCATCGGTC
The DNA here is from genome assembly GCF_057657255.1 of Variovorax sp. Soil_C_19. Classification (NCBI taxonomy): domain Bacteria; kingdom Pseudomonadati; phylum Pseudomonadota; class Betaproteobacteria; order Burkholderiales; family Comamonadaceae; genus Variovorax; species Variovorax sp. Soil_C_19. The sequence goes on along the minus strand of NZ_JBDGIV010000006.1, from coordinate 180,414 downwards.
GGCCTGCAGGACAGCCTGGGCCTGCGCCTCGGCCTCACCGGCCGCAGCATCGTCTTCGGCGGCCGGGCCGTGGCGCTGGGCGGCAACATCGACATGACCGCGACCGGTGGCAGCCTGGTCGTGGCCGACGGCGCGCTGATCGACGTGGGCGGCTTCGCGAAGCAGTTCTTCGACGTGAGCGAATACGCCGACGCGGGCCGCATCAACCTGTCGGCGATGGGCGGCGACGTGCGGCTCGACGCGGGCGGGCAACTGAACCTGGCGGCGCACCCGGGCGGCGGCGACGCCGGCACCCTGAGCCTCGCCGCGTCGGGCGGCGGAACGGTCGTGCTCGACGGACGGATCGCGGCGCAGGCCGGTGCCAATGGGGGCCGGGCCGGTAGCTTCGCGCTCGACATCGAGGCGCTGCCCGACTTCGCCGGCTTCAGCCAGCGGCTGAACGAGGCCGGCTTCAACCGGTCGCGCCAGTTCCGCATCCGCCAGGGCGACGTGGTGCTGGGCGGGTTGACCACGGTCGAGGACTTCGGCCTGACGGCCGACCGCGGCAGCATCGACATTGCCGGCACGGTGGATGCGCGCTCGGCCTATGGCGGCGCCATCCGCATCACCGGCGGCAACGGCGTGGCGATGCAGGCCGGCGCACGGCTTCTGGCCGGCGCCACCGGCAGCCTGGGCAACGGCCGCGTCACGCTCGAAGCGGCGGGCGGGCAGCTCGACCTGCAGGGCGGCCTGATCGACGTGGCCGGCAACGAAGGCGGCAAGGTGCGCTTGCGGGCGCAGCAGAACGCTGCGCACGACGACCTCGCCGTCGCCGCGCTGCGTGCCACCGTGGCCGGCGCACGCTCGGCGGTGCTCGAAGGCGTGAGCGTCTACGACGTGGAGGACTACGACGGCGCCACGGTCGACTCGGTCAAGGCCGACGCGATCGCGGATGCCGGCCGCTTCCGTGCCGCATCGGCCGCGGTAGCCGCGCGCCTGGGCACCGGCCTCGCCGTGATGCCGGGCATCGAGATCCGCAGTGCCGGCGACCTGGCGCTGAACGGCGACTGGAACCTCTACAGCGATTTCGCCGGCGCGCGTGAAGGCACGCTGACCCTGCGCGCGGGCGGCAACCTGGCCATCCACGGCCACCTGAGCGACGGCTTCGATGCCGCGGACCGCAGCGGCCTGCTGCAGGCCGGCGCGTCGTGGAACCTGCGGCTGGTGGCGGGCGGCGAACTCGGCTCGGCCGACGCGCTGGCGCTCAAGCCGCTGGCGGCGCAGGCCGCGGGCAAGGGATCGATCGTGGTTGGCACGGCCAACACGGCGGTGCCGTCCGAGGGCGAGCCGGCGCCCGACAACGGCGCGGGCAAGCAGGTCCGCACCGGCACCGGCGACCTCGACGTGCGCGCGGGCCGCGACCTCGTGCTGGCGCACAAGGAATCGGTGGTCTACACCGCCGGACGCCGCGACACCACCGCGTGGAGCGACTTCACCACCGCCAACCCGAACGCGCGCTACGGCGTCGAGGGCGGCAACCTCGCCATAGGCGCGCAGGGCAGCATCGAGGCCGCGCCGTCGGACCAGCATTTCACCGAGTGGCTCAACCGCCAGGGCAACCTCAACGAAGAGCGCTACTTCGGCGTCTACACCAACAACGAGTACGGCGTGCTGCCCGACGGCAGCTACGGCCTGATCCAGCATGCGCCGGAGCAATCGAGCTGGTGGGTCAACCATGGGCAGTTCCAGCAGGGCGTGGGCGCGCTGGGCGGCGGCAACGTCAGCGTCGATGCGGGCGGCGACCTGCGCAACCTGCTGGTCGCGCTGCCGACCCACATGCGCATGCGCGGCGGCCGCTCCGCGAGCGAAGCGATGGCGATGGAAGTACGCAACGGCGGTGCCATGACGGTGACTGCCGGCGGCGCGATCCGCGGCGGCCAGTACTACGTGGCGCGCGGTGCGGGCGACATCCGCGCCGGCGAGACGGCGGTCGGCCGGACCGTGGTGCTGACCCGCGACGACAGCAACGGCGGCACCACCACCACCGACTACACCGTGGCGCCGGTGCTCGCGCTCGGCGACGCCACGCTGAGCCTGCGCACCGCGGGCGACCTGCGCCTGCAGTCGGTGATCGACCCGCTGCTCGTGACCTACGGCGAAGGCCTGCGCAACGACGGCCAGCTGCTGAACTACGGCGCCTACATGAGCGGCTACACCGACCGCAGCGCGCTCAAGCTGGTGTCGACCGGCGGCGACATCACCTTCGTGAACCGCGCGACCTTCATCTTCCGCGACCTGCGGCTCAACCCTTTCGACACCGATACGCTCGTCGGCTTCGGCGGCAACCGGTATCCGGCGCGGCTCTCGGCGGCCGCCCTGAACGGCGGCCTCAGCATCGAAGGGCCGCTGCACGTGCTGCCGGGCACCACGAACGACGTCACCCTGGTGGCGAAGAACGACATCCGCTTCGACCGCGGCCAGCTCGCCATGGCCTACGCCACGCCCGCGATGATGCCGTCCGGCTTTCTGCCGGGGGGCTCGAACTCGCCGTTCAACCAGGTCGACCTGGACCGCCTGCTCGAGAACATGATCAACTGGCCGGGCGCCTCCTACATCCGGGACCCGTACCTGGGCGAAGTCGGGAACCCCGACGTGCTGCCGCTCGCCAACGACTTCGAGCCCAGCCGCATCTATGCCTCGCAGGGCTCGATCATCGGGCTGGACCTGAGGGCCAACGAGCAGACCTGGGTGCGCGCGGGCACCGACATCCGCGGCGTTCGCGTGGCGGGGCGCAACCTGCGCGCCTCCGACGTCACGCTGCTGGAGGCGGGCAACGACATCCTCGCGGTGGAGCGCGTGGCGGCGCTCAACACCGACAGCCAGATCGGCCAGGGCCTGACCGGCAACATCGAGATGCAGGGCCCCGGCACGCTGGTGCTGGCCGCCGGCCGCGACCTGTACGCCGACAACCTGCAGGTCCAGACGCTGGGCAACCAGCGCTACGACGCGAACAACCGCGCGATGCCCGACACGCAGGTCAACGGCCTGCCCGAGCAGGGCGCCGCGATCACCGCGATGGCCGGGCTGAACAGTGCGGTCGGCTACGACGCGATGGCCCGCGCCTACCTCGACCCGGCGGCCGTCGCCTCGATGCCCGACTACCTGAAGACCCGCACCGAAGACGGCACGGTGCTGCCGCTGCACCTGGTCGACCAGCTCGAAGTGCGCGCGGGCGGCCAGGAGAAGACCGTGCGGCGCGGCCTCGTGTCGTACATGAAGACCATGACCGGCGAGACGCTCGCGCCGCTGGACGCGTGGGCGCGCTTCCAGCAATTGCCGCAGCTCGCGCAGCAGCAGTTTCTGCGGCAGGTCTACCTGCTCGAACTGCGCGAAGCGGGGCGCGACCAGAACGAGCCGGGCACTGGCGGCCTGCCGCGCAACGGCGGCTACAACCGCGGCCATGCAGCCATCAAGACGCTGTTCCCGGGCGACAGCTGGAAGGGCGACGTGGCGGCGAACACCCTGATGCTGCGCACCCAGGCCGGCGGCGACATCAACGTGCTCACGCCCGGCGGCGGCCTGCAGGTGGCCGCGCTCGGCGCCACGGTGCCGGCCGGCTACGGCCTGGTCACGCTGGCTTCGGGGCACATCGACATCTTCGCGCGGGACGACGTCACCGTGAACCAGTCGCGCATCCTGTCGTTCGTGCCCGAGGTGACGCAGGAGGGCAGCGACCAGATCATCTGGTCCACCATCGGCGACATCGATGCGGGCCGCGGCTCGAAGACGCTGCGCGTGCCCTCGGCACCCGAAGTGGCGACCGACCTCGACGGCACGACCGTGGTCCGCGAGAAATCGGACATGAGCGGCAGCGGCATCGGCACCGTGGGCGACGGCGACGTGGACCTGGTCGCGCCGGGCGGCACGGTGAACGCGGGCGATGCGGGCCTGCGCGTGGCGGGCAACCTCAACATCGCGGCGCTGCAGGTGCTCAACGCAGACAACATCCAGGTCAAGGGCGAGACCAAGGGCCTGCCGGTGATCGCGGCGGTGAACATCGGCGCGCTCACCAATGCGAGCGCTGCGGCAGCGCAAGCCACGGCCGCGGCGCAGGACGTGGTGCAGCGCGAACGCGCGGCCGCGCGCCAGGCGCTGCCCTCGGTCTTCACGGTGCGCGTGCTCGGCTTCGGCAACGAGCCGGCATCCGGCGGCGCCGACGCCTCGCCGCCTGCGCGCGGGCTGCCAGCGGGTGCATCGGCCAGCAACTACGACGCGCGCAGCCCGGTGCAGGTGGTGGGCATGGGCCCGAACATCGACCCCGCGCACTGGGCCGAGCTGAGCAGCGACGAGCTTCGCCGCCTGCGGCAGGACCGCTGAGAGGTTCACGCCATGGCATCGATTGCCCTTTGCGAACTGCAGCAGCCATCGCCCGCGGCCGACGAAGCGGCCAACGAGCCGCTCGACGAGGCGCAGCGCCGCCTTGCGCTGCGGGCGTTTCTTGCGGCCAACTACGACGCGCTGCGGCGCAGGCTGGTCCACCACCTGGGCTGCGCCGACATGGCGAGCGAATGCCTGCACGATGCCTGGCTGCGGCTGGGCCACCTGGAGGTGCGATCGCCGGTGCAGAACCCCAGCGCCTACGTCTACCGCATGGCCTGCAATGCGGCCATGGACCGCATGCGCAGCAACCGCTCGTGGCAGTACACGAGCGCGGACGCCGACGGCGAGATCGAGCACCTGGCCGACGACACGCCCGGCCCCGAGCGCATCGCCGAGGCCCGCTCCGACCTCGCGGCCGTGCAGCGCGCCATCGACCGCCTGCCGCGCCGCCATCGCTCGGTGCTGGTCGCGCTGCGCATCGACGAGATGACCCGCGACGAGGTCGCCAGCCGGTACGCGCTGTCGCTGCGTGGCGTGGACACCGCGCTGCGCCAGGCGCTCGACTACTGCGCCGGCAACGCCGGTCAACAGGCGCTCGCAGGCGTCAGCGCGGCAAGGCGCGCGCTGCGCCCAGGGCGCGGATTTTCATGAAGTTTTGGTGACAAACCGCAGTCCGGTGCGGCGCGGACCGTCTCCTTGAGAGTCCGCGCAACCGCGTGCGCCGCAGGTGCGGCGCGCGTTGCGTCGGGCTTCCTTCCTGAAAGACCGCGATGACTGCTGCTGCTTCGACACCTGCGCCCCCACGGGGCCGCCTGCGCCGCGCGCTGGGCTGGCTCGGCCTGGGTCTCGCCAGCGCCGCCGTGGCAGCGCAGACCCAGCCGCAGCAGCAGCAGCAGCAGGTGCCGCAACACTGGGTGAGCTACGCCACGCGTGCAAGCAGCCAGCTGCAGTCGTCGCTCAGCGACCCGGACGACGACACCGTGGTGCGCCTGCACACCGCGATGCAGTCGCGCATGCGCGAGGCGGGCCGTGCCGTGCCGCCCGCACCGTTCGCGGTGCGCGTCTGGGTGGGGTCGACCGGCCGCATCGACCGCGTGGCCTTCGACCCGCTCGGCGATGCACAGGCCGACACCGACCTGCGCGCGGTGCTCACGGCGAAGCCCTTGGCCGAACCGCCGCCGCGCGACATGCGTCAGCCCATGGTGCTGCAGCTCACGCTGCGGCTCGTGTCGCACACCTGAGGCGAGGCCAAGGGCCCGGCCGGGCTCAGCGGCCGTTCATCAGCGGCCGTTCATCAGCGGCGAAGACGGCACCACGGGCGGCGGGCGCTGCGGATGGACCGACGTGCCGAAGGTGTTGCCCATGCGGTGGCCTGTCGCTGCGCGGTTGAACAGCCCGAGCTGGTTGGACGGGCGCTGCACGATCGCTTCGGAGCCCATCCCGGGAGGTGCATCGCCGGTGCCGCGCTGCGGCGCTGCAGGACTCAGCTTCTGCGTGAGGCAGGCGTAGGAGGGCGTGCGCTCGCCGTTGACCACGACCTCGACGCAGCTGTCGGGGTCGGTGTTGCTGGCGGGTGCCTGTGCTGCTGCGCCGGCGCAGAGGCCGCACAGCGCGAGGGCCGGGAAAAAGCCCTGCAGGAATTCCATGCGCATGGGCGCCTCCATTGAACGGAACCCTGCAGTGTGCGCTGGGTGCAAGTCAGGAGAAAGACGGCCGCGCGCCCCTTGTTCGTAGCGTCCGGCGAACACGCCCGCGAAGGTCCGCGCACCAGAGATGACTTCCGGCACTTCCGCGTGCCGGGTGCTTCGTTAACATGTTTAGCAATGCGACCCGAAACGACCCTGTCTTCCCTTGCGGCCCCGCACGCCGACACCTTTTCACCGCTGGCACGACCGCGCGCGATCCTGGTCGTCGACGACCACGATCTGGTTCGCCTGGGCGTGCGTGCGCTGGTGCAGTCGCAGGCCACCGATCCGGCGTCGGCCACCGAGGTCTTCGAGGCCGACACCCTGGCCAACGCGCTGTCCCTCTATGCGGCTGCGGAGGACGCGATCGGGCTCGTGCTGCTCGACCTCGCCTTGCCCGACACGCAAGGCCTCGAGGGCCTCATCGCGTTTCGCACGCGCTTTCCCTCGGCTCGCATCGTCGTGCTCTCCGGTACCGTCGACACGACGCAGTCGCGCGGCGCGCTGGACCACGGCGCGGTCGCCTTCCTGCCCAAATCGGCCGACCTCAACGAGGTCGTGAGCTTCATCCGCGCCTGCGGCCTGCTCGACGTGCAGAGCGCCGCCATCGGGCTGGCGGCGGCAGCGGGGCCGGTGTCGCCCACGCCGCCGGCCGAACGGACCGAGGCCCTGGAGCAACTCTCGCCGCGGCAGCTCGAGGTGCTGCAATGGCTGCTCGAAGGCAAGGCCAACCGCGAGATCGCGCAGCTCGCCCATCTGAGCGAAGGCACGGTGAAGAACCATGTCTCGACCTTGCTGCTGCTGTTCGGCGTGCGTTCGCGGGCGCAACTGATCAGCCAGCTGCGCTGAGGCCGCTGCCCGTGGGCAAGCCCCTCCCCGCCCGCAGTGCGGGCAACGCCGGCGACGACGCGCTCGACCAGCGCGTGCTGCGCGAGCACGTCGCTTCGGTCTACTACATCTACAACGCCACGCTGATTTCCAGGGTCGTGTTCATCCTGGTGCTCGGCGGCTTCCTGTACCTGCAGCTGCGCGATCCCGCGGTGATCGCCTTCGTCGGCCTGCACCTCGCGCTGTACGGCTACCTGGCGCTCGCACCGCGCTGGACGCCGGCGGCGCCGGCCGCCGACAGCCCGCAATGGGTGCGGCGCATCACGGTCACGGTCACGCTCATGGGCCTGGCCGACGCCGTGGCACCCTGGCTCTTCGTGCCCGCGGGCAACATCGCCGTGACCGCGGTGCTGATGGTGGTGATGCTCGGAAACTGCGCGCGCGCCGTGCAGTCGCTGCGACCGCTCACGGCCGCGATGTACGGCCACACGCTGCCGATGCTGGTTGGGCTCATCGGCGCACTGATCGTGCACGGCGGCGGGGTGCACTGGTTCCTTGCCGCCTTCGCCACGATCAACCTCGCGCTGATGCTGCGTGTCGGTGTGCGGGAGCACCGGCAGCTGACCGACGCGCTGCTGCTGCGCTTCGAGAACGAGGCACTGGCCGCGCGCCTGAGCGAACAGGTCGCGGCCACCGAGCGCGCGAGCGCCGAGAAGACGCGCTTTCTCACCACCGCCAGCCACGACCTGCGCCAGCCGCTGCACGCCGTCGCTCTGTTCGGCGCCGCCCTCGAGAGTGCGCTCCAGAACCGGCCCGAGGGGCGCAACGCCGAGCGCCTGATGCGCGCGGTCAACGCGCTGGGCAAGTCGCTCGACACCATGCTCGACGTGTCGCGCCTCGACGCCGGCGTGGTCACGCCCGCATTCCAGCCCGTGCAGATCGATGCATTGCTGCTGTCGCTCAACCATGTGTTCTCGGCGCAGGCCGAGCAGAAGAACCTGCAGTTGCGCTTGCGCGCCAGCGGCCTCTGGGTGCACAGCGATCCGCAGCTGCTGGCGCGCATGCTGTCGAACCTGATCGACAACGCCATCAAGTACACCCAGCGCGGTGGCGTCGCGGTGACGGCGCGCGCGTTCGGCCGCACGGTGCGCATCGACGTGCTGGACACCGGCGCGGGCATCGCACCCGACCAGCGCGACCGGATCTTCGAGGAGTTCTACCAGGTCGGCAACACGGGCCGGGACCGTGCGCGCGGCCTGGGCATCGGCCTGTCGATCGTGCAGCGCCTGTCGCGCCTGCTCGGTCATCCGGTCGAACTGCATTCGCGGCCAGGGCGCGGCAGCCGATTCCGCATCTCGCTGCCGCTGGCCGAAGCCCGCGCCCGTGTCGCGCTGGCCGCGCGTCCGGCCGGTCGCCTGCCCCGGCGCGTGCTGCTGATCGACGACGAGGCCGACATCCGCGAAGCCATGACCGTGCTGCTGCGCGCCTGGTCCATCGAGGTGGTGGCGGTCTGCGACGAACAGGCCGCCGTGGCCGCACTCAGCCGCGCCCAGGTGCCTTCGCAGCAGGTCGACTTGTTGATCTGCGACTACCGCCTTCCCGAAGGCGTCAACGGGCTCGACGTCGGCCTTCGCCTGCACCGGCGCTTCGGCATCGAACGGCCCCTGCTGCTCATCACCGGCGAGACCGCGCCAGAGCCCTTGCGGCATGCGCGCGAAGCGGGCGTCCCGATGCTGTTCAAACCGGTCAACGTCGCGGCGCTGCGGCGCGCGCTCACCGCCGAAACATGACTTTCGGCACTGTCAAATCCAGCGCGCACCGCTTAACTTTCGGGCCCGCCCGGCAAGGGCATTTCTCTCCTGAAAGTTCTCCATGAAAAGCAGTCTGTGGATCGCGGCGACCGCCGTCGTTTTGAGCGCATGCGGTGGCGGCGGTGGTGGTGGCAACGGCATCGGACTGATGCCTGTCCCGGCCCCAGCCCCTGCGCCGGCGCCAGCCCCCGCACCGGCCCCCGCGCCAGCACCGGCGCCCGCTCCGGCCACGCAAACCATCAGCTACCAGGCCCTGCCGGCCAGCCCGTCTTTCCTCTCGCAGCTGAGCGCCGAAGGTGCCAACGGCTGGAACTACGTCAGCGGCATCATCTACACCACCGGCACGACGACCTACGACCTCTCCGTGTTGTTCGCCAAGAGCCACACCACGACCTACAGCTTCGAACTTCCGCCCAACGCGGGCACGGCCGCCGAACTGCAGCAGCAGCTCGACGCGCAGGGGGCGCGCGGCTTCAGCTATGCCGGCCCCGACACGCGGGGCGCCATCTACCGCAAGGACAACGGCAGCAGCTCGACCTACAGCTACCGCGTGCTGCCCGAACCGGCCGGCAACACCATCGCCGGACTGCTGGCGCAGGACAAGGCGCAGGGCGCAGAGGGCTACTACCACCTCGGCAGCTCGCTGATCGTCGGCAGCGAAACGGTGCGCATCTTCCAGAAAGACTCGCAGAGCACCGCTAGGTACGACGTCGAAGTGCTGCCCAGCGCCACGACCGATGCCGAATTCATGGCACAGCTCGAAGCCCAGGGCGCGCGCGGCTTCCGCTTCAAGAGCGACTACATCTTCGGCAGCGAAGGCATGCGCGCCCTCTATGAAAAGGACACGACGCAATCCGCCACCTTCAGCTACGCCGCATTGACGAGCGCGGCGAACGCAAACGATCTGGTCGCGCAGGCCAACGCCCAGGGGGCGACCGGCGCGGTGCTGATCGGAGACCTGGGTCTGCCGAGCGGCGAGATCAAGACGCTCTATGTCACGCCGTCCGCCTGCAGCGGGCTGCTGTGCGGCGTGCGCAGCGCTTTCGGGTTCTGAGCTGCGCATTGCTTCGCGGCATCCTGCGCACCTGAAGCGCTTCACGCGAACCGCCAGCGGTGCTGGCGGGCCTGGCGATGCTCGCGCGAACTGCATCGTGGTGGTCGAGCGCGGCGCCGCCTGCATGAACGCGATGACGCGCGAGCGGGCGCTGATGCGGTCCGGTGAGATGCGCCAGGGTCCATCTTCAGGTCATCTCCAAGGTAGTCAAAGAAGCCGAAGCACGGAGACGCTATGGCGGAGTCAACCATTACTGCCAAGGGCGCTGAGCTGTTAAGAACTTAACCAGCCTTGAAGGCTCGCGTCGACACACTTGGGACACCTCAACTCGAAACAGGGTGTTCTCGTGGCCGTATACGTTGTTGCGCAACTGAAGTTCAAGGATCGGCCGGCCTACGACCGCTACCAATCAGCCTTCGGCAGTGTCTTTCGAGCGTTCGCAGGCCAGGTCCTCGCCGCCGACGAAAGTCCGAAGGTGGAGGAGGGGGACTGGACGGGCGACAAGGTCGTGGTCCTTTCGTTCCCCGATGAGCCGGCCTATCGCGCATGGGCGGAATCGCCGGCCTATCAAGCGATCGCGCGCGACCGCCGAACGGGCGCCGACTGCGTGGTTCTGCTGCTGAGGGGCGTTCGCACATGAGCCGGCGTGTCGTACAGGTGGGCAAACCTTGGGAGAGCGCTGTTCGGTTCTCCCTGGGCGTCGTGCATTCGGGACAGACCTTGCATACGGCGGGCGTGACGGCGCGCGATGCCGACGGGCAGGTCGTGGGGGAGGGCGACATCCGGGAACAGACCGCGCAGTGCTTTCGCAACCTCGGCGACATCCTCGATGCGGCAGGCGCGCGCTGGGAAGACGTGGTGAAGTACACGCTCTACACGACCGACATCGAGCGCTTCCACAACGAGACACTCGAGCTCAGAGCACCGTACTTCGCAGGCAGGCCGGCCGCCACGCTGCTGGAGGTGTCGCGGTTGATCGACCCGCGCATGCTGGTCGAGATAGAGGCGGTGGTGCATCTGCCGCAGCAGGCACCATGAGCGAGGCGCAAGTCGATGCGGGCGCGTTCCTGCGCCGCGAGACCGATGACCTGCTGTCGGCGTGCACGGGCTGCGCCCGGTGCGTCGAGGTGTGCCCGGTGGTGCCGCATGGTGCCGCATCAGGCGCTGATCCGCGCCAGGTGATCGGCGGTGTCCTGGACCTGTTGCGCGAAGGGCAGGCCCCGGAGGCGGCCTCGGCGGACTGGTTGCACGGCTGCAACGGATGCGGCGACTGTGTTCCCGCATGTCCTGAAGGCGTCAATCCCCGCCGCCTGCTGATGCTGGCCAGCATGCACGACGCCGCAAGGGAAAGCCGGACGCCGCAGCTGTTCAGGCGCATGGCACGCTCCATCAAGCTGATGATCGCCATGCAGCTGCTGCCCCCCGACTACGCACGCCTGTTCAAGCCGGTGCGTCCCCGCAAGTCGCAGATGGTCTTCTACACCGGCTGCAACGCGCTGCGCACGCCCAATCTGCTGTTCAACACCATGGCGGTCCTGGACGCCCTGGAGGTGGACTACGAAGTGGCCGGCGGTCCCTCGTCCTGCTGCGGCGTCATCGCCTCCAAATGGCAGGGCGAAGTGCAGGTGGGGGGACGTGTCACGGCGCACACGCTCAGCCGTTTCGGCGCATTCGAACCGGAAAAGGTTCTGAACTGGTGTCCGACCTGCGACCTTCATCTGAACGAAACCCTGCACGGCTTTGCGCCGCGCACGTACGACTTCGATCACGTGACGTCCTACTTCGTGTCGCGCGCCGACCGGCTGAAGGCGCTCTTCGTGCACCGGATACCGCGACGCGTGGTGCTGCATGCCCATCATGGCGTGCCCGAGGTCGGCCGCAACGTCGAGGCATTGTTGCGCGCGATCCCGGGGCTGGAGGTGGTCGAGACGGTGCTGGAGTCGTCCTACACCTGTGGCGGTTCCGGCTGCTCCAAGACGCCGACGCTGCAGGCAGAGGAGCACCAGCACCTCGTGGACCGCGTGAGGTTCCACAAGGCCGACGCGCTGGTCACGCTCTATCACGGCTGCCACATGGCCTTCATCGGCCTGGAGCGCACCGAAGCCTTCGAGGTGGTGAACTTCACCGAGCTTCTTGCCCAGGCATTGGGGCAGGCGCCGCACCCGGACCGGTTGAAGGCGCTGCGACACCTGGAGGACTGGAAAGCCATCGTGGAGGCATCGCAGCCATTGCTGCAGAAGAACGGGCTGTCCGTCGACAGCGAATGGCTGGAGCGCCACGGCGCGGAAATCTTTGCGGTCTCCGAATTCAAGGGCGGACTGGACTGCCTGGCCCACGAGGCGCCGCAGGGCGACCCGAAAAGCGCCGTCCATGCGCCCCATCCCGCCACAACCGAAGGTACCCCATGAAGAACTCGATCCGACTCATGCTCGCACTGGCCGCCACGGCCTGTGCCGTATTGCCCTTGCGCGCGCAGGAGACGTTCCCGTCCCGACCGGTGCGCATCTTGGTGCCGTTCACCGCTGGCGGGCCGACCGACGTTCTCGCCCGCATGCTGGGCGAACGCTTGTCCGAGAAGTGGAAGCAGCCCGTGGTGGTGGAGAACCGCGCAGGTGGAGGCTCCACCATCGGCACCAACCTGGTCGCCAAGGCGCCCCCGGACGGACACACCATCGGCATGGTGGTCATGGCCCATGTGGTGAATCCGGCCATCCGAAGCGACTTGCCCTACGACACGCTGGGGGACCTGGCCGGCCTGAGCCAGATCACCACCTCGGCATGCGTTCTGGTCGCCCATCCGTCGCTGCCGGCCAACAGCGTGGGCGAGCTGATCGCGCTTTCCAGGACCCGGCCCGACTCCCTGAGCTACGCCACGCCAGGCGCCGGTACGCTGAACCACATGTCCGGCGCATTGCTGAACGCGATGGCCGGCACCGACCTGCTGCATGTGCCGTATGGCGGCAGCGCGGCCGCCCATGCCGACGTGCTCAGCGGGCGGGTTCCCCTGATGTTCGATGTCTGGGCGCCTGTGAAGGAGTACGTCCGCGGGGGCAGGCTCAAGGTGCTTGGCATCACGCTGAAGGAGCGGATGGCCAGCGACCCCGCGTACCCTGCGATTGCAGAGACGGTGCCGGGCTTCGAAGTGGTGTCCGCTTTCGGCATGGTCACCTCGAGCAAGGTGCCGCGGCCGCTGATCGACAAGCTCGGTGCGGACATCGCGGCGGTCGTGAAAGAGCCGGCTTTCGCGGCGAGGGTGCGGGATTTCGGGATGGAGCCGGTGGGCAGCAGCCCTCAGGAATACGACCGGTTCATCCGCTCGGAGGTCTCTCGCTGGTCCCGGGTGGTACGGGAAAGCAACATCAAGGTTCAGTGAGCTCCGCATGACCGCAATCACCACTCAGCGCGTCACGTCCGTGCGCCACTGGAACGACACCCTGTTCAGCTTCACCACCACGCGTGCACCCGGACTGCGATTTCGCAATGGCCATTTCGTCATGGTGGGGCTGCCGGTAGCGGGAAGGCCGCTGATGCGCGCCTACAGCATCGCCAGTCCGAACCACGCGGAGGAACTCGAGTTCCTCAGCATCAAGGTGCGCGATGGCGCGTTGACCTCGCGGCTGCAGCACTTGAACGACGGCGACGAGGTGCTGGTGGGGAGCAAGGCGGTGGGGACGCTGGTGCTCGACGACCTGCGACCGGGCCGCAACGTCTACCTGCTGGCCACCGGCACGGGTCTGGCCCCGTTCATGAGCCTCGTGCGCGACCCCGAGATATACGAGCGGTTCGAGCGCGTGGTTCTGGTGCACGGCGTGCGGTACGTGAGCGAACTGGCGTACGCAGAAGAGCTGCAGTCGCGCCTGCCTGGCGACGAGTACCTGGGCGAGCATGTTTCACGCGGCCTCGTGTACTACCCGACCTGCACCCGAGAGCCATTCAAGGCGACGGGCCGCATACCGGCGCTGATTCGCAGCGGACAACTGTGCCGGGACCTGGGGCTGCCCCCGCTGTCGCCCGAGCGCGATCGGGTGATGGTGTGCGGAAACCCGTCTGCTTTGGCAGAAATCCGCGCCGAGCTGGACGCCCGTGGGTTCGAAGCGTCGCCCTGTACCGGCGAGATGGGCGACTACGTCTTCGAGCGGGCATTCGTCGACAAATGAGCTACGTCGTCACCGAGGCCTGCATCCGGTGCAAGTACACCGATTGCGTCGCGATCTGCCCTGTGGATGCGTTCCGTGAAGGGCGCAGCATGCTGGTCATCGATCCGGCGGTCTGCATCGACTGCGGCGTGTGTGAGCCCGAATGCCCTGCCGGGGCCATCGCGTTCGACATGGATGCCGCGCCACGCTGGCGCGATCTGAACCGGCGGCTCGCGGCCGAGTGGCCGGTGATCACGAGCCCCAGGCCTGCGCCACCGGACGCCGAGCGCTTCCGGGACGAAGCCGACAAGTTCGATCGGTATTTCGACGGGGCTGCGGCATAGTGAGCGGCAATGGAACAACAGCGGATCGACCCCAAGTGGAACCAGGCGCTGCACGGTCTGAGCCATGCAGAGGCGGAGGCCGTGCACGGCCTCATGCGTGCGCGCTCCTATGCGCCTCGCTCACTGATCTTCAGCCAGGGAGAACCCAGCGATACGCTGGTGGTGGTACGCAACGGGCGTGTGCGCCTGTTCATCATCTCGCCCGAGGGGGACGAGTTCACGTTCAGCATGCTCACGGGCGGCAGCATCCTCGGGTTGGCCGCAGCCGTGCTGCAGCGCCCCCGCATTCTGTCGGTGGAGGCGGCCGGGCCTGTGGATGTGTCCATTCTGTCCACCTTCGACTTTGCGGCCTGCCTGGAACGGATTCCCCGCTTCTCGCACAACATCACCCGCCTGCTGGCCCTGCTGGCGGTGGAGAACATCGAGCGCAGCGCGCCGCTGGTGCTCGATTCAGCCTCGCAACGGCTCGGGCGCATTCTCGTGGCCTTGGCCACCCGCACGCCGGGGGGCAAGCAGGCCGTGCACGATCTCACTCACGATGACCTCGGAAAGATGATCGGCGCGAGTCGGACCTGGGTGAGCCTGACGCTCGCGGACTTCGAACGCCGCGGTCTTGTGAACCGCCAGCCAGGTTGCATCGCGATCCTGGACCCTGCCGGATTGACGCGCTGAGCGCGCCCGAGGCGCTTGCACAACCCATGGAGGCAACTGAATGAAATTCGCGACCTACCGCGACGGCTCGCGCGACGGGCAATTGGTGCTGGTAACCAAACGGCTGGACAGGGCAGTGTTCGTCGCAGACATTGCACAGACGCTGCAAGGCGCGCTGGACCGCTGGATGGCGGTCGAACAGGATCTGAAGCTGCGGGCCTCACAGCTGGAAGCCGGACGACTGGCGGGGGCATTCCCGTTCCAGGCATCCATGTGCATGGCGCCGCTGCCGCGCGCCTACCAATGGGCAGACGGCTCAGCCTATCTGCATCACGTCGAATTGGTACGCAAGGCCCGGGGTGCGGCCATGCCGCCCGAACTCTACAGCGACCCCCTCATGTACCAGGGGGCCAGCGACGGCTTTCTCGGACCCAACGAGGACATGGCGTTCGACAGCGCTTCATGGGGCATCGACTTCGAAGCCGAATTGGCGCTGGTGCTGGGAGACCTGCGCGCGGGCGCAACGACCGAAGAGGCATCCAGCGCGGCGCGACTTGCGGTCCTCGTCAACGACGTCTCGTTGCGCGAGCTGATCCCCGCCGAACTGGCAAAAGGTTTCGGCTTCGTTCGCAGCAAGCCGGCATCGGCGTTCGCGCCCGTGGCGGTAACGCTCGATGAATTCAGCACCGCGTGGGATGGGCAGCGCCTGCACCTGAATCTGGCTGTCTGGCGCAACGGGGAACAGGTGGGGAGTCTCCGCAGCGGCGACGATATGCATTTTTCGTTCGCTGAACTCGCCGCGCACCTTTGTTGCACGCGCACCGTCTGCGCCGGCACATTGCTGGGCGCCGGTACCGTCTCCAACCGCCGAGCCGACGCGGGATATGGCTGCATCGCGGAGCAGCGGATGCGCGAGGTGCTGGAGGGAGGAGAGCCTGTCACTCCCTATCTGCGGGATGGCGAGACCGTGCGGATCGAAGCCTTCGACGCAAGCGGCCATACCGTCTTCGGCGCGATTCAGCAAAGGGTCGCAGCACCCCGATAAGGGGTGGTGCCAGAGAACGGTCAACGCTGCCGAAGTTGGCCGCTGTCGCGCGCCTGGGCATAGCCGAGGAAAGCTCGCAACTGGGGAGGTCGCACCGGCTTGATGATCACGGGCAGATCTGCCGCGCGCGCCGTCATCAAATTGACGCTGGCGACGTCGCCGGTGATGATCACCGCGGGCAGCCCGGGGTCCTCGAGTGCTGTGCGCAGGGCTTCGATGGCATCGATGCCACTCGCCTGCAGGCCAAGCCGCAGATCCACCACCAGTGCGTTCGGACGAAAGCCCGTTTCCAGCAAGCCCAGCGCGCCCGCCATGTCGCTCGCAGCGCGGACCTCGGTGCCCCAGGAAGCCAGCAGCCCTTGCAGCGCCTGCCGCGAACTCTGGTCGTCATCGACCACCAGCACGCGCGCCGCCAACGCAGTGCTCGATGACGCGGCGAGCCGCTCGGCATCGTCCGGCCGGCCGCCTTCGGCGACGTCGGCCATCGGCACCTGCACTTCGAAGACGCTGCCTTGCCCCTGCAGGGACCGCACGGTCACGCCCAGGCCGAGCAGTTCGCTCAAGCGCTTGACGGTCGCGAGGCCGAGGCCGTAGCCCAGGCGGCGGTCGCGCGCGGGGTTATCGATTTGATAGAACTCGTCGAAGATGTGCGGCAGGTGCTCGGGCGCGATGCCGATCCCTGTGTCCTCGATGGCCAGGCGCAACCGGCCGTTGCCACCGGAATGGCTCCCGATGATCCGCACCGTGCCGCTGCGCGTGTAGCGGATGGCGTTCGCCAGCAGGTTGGTGATCACGCGCGTGAGCAGGGCGGGGTCGCTGCGGACCATGGCGGGGTCGATGGCCATCTCGAACTTCAGCCCCTTGGCTGCGGCCACCGCCTGGTGGGGCCGACAGCAATTGCGCAGCAGGTCGTCGATGGCGAATAGCGCCCATTGCGGGCTGATCGACTCGGCATCGGCCCGCGTGATGTCCAGCAGGTCGTCCACCACCTCGGTCATGCCGTCGGCACAGGCCACGAGCTGCTCCGAAAGCGCTTGCACCTGGGGCTGCGTGCTGACGGTGTGCAGGGTCTGCGCGAGCAGTGCCATCGCGTTGAGCGGCTGGCGAAGGTCGTGGTTGGCCGAGGCGAAAAAGCGCATGCGCGCCGCAACGGCTTCTTCGGCGGTCTGGCGGGCCGAGCGGCTGCGCTCGTTTTCGGCGCTCAGCGCAATCACCAGTTCCGCATTGCGCCGGCGCTGCGCCTGGATCTCGTGCAGCGCGCGAGACAGCTCCCTGGAACTCAGCAGGGTGTAGACGCCGATCAGCGTCACGATCAGCGCCATGGCCAGGTGGTAGTTGCCGCCAAACCAGATGTCGCGCAGCACCAGGGGGCCGAGGATGAGGCCCACGTAGACGATGGCCGACCGTTCCATCGTCGAGAGCCGGATTGCCCCGCCGAGCGAGACGGTGACCATCGCGATGTGAAGGATGGCCTCGGCCTGCGGTGGTCCGTCTTTTTGCAGCAGGACGCACAGGACACCCCATGACAAGGCCAGGCTCTGGCTGCTGGCCATGATGGGTAGCGCCATTGCCGCGAGGTTGGATCGAAGGCCGGGCCGCAGCACCCAGGCCACCCAGATGCCGGCCCGCACGGCCACGAGAAAGCAGTAGACGGCGAACCACGCCTGCACGCGCGCGCCGTCCGCGCCTGTCGCGTACTCGCGGTAGCAAAGGTAGCCGCCGAGCGCGGCCAGCATCCACACCCAGGGCGTGGTGCGGATCATCTGCTCGACCTGCTGGAGCTGGAGGTCCGAGAAGCGCAGGCGCGCGGCGATGACGCCGCGCACACCGGGCACGCTCGGCGCTTTCAGCGGGGCTGCCGCTGGAGCCGAAGGTTTCATCGCGGCTCCAGCAGCAGCCCCGCGCGCCGCGCCTGGACCAGAAGGTGGGTGCGATTGCGCGCATCCATCGTGTCGAGCAGTGCCGTGATGTGGAGCTTGACCGTGCGCTCCGCGATCGCCAGTTCGGCGGCGATCTGCTTGTTCTGGCGGCCTTGCGCCACCAGCAGCAGCACTTCGAGCTGGCGCGGAGTGAGGCTCGCGACCGGCAGGCCGGTGCGCGAGGGCAGCACATCGAAAGACTCGCCACCGGCAGCCACCTCGTCCAGCGCCGCCGCGATCTGCGCCACCGACCGCGATTTGCCGATGAAGCCGGCTGCGCCCGCGGCGCGTGCGCGTGCGGCAAGTGCCGGCTCCTCGTCGCCCGAGATCATCAGGCGCGACACGAGGGGATGCCGAGCGCCGAAAAGGCGCAAGCCTTCGAGCCCGTCCTCGCCGCCCAGGCGGTAGTCGATCAGCACGATGTCGGGGGCGCATTGCGAGGCACGCTCCACACCCTCGCCCAGCGAGAGCGCGGTCTGCACCTCGAAGTCGGGACGGGCGTGCGTCAGCGCATGCGCAAAGCCGACACCGAACAGCGGGTGATCGTCGACAAGCAGGAGTTTCATGGTGCCGTGATTTCGGGTGCGGGCCCGGCCCGCACGCTCTCCTCATAGGGCGCCATTGTTGTCCACACCGACGGGTCGGCGCAGCACCGGCCTGCGCGAAGCCTCAGCGGCAGCGACCGGCGGCGCGCGGACGGGGGTGCATTGCTCTGGCAGAGGTCATGCCGGAAGCCTATCGGGACACCTTGCGCCGGCCCATAGCACCTTCGGGCATGTGCCCCAAGGTGCTATGGGCCGCACACGGAGCCGTCTCTACGATCCGGCCTTCTTGAACGAACAAGCAGAAGGCGCCGGGCCCCGGCGCCAGCGGATGAGGAGAACACGGACATGACGAAGACGAGCAGTTGCGGACGGTGGATGGTGTGGGGAGGAGCGCTGGCCCTGTTGGCCGCCTGTGGCGGTGGCGGAGGATCGGGCGGCGGCGCGCTGCCGCCCTTCGGCATCCTCCCGCCCGCACCCCCGCCGGTGGCGGTGGCCCATCGCCTGGAGGTCGACATCACCGGCAACGGCCGCGTCGGATCGCAGCCCGCGGGCATCGACTGCACCGATCGCTGCAGTGCGGATTTCAGCGCAGGTACCGAGGTCGTGCTTGCAGCCACGCCGGCCGCGGGACAGGTACTCGGCAATTGGGGTGGCGCGTGCAGCGGCAACGCCAGCACCTGCATCGTGCGGATGGACGCAGCGCTCGGTGTGACGGCCGCCTTCGTGGCCGCGCCGCCGGCGATCGGCTGGGGCGATGCGTCGGCGCTGTCGGCCGGCGGCGCCAGCCTGCCGAAAACCGCGATCGACGCCCAAGGGCGTGCGCTGGTCGTGTGGCGCCAGGTCGAAGGCAGCCCCCAGGAAGATCGCCTGTGGGGCAGCCGCTACCTGCCCGGGAGCGGCTGGACCGCGCCGCAGCGCCTCGAGGCCAACGCCGGCAGCGTGCGCGACATCCGCATCGCCATCGACAAGCCCAGTGGCCGCGCCGTCGTGCTGTGGACCCAACTGAGCTCCGTGACGGGCTACGACTTGTGGGCGCTACCGGTCGACCCTGCGGGCGGCTGGGGCAGCCCCGCTCTGCTGGAGACCGGCACCGGCATCGTCGGCAACGCCAGCGTGGGCATCGACGCCAGCGGCAACGCCGTCGCCGTGTGGTCGCAGATCGGGCCGGCCACGCGCTTCAGCATCTATGCCAACCGCTACACCTGGGCCGGTGGCTGGGGCACCGCCGCACTCATCGAGACCAACGAGGTCGTCGGCAGCGTGGATGGCGACCCGGCGGTCGTGGTCGCGGGGTCGGGCGAATCGGTTGCGGTGTGGAAGCGCTCAAACGGCGGCAGCGCCTCGCTCTGGACCAACCGCGCCAATGCGAACGGCACCTGGGCCACCTCGATCGAACTCGTGCCGGACACCGGCACCGCGCACTCCATCGGCGCCCACGACCTGGCGATCGACGCCACCGGCAGCGCGCTGCTCGCCTGGGGCCAGGCCGACCTGCCCGGCGGCAGCAACCAGTGGGAGAGCGCCGTGTGGTTCAAGCGCTTCTCGGCAGGCGCGTGGCAGAGCGGCACCGCACGGGTGGGTGCACCGTTCGTCGCCACGCAAGCGTTGTTGAGCACGCCCGTGCTGCGCATGAACGCGGCCGGCTCGGCGGTCGTGAGCTGGGGCCGGCTGGACAACGCGCTCATGGCTGCGACGGCGGCACCAGGGGGCGCTTTTGGCGCGGACCATGTCGTGCGGGCGGCCGCTTCACCGGCGCTGGCGAGCTTGCCTGCACTGGGCCTGGACGACGCGACCAACGCGCTGGTGGCGTGGGCGCAGGCCAATGGTGCTGGGACCAGCGACCTCCATGCGGCCCGATACACGCTGGCAGATGGCTGGGGCATGCCGGTGCTTCAGGAAAGCACCGACGAAGTGGCTGCCACGCCCGACCTGGCGATGAATGAGCTGGGGAATGCGGTTCTGGCGTGGCAGCAATTCGAGCCGGCGAGCGGGACGCGCATTCTGGTACGGCAGTACGGTTCCGGCCGATAAGCCTTGCGGTCCTGCGCGTCTTCAACGCCTGGCCTGCCGGCCAGCCGCGCCCCACGCGCGCCCCCATGCAAACCAAACGTCACATTCCAGTCACGCACCCCAGATACCCTCGCGCCCTAAATGACACGTACTTCCGCATCGGGCAGTGCCCTGACACTGTCCTGGTGCCTCGTCATGGCGCTGGTGGTGAGTGCAGGTCTCGCCGCCGCACAGGCCGCCTCGGCCGGTGGCATGGTCATGCGGTTCGACCTGCCGGCCCAGCCGCTCGAGATTTCTCTCTCCGTCTTCGGCCGCGTCACGGGCCACTCGGTACTCGTGGCGAGCAGCGTCACGGCCGGCCGCGAGGCTGCCGCGGTGCATGGCGACTTCACGCCGCGCGAGGCGCTGCAGCAGTTGCTGGCCGGCACCGGCCTGGTGGCGCGCTATTCGGGCGCCGACGCGTTCACGCTCGTGCCCATCGCGCCGCGCGACGAGGGGGAAGTCGCGCAAGGCCTGACACCTGAAAGTGAGAGTGCAGCGTCAACCACCGAAGCCGCCCGCGCGCAGGCCGGCTATGCGGGGGTGCTGCAGGCCTCGATCACGCGCGTGCTCTGCATCGCGCAGCCCGACGCTTTCGGCCGTTACCGCCTCGGCCTTCAGCTGTGGATTGACACGGCGGGCACGGTGAGCGACGCGCGCGTGCTGCAGGGCAGCGGGCTGGCGCCGCGCGACGCGGCGGTGCTCGCGAGCCTGCGCGCGATGGCGCTCGATGCACCGCCGCCGCCGGGCCTGGCGCAACCCCTGACGATCCTGCTGACGCCGCGCGCCGACCCCGCGCGCGACTGTCGTCCCTACGAACGCGCCGCGCGAGCGCGCTGAAGAAAAAGCAGCAAGGCCCCCGCGACCATGCCCGATTCGATCAAGGCAGCGCTGCGCGCGCTGTTCCTCTCGCGCTATGCGCAGTTCAGAAAGCACCTGCAGATCCGGCTCGGCTCCGAAGACCTGGCCAATGACGCGCTGCAAGAGGCCTACCTGCGCGTGGAGACCAGCAACGTGCGCACGGCGGTGCGCTATCCCTCGGCCTACCTGTTCCGCATCGCGCTCAACGTGGCGGAAGACCAGCGCAAGCGCAATTCACGGTTGCTGAGCGTCGGCGAGGTCGATGCGCTGCACGACATGGTCGACGAGATGGCCGACCCCGCGCGCGGCGCCGAGGCACGCAACGAGCTCGAGGCGCTGGAGCGCGCGCTGGCCGAGCTGCCGCGGCGTCGCCGCGCGATCGTGCTGGCCGCGCGCGTGGACGAGATGCCGCACAAGGACATCGCGGCGCGCTATGGTGTGTCGGCGCGCACGGTCGAGAAGGAATTGCGCGCCGGGCTGGCGCATTGCTGCGAGCGATTGGGAAGAGATTTCATCCAGCGCTTCGGTCCCGGCGCGGGAAAACAGTCTAAGCGTGATGGCAGCTGAACGACCCGAAGAATCATCCGCGGAGACCGACCCCATGAACGCCACGCACCTTCAACGCGAAGCGCAAGCCTGGGTCGTGCGGCTGGGCTCGCACCAGGTGACGGACGAGGATGCACAAGCCTTTCGCCGCTGGTGCGCGCAGAGCCGCGCGCATGCCAACGCCTTCGTCCAGGCGCGCGAGGTCTGGCAGGCCATGGCGCCGGCGGCGCTGCGCGTGCGCCGGCACGAACAGCAGCAACAACAACGCAGCAAGGCCGATGCGCGCATGCCCGTCGCGGGACGGCGGGCGCTGCTCGGGAGCGCGGTCGCGGCGTCGGTCGCGTACCTTGCGGTCTCGCCACCGCTCGGGCTGTGGGCGCCGGCCACCGAATGGGGCGCCGACTACCGCACCGGCACCGGCGAGCAGCGCGAGGTGGCCATGGGCGGCGGCACGGTGCTGCAGCTGAACACGCAGACGCGCGTCAACGTGCAGCGCGCCGGCAGCGGAACGGGCGAGGGCGGCGATGTCATCGAGCTGCTGGCCGGCGAGGCCGAGGTGCTGGCCGGCGCCTCGGGCGCGGCACGCATCACCGTGGCGGCCGCACAGGGCAGGGTGTCGGCGCTGCGGGCGCGCTTCAACATCCGCCACCTCGACGGCGAGGTCTGCGTCACCTGCCTGGCGGGCCAGGTCGAGGTGGCGCGCGGCACGCAGCAGGTGCGGCTGGCCGAAGGGCGGCAGCTGCGCTACGGCGCCGCCGGCCTGGGCAGGCCCGCGTCGGTGGACACCGCGCCCGTCAGCGCATGGCGGCGCCGGCAGCTGGTGTTCAACGAAGTGCCGCTCGCCGAGGTGGTGGCCGAAGTCAACCGCTACCGGCGCGGCCGGCTCGTGCTCACGAGCGAGGCGCTGGGCCGCAGCCGGGTGCAGGCGAGCTTCTCGATCGACCGGCTCGACGACGTGGCGTTCCTCGTGCGCGACGTGTATGGCGCCGAGCTCACGCAGCTGCCGGGTGGCATCGTGCTGCTGGGCCTGCCTGCGAACGCCTGAGCGCCGCGCGCATGAAGATTTCGTGACATGGTGCAGTCGCGCCCGGGTGCCGCTGTCATAGATCGGTAGACCACGGGCCGGCCGATTTCCGGGTGCGCTTCGTGGCAGCGATCGAACAGCAGCAATGAAACACGAACCCCTGGAAGTCCGCATGCAACGCAGCAGCAGCACCCGCAGCACGGTGGCCCGGCGCCCGCGCACGAATCCGTCGTCCCTCGCCTTGCCCTTTGCCTTCGTTCCGAAGGCCCGGCTCACTCCCATGGTCCACGCGATCGCGCTGATGCTGGCCGCGGGCGCGGCGGCTTCCTTCGATGCCCAGGCGCAGCAGGCCTTCAGCGGCGCCTGGATGGCGCAGAAGAACATGGCGCAGAGCGCCGCCATCGCCACCGGCCGCCTGCCCAACGGCATGCCGGCCTCCATGCTCACCAGCCCGCAGGCACAGCAGCAGCGCGCCAACGAGCAGCTGCAGCGTTCCATCGGCAACCTCAACCTCACGGCGCGCACCATCGCGGCGCAGCAGGCCGCACAGGAAGCCGCCCGCCGCGCGGCGCTCGCGGCCGGCGGCGGCGTGCCCGACGGCATGGCCGAAGGCGGACTGCGCGTCGACACGAACAGCCTCACGTCCGGCTGGGCCAACGCGAATGCACCGGTGCAGACGCAGGAGGGCGGGCGCACGCAGGTCACCGTCACGCAGACCGGCGAGCGCGCGGTGCTGAACTGGGAAAGCTTCAACGTCGGGCGCAACACCACACTCCGGTTCGAGCAGCAGCCGAGCTGGGCCGTGCTCAACCGCGTGAACGATCCGCAGGCACGGCCGTCGCAGATCCAGGGGCAGATCCAGGCCGACGGCACGGTGATGGTGGTCAACCGCAACGGCATCGTGTTCAGCGGCAGCAGCCAGGTGAACACGCGCAACCTGTTGGCCTCGGCCGTGGGCATGACCGACGCGCAGTTCCAGCGCGGCATCTACAGCCAGGCGCTGGGCACGGGCCATGTGCCCACGCTCGCCAACGACCTCGTGGTCACTCCCACTGACTCGTCCCACGGCGCGGCCACGGCCGACGTGGTGGTGGAGGCGGGTGCGCGCATCGAGACGCGCAAGCCGCAGTCGGTCACCGAGGGTGGCGGCTATGTGCTGCTGGCCGGCCGCGAGGTGCACAACCGCGGCGCCATCGTCACGCCGGCCGGGCAGGTCACGCTGGCGGCCGGCGACAGCTTCGTGATCCGCAAGGGGCTGGGCACCGACGGCAACCTGCAATCGAGCACGCGCGGCAACGAGGTGACCCCGGCGCGCGTCGAGGGCAGCGCGGCCGGGCGGGTGTCGAACAGCGGGCTGATCCAGGCGCTCACGGGCGACATCACGCTGACCGGCCACAGCGTCGAGCAGGCCGGCGTGCTGGTGTCGAGCACCGGCGTCAACACGCGCGGCACGCTGCACCTGAACGCGGCCGGCGATGCCGACGCGCGCGTCACGCTCGCGCCGGGCAGCGTCAGCGCGGTGCTGCTCGACGACAGCAACGCGACGGCGCTCGACGTGCAGCGCGACACGCTGCTGAAGGAGTCGGCCATCCTTTCGGACGGCGCCTACAACCGGCGCGACCAGTCGCTGGTGCAGATCGCCTCCAGCGGCGACGTGGCCTTCGAGGCCGACTCGATGACGCTCGCCACCGGGGGCCAGGTCAACGTGACCGCGGCGCGCCGCGTGCAGCTGGCCGAGCGCGCCGCCATCGACGTGGCGGGTGCGGTGGGCGTGCGCGTGGCCATGGCGTCGAACAATGTCGAGGTCAACGTGCAGGGCAACGAGCAGCGCGACGCGCCCGGCAACCGCGACAGCAAGAACCTCAACAACGCCAACCTCTGGATCGACCGCCGGTACCTGGTGCGCGTGCCGGCCGGCACCCAGGGCCATGCGACCGACCGCTGGTACACCGGCGGCGGGCTGCTCGAGGTGAGCGGCTACCTCAACACCGACGGCCACGGCATCGGCGAATGGGCCGCCTCGGGCGGCACCGTGGCCTTCGGCGGCGGCGAGCTGGTGACGCGCACGGGCTCGGCCATCAACGTCTCGGGCGGCTCGCTCGACGTGCAGACCGGCATGCTCAAGCAGAGCTGGCTCAAGGGCCGCGACGGCCGGCTCTACAACCTGTCGAGTGCGCCGGGCGACATGCTCTACGACGGCGTGTACCGCGGCTTCGAGAGCCCGCATGAACGCTGGGGCAAGAACACCACCGATTTCTTCTACAACCCGTTGATCGCGCCGCGCGAGCGGCTCGAGAACGGCTACACCGTGGGCCGCGACGCGGGCCGCGTGATCGTCGGCACGCGCTCGGCGGTGCTCGAAGGCCACATCGAGGCCACGGCGTTCCAGGGCGAGCGGCAGCGCAATGCGCCCGACGCGGGGCTCGACGGCTACCGGCAGTCGCAGAACGCGGCGCCACGCGCGGGCCAGCTCGTCATCGGCCGGCTGCAGCCGGCGGTCGATGCCGCCACCGGTGCGCTGCGCGACAGCCCGCAGGCGCTGGCCGAGCGCATCGACATCGGCGCGGTGCAGCGCATCGCGCAGGACCTGCAGCTCGACGACGCGCTGCCCGCCGAGCTCGACGGCAAGATCGGCATCGACGCGGGCTGGCTCAGCGACCTGCGCCTCGGCGGTTTCAAGGCCTATGCCACAGGCGGCATAAGCGTCGACGCCGACGTGACGGTGGCGCCCGGCGGCAGCATTGCGCTGCATGCCACGCAGGTCGACGTGAATGCCGACCTGACGGCACGCGGCGGCAGCATTGCGCTCGGCAACATGGTCGGCCGGCTGCAGACCGGCAGCACCACCAACTGGATCGACCAGCCGATCGCCGCGGCGCCGCCCGAAGGCTACACGGCAGGCGTCACGCTGGCCGGCGGCACCAAGCTCGACACGCGCGGCCTGTGGACCAACCTGCGCACCGAGCCGGCCGACATCGGCGGCCTGCCCTACGTGAACGGCGGCAGCGTCTCGATCGCCAGCACCGGCGACCTGCGGCTGCATGCCGGCTCGGTGATCGACACCTCGTCGGGCGCCGCGCTGATGGCGAACGGTGCGCTGCAGGGCGGACGCGGCGGCGACATCACGCTGCGCTCGAACCAGTACGACAGCACCGGCCGCGGCGCGGGCGTGCTGCTGCTGGACGGCATGCTGCGCGGCCACGGCGTCAAGGGCGGCGGCACGCTGACGATCGACACCGGCATCGGCGTGGCCATCGGCGGCGGCGTGCTCGCGCATGCGGGCCGGCTCACGGCGGGCGAGGCGGTGCCGGTGCACCTCACGCTGGCCGAGGCCTTCACCGTTCCCGCCGGCACCGCGCTGCCCACGGACTTCAGCTACATCGCCAACACCGTGGCGCCGGGCGAGGCCCTGAAGGTGGCGCCGATGTTCACCGCCACGCGCAGCTACACGCTGCCGGCCGCCTGGGTGGTGCCGGCCGCGACCGTGGCCTGGGAATATGTCTACGTCTACGCGAAGAGCGGCACCTTCTACCCGAGCGGCAGCACCGTGCCTGCGGGCACCGAGCTGGTCAACATCAACGGCACGATGGCGCCGGGCTATGTGGTGCCAGCCGATGCGTTCCCCAACGGCATGCCGGTGGCCGACTACACCGCCACGGTCGCCGCGGGCACGCCGTTCGCGCGCGACGTGGTGCTCGGCGAAGGCGCACTGCTGCTGGCCGGCAACCGGCTGCCGGCCGACGTGGCGGTGAAGCCGCTGCTGGTGCTCGACGACGGCCTGTTCCGCAGCGGCTTCTCGCGCTACGCGGTCAGCGCGCAGCAGGGCGTGCAGGTGGCCGCTGGCGCGCGGGTCGACGTGGCGATGCCCGTGCTGCGTGCTGACCCGGCAGCGGCCCTGGCCACGGCCACCGGCGCCGATCCATCGGCCGTGCTGCAGCCGTGGCTGCCGCCGCTGTGGCAGGAAGATCCGCTCGCCGGCGTGCTCACGCAGCGCGCGGGCGCCGACCTGGCGCTCGGCGCGGGTTCGGTCAACAGCCAGGCGCCGCTGGTGGTGGGCCGCGGCGCCACGATCTCTGTCGATCCGGGCCGTTCGCTCACGCTCACGGGCAATGCGCAGATCACCATCGACGGCACGCTGAATGCCTGGGGCGGCCGCATCGGCGTGCTGCCGGGCGGCTTCGGCATCGGCAACGACGCAGACCGGCCGTCGGGCACGGCCAATGCCACCTCGATCTGGATCGGCGACAACGCGGTGCTCGACGCCGCGGGACGTGCGACGACGGCCATCGATGCGCGCGGGCGCAGCTACGGCCAAGTGGGCGAGGGCGGGCGCATCGAGATCGGCGCGGCCCATGTCGACGGCGCACGCGAGGTCGATGCGGCCGACGCCTTCGTGGTGCTGCGGCCCGGTGCGCGGCTCGATGCCTCGGGCGCGGCCGCACGGCTCGACGTGCCGGGCTACGGCGTGCGCGAGGTGGCCACCGACGGCGGCGTGATCGCGCTGAGCTCGTACCGCGGGCTGTTCCTCGACGGCGACATGCGCGCCGCGGCGGGCGGCGAGGGCGCGGCCGGCGGCACGCTGGCGCTGAACCTCGAAACACCGAACTACGGCCCGGTCGGCCGGCAGGACCTGAAGGGCATAAACGTCGAGGACGCGGTGCGCGTGCCGCGCGAACTGGTGCTGGCGCAGGTGCAGGGCGACAGCGGTCTCTCGGGCGAACTCGCACCCGGCGAGCGCGAGGCCGCGCTGGCCTTCGGCCGCGCACGCATCGGCGTGGACCGCATTGCCGCGGGCGGCTTCGACAATCTCTCGCTGCTGGCCAACGGCCTCGTGAGCTTCGACGGCAGCGTCGACCTGCGCCTGGGCCAGAGCCTGCACCTTGCGGCCAGTGCCATCGGCCTGGCCGAAGGCAGCGCCGCCGATGCGCAGGTGCGCCTGGCCGCGCCCTCGATCCGGCTCGCGGGCAGCACGCGCGGCCAGGAAGAGGGCGAGATCATGCCGAACCCGGTGCGCGGCTCGCACAACAGCGGCGCCGGTGCCGGCGCGCTCGGCCTGCCGCTGGTGGCAGAAGGCTCGGGCCTGGCGCTCGATGCGCAGCTGATCGACATCGTCGGCCAGTTCAACGTCGGCGCGCGCGGCAGCATCGTGCAGAACGCGGACGATCCGCTCGCGGTCGAGCGCCTGGCCTTCGACCAGATCGTGATGCGCACGCGCGGCGACCTGCGGCTGTCGCAGGCTGCGGCGTTCCATACGCCCGGCAGCCTGCGGCTCGCGGCCTCGCAGATCTATCCCGCCATGAACGACAGCGGCAGCTTCGTGGTGGGCGAGCGCGGTGCCTTCAACGAGTTCGGCACGCTGGAGCGCGAGTTCGATCCTGCGCGCAGCCTCGACATCGAACGCATCGATCCCACGGCCGCGCTGCCGGCGCAGCCGTACTCGGTGTTCGGCCGGCTGAGCTTTGTCGCGGCCACCATCAACCAGGGCGGCGTGGTGCGCGCGCCACTGGGCGAGATCGTGCTCGGCGCGGTCGGGGTGCCGGTGCTCTCGGGTGCAGTCAACCTGCTGCCCGGCAGCGTCACCTCGGTCAGCGCCAACGGCCTCACCATGCCTTACGGCGGCACGCTCGATGGGCTGAGCTACCTGCACGACGGCAAGGACGTGGTGTGGAAGGGCGTGGGCAACGACCCGTCGGTCACGCTGGCCGCGCACGCGGTGGACGTGCAGCAAGGCGCGGTGCTCGACCTGCGCGGCGGCGGCGAGCTCACGGGCGCGGCGTTCCTCGCGGGGCGCGGCGGCTCGACCGACGCGCGCCTGAATCCGCTGGTGCAGACCAGCGCGCGCGGCAGCTTCACGCTGCCGGGCCTGGCCACCAACCCGGTGTACGCCATCGTGCCCGGCGCGCAGGCAGGCTACGCGCCGCTGGTCAACGAGCACGGCGCCGGCGACCCGGCGCTGGGCCGCCAGATCACCATCGGCGCGGGCGTGCCGGGCCTGCCCGCCGGCACCTACACGCTGCTGCCTTCGACCTTCGCCCTGCTGCCCGGCGCTTTCCGCGTCGAGCTCAACGGCCTCGCGGCCAACCTGCCGCCCGCGGGCGTGACGGTGCCGATGCGCAACGGCTCCTACGCGGCCGCCGCGCAAATGGGCACGGCGCACACCGCGCTGCGCGATGCGCTGCCCACGCAGGTGTTCCTCACGCCGGCCGACACGCTGCGCAGCTATTCGCAATACAACGAGACCAGCTACGCCGCCTTTGCCATCGCAATGGCCGAGCGCAACGGCGTGCCGCGCACGGTGCTGGAGCGCGACGCGAAGATGCTGCGCTTCGACCTGGTCGCGCCCAGCCGCGCCGGCGCGATCGAGGCCATCGGCGACGTGCCCGCGCTGCGCTTCGCCGGCCAGGCCGACTATGCCCCGGCCGCGGGCGGTTTCGGCGGCAGTGCGCTGCTGGTCGGCGGCTATGGGCAGAGCTACGAAGTGCTGGCCGACGGCGCCGCACCCACGCCCGACTTCGCGGGCGTCTCGGTGCATGCCGGCGCGCTCAACGCGATCGGTGCGCCGCGCCTGGGCATCGGCGCGCTGCCGAGCGTCTCTTACATCGACCACACCGGCAGCTCGCAGCGCGCCAACATCGCGCGCTTTCTCACCGGCGCCAGCAGCATCGTGCTGCGCGAGGGTGCAGTGCTGCGTGCCGGCGAGGTCTACCTCGTCACCAACACCAAGACCGGCGGCATCGTCGTCGAGCAGGGCGCGGGCATCAACACGCTGGGCCGCGGCCGTGCGGCCTGGGATTCGCGCGACGGCTTCGTCTATGCGCCGGGCACGGTCAGCGTGCTGGCGGTGTCCAATGGCTGGCTCGACCTGCTGGCGCCGGAGTTCAGCACCTCGCCCGACGCCGGCGCGGGGCGCATCGACATCGGCGTCTGCGCCACCGGGTCGCTGTGCCAGGGCACGACACAGCTCTATTCCGAGGGCACGCTGGCCGCTTCCACCGACCAGAGCTTCGAACTGCGCGACGGGGCGCGCTACGGCACGCGCAACCTCGTGCTGTCGGTGGGCGGCATCAACGTCGGCAGCGACGCCGCACTGGCCGCTGCGGCCGCGCGCAACGCACTGCCGCCGGGCCTCACGCTGAACCAGGACATCCTCGACCGGCTGCTGCGCGGCGACACCGCGAACGGCGCGCCCGCGCTCGAGAACCTGGTGCTCACCGCGCGCGACGCGGTCAACTTCCACGATTCGATCACGCTCTCGACCATTGACCCCGCCACCGGCCGCTCGTCGCTCGAGCGGCTGGTGCTCGGCGCGCCGGCGCTCTACGGCGCGGGCGGTGCCGATGCGGTGGCGCGCATCCACACCGGCATCCTGGTGTGGAACGGCGCCGCCACGCCACCGGGCCTGGTGGCCGCGGGCGGCGCGGGCACAGGCAGCGGCCGGTTGCAGATCGACGCCAACCAGATCGAGTTCGGCTACGGCCCCAACAGCCGGCCCGACACCCTCCACGGCGTGGACCGCCTGGTGCTCGGCTTCAAGGACGTGGTGTTCAACGCCAGCGAGCGCGTCACGGCCAACCACACGGGCTCGCTCTCGGTGTACCAGTCGCAAGGCGCCTGGGACGATGCGTCGAAGGGCTTCGCCTTCAGCGGCGGCAACCTGCGCATCGAGACGCCGCTGCTCACCGGCCAGGCCGGCTCGGTGAACAGGATCAAGGCGGGCGGCGACATCATGGTCGCCGCGCCGGGTGGCCTGGCGGCACCTGCACTCGCGGGCCCGGCGCTCGCCGAGGCGCTCGGCGCGGAGATCGGCCTCGACGCCGGCGGCCGCCTCACGCTCGACAGCCGCATCGCGCTGCCGAGCGGCAAGCTCACGGCCTCGGCCGGGGGCGACCTGCGCCTCGAAGACGGCGCGCAGCTCGACCTGGCGGGCCGCCGCATCGACTTCTTCGACGTGCCCAAGTACAGCTGGGGTGGCGATGCGATCCTCGAGAGCCGCGGCGGCGACGTGCGCCAGGCGGCGGGCTCGCGCATCGACCTGTCGGCCGAGCACAACCGCGCGGGCAAGCTCACGGTGCTGGCACTGAGCGAAGGCGCAGGCACGGTCGCGCTCGACGGCGCCATCGCAGGTGCGAGCAGCGGCGTGTACGACGCGGGCGGCACGCGCGTGCCCTACGCAGCCGGCGGCGCCGACATCCGCGGCCAGCACATCGACGACTTCGCGGGCCTGAACCGGCGCCTCACCGAAGGCGGTGTCGTCGGCAGCCGCAGCTTCCAGCTCAAGCAGGGCGACCTGGTGCTGGGCGACGAACTCAAGGCGCGCGAGATCAGCGTCTCGGTCGACGGTGGCCGGCTGGCCGTCGACGGCACGGTGGACGCGAGCGGTGCGCAGGCGGGCAGCATCCGCCTGGCCGCGCGCGACGGCGTCACGCTCGGCGCCGCGGCGGTGCTCGACGCGCACAGCCGCATGCTGCGCCTGGACAGCTACGGCCAGGTGATCGAGGCGCCCAACCGCGCCGTGATCGAGATCGATGCCGGCAGCGGCCGGCTCGTGCTCACGAGCGGCGCGCGCATGGATGTGCGCGCGGGCACCGACGGCGCGGCGCTGTCGCTGGGCACGGTCGAACTCAGTGCCCAGCGGCTGGGCGGCGCGCGCGGCAACGACATCGCGATCGACGCGGGCGGCACGCTGCAGATCGACGGCGCACGCGCCGTCACCGTGAACGGTTTCTGGACCTACAAGGACGCCGTGCCCGGCACCGATGCCGCGGCCGACGGCCGGCCCTACCAGGTGGTGAACCAGGCCTACCTCGACGCCAAGCATGCCGACAGCCAGGCCTTCATGACCAACGTGCTCGCCAACGGCGGCCTCATGAACGCACGGCTAGCAGGCCTGCGTGCCTACGGCGACGCCTTCCACCTGCGCCCCGGCGTCGCGATCGCGAGCGCCACGCCCGACGGCGATCTGCACATCGACGGCGACATCGACCTGTCGGGCCACCGCTATGCCAGCGTGAACCCGCACACGCCGCAGACCGGCGTGCACGGCTCCGGCGAATCGGGCGCGCTGGTGCTGCGCGCGGGCGGCAACCTCAACGTGTACGGCAGCATCACCGACGGCTTCGACACCTCGGTGCTGCAGCCGACGCCGAGCGACCGCGGCTGGGTGCTCATCAAGGGCCGCGTGCCCTGGGGCGGCGACCTGGTGGTGCCGCGCGGCGGCATGGCCGAGCTGGCCGAGGGCACCTTCTTCCAGCCGGGCCGCACGCTCAACTACGCCTTGCCGATGCAGGCCATGAGCCTGCGCGCCGGCACCGTGCTGGCCACGACCGCCACGCTGGCCGAAGACTTCGTGCTGCCTGCGGGCACGGTGCTCGGCGGCGCGGTGCGCGATGCGGCGGGCAACGTGCTGCATGCGGCCGGCACCGTGCTGGCCACGGCCGTGACGCTGCAAAGCGGCATGAAGCTCGACGCCGGCAATCGCCTGCCCGGCGGCGCGCGCGTCGCGGCCATGACCTGGCCGGCCGGCGTGCCGCTGCCGTTCCCCATCGGTGCCGTCAACGACACGCCGAGCCCCGACTACAACGGCGACGGCGTGCCCGACCAGCCGGCCAACGGCGTGATCCTGGCCGGCTCGCTGAAGCTCGCCAAGGGCGCCGTGGTGCCCGCCGAGACCTTGGTGCTGCTGCCGGACGGCGTCGACTTCGTCAACCTGCGCCCGGCCGATGCCGCCGGCGACCAGGGCCGCAACCTGGCGCTCGCGCCGATGCTGGCCGAAGGCTCGCAGTCGTGGTCGATGCGGCTCGTGGCCGGTGCCGACACCGGCGCAGCCGACACCCGCGCGCTGCGTGCGCGCCAAGCGAACGGCCAACTGCTACTGGCCGACACGCACTACGGTATGGGCAGCGGCCTCACGCTGCAGCTGCCGACACCGGGCGTGCCGGGGCAGTTCTATTGGATGGGTGACTCGCTCAACCAGATCGGCTATGCGCCGGGCACCCGCATCAACCTCGACGAATGGGGCGGCGAAGAGGCGGTGCTCGCGATCAACGACTGGGGCCTGGGCAACCTCGTGACCTGGGCGCCCGAAGGCGAGCAACCGAAGACCGTGCCGCTGCCGGCCACGCAGCAGCTCTTCAGCGTGCTGCGCACCGGTACCGGCGACCTCGACCTGCTCGCGGGCGGCGACTTCACGATGAGCTCGCCGTATGGCGTGTACACCGCCGGCACGCAGGCCCGCGGCGTGGGCGCGGCCTACAACCTGCCGCGCGCCACGGTGGGCGGCACCGTGCTCGGTGCCGACGGCGCGGCGTACGAACCCTTCGTCGACGGCGGCACGCAAAGCCTCTACCGCGCCTGGTATCCGGAGCACGGCGGCAATGTACTGGTGCGCGCTCAGGGCGACGTGCGCGGCGACCTGATCGGCCGGCCGGGCAGCCAGACGCGCCCCGACGCCATCGGCGTCATCCGCCCGATGGGCGCGAGCGCCGACGTGGGCAACTGGCTCTGGCGCCAGGGCACCGGCAGCACGGTGGCCGGCAGCGAAGGCGTGCCCACCGCATGGTGGATCAACTTCGGCAGCTACGTGCCCGGCCCGAGCACCGCCTACGACCTGTTCGGCACCGTGCCGTTCATGACGGGCTTCACCGGCATCGGCACGCTCGGCGGCGGCAACCTCGTGCTCGAGGCCGGCGGCGACGCGGGCATGCTGAGCCGGCGCATGGACCTGCTCGGCACGTTCGTCGCGCGCAGCACCGGCCTCAACCTGGTGGTGGGCGGCAGCGGACGCGTCTCGGCCGATGGCCAACAGCTCACGCTCACCGGTGGCGGCGATCTCGACGTGCGCATCGGCGGCGGCCTCAATCCGGTGGCCGAGCTGCGTTCGTTCCCGAACGGCGCCGACATCACGCCCCAGACGACCTGGCGGGGCGCACGCCCCGACCTCAACAGCACCTTCGTCAACCTGCGCGGCGCGCTGCGCATGCAGGCCGGATCGGTGGGCGGCCTCGAGCTGCGCTTCGACCGCGCCGACCCCGAGGAATCGCGCGCCTACGAGGTCTATACCGCCACCTCGTCGATCGCGGGCGGCGGACCGATGCTGGTGCCCGGCGATGCCGCGGTGCAGATCGACGCGCGCGGCGACCTGGTGCTGGGCGGCGTGGCCGACGCCGGCCGCGTGGCGCAATTCAACAACGGCACGCCATTCGTGGGCGAAGGCGAGCAGCGCCCGGGCGACGGCTACAGCTGGTTCTCGTTGTGGACGCCGGCCAGCGGCATCGACCTGTTCAGTGCCGGCGGCAACCTCGCGCCGTCGAGCGCCATCGCCGGCTACCGTACCCGCAGCGACGCGCAGCCGACCGACGGCCGCTTCGTCGTGCCGTCGATGTTCCGCGCGGTTGCGGCGAGCGGCAGCCTCTACTACGGCAACGCGATCACCGGCGCCATGGACGGCAGCAACAAGCCGGTGCAGCCGGGCACCGGCGTGGTGCTGGCACCGCCGCCGGCGGGGCCGCAGTTCACCGGCACGGGCACGGGCGGCTTCGAGCTCATGGCGGGCGATTCGATCTATGCCGGCGGCTACAGCTTCACAGCGTCGGGCGCCGACCCTACCGCGCTGCCGACCCCGTTCAATCCGGGCTTCAGCGGCAGCCTCGAGCAGGTCTGGTTCGGCATGCGCAAACTCAGCAACGTGAGCCCCGATGCGCTCGCGCCGTCGGTGTTCCTCTCGCCCTTCCGGCCGGGCGAAGACAACCAGGTCTATCCGCTCTTCAGCCTCGCGCCGTCGGGCGCGTCGGGCTACAGCGTGCCCGGCCGGCAGCCGGCGCGCTTCTACGCGCTCGAAGGCGATTTGATCGGCGTGCGCACGGGCGCCATCGTCTACCGCGGCCGCGGCGCCAGCGGCGGCTCGGCCGGCGAGGAGTCGACCTGGTACGAAGGCGGCGGCCCGGTCGCGCTGCGCGCGGGGCGCGACGTCGTCAACGCGGGCACCGGCCTGGGCGAGTACGAAGAGGTTCCGGTCGGCGCGCTCGGCTGGACCACGCAGGTCAACCGCGCCGATGCCGGCGCACCGCTGAAGCCGATCGCGGTCGAACTCGGCAGCGCGCGCGGCAACCTGATCGTGCACAACGACCCCGACGACGTGTCGGTGGTGTCGGCCGGGCGCGACGTGCGCCACAGCAGCTTCTACGTCGCCGGCCCCGGCCTGCTCGAAGTGACGGCCGGGCGCGACGTGTACCTGGCCGACAAGGGCGAGCTCAAGAGCATCGGTGCCGTCGTGAACGGCGCGCCTGGCGAGCGCAGCAGCGGCGCGGGCATCGCGGTGGCCGCGGGCGTGGGCGCGAGGGGGCTCGACTTCTCGGCCTTCGCCGCGCGCTACCTCGACGCAGCCAACCTGGCCGAAACGGGCCGGCCGCTGGCCGACCAGCCCGGCAAGGCCGTGGCGGTGTACGGCGGGCGCCTCACGCTCGCGCAATGGCTGCAGGCGGAGTTCGGCTACGGCGGCGACGAAGCCGGTGCGGCGGCCTACCTTGCCGGCAAGCAGGCCGAGATCGACCGCGCACGCGCAGGCGCTTCGGGCAACGCCGCGCCGGCGCGCGACCTGCAGCGCGAGTACGGCCAGCGCAGCCAGCTGCACCTGGTCAACTGGCTCGAGGAGCGCTTCGGCGATGGCAAGCGCAACGGCCTGGGACTGCGCTTCGACGCCGCGACGATGGACGCGCGCGGCTTCTTCGCCGCGCTGCCGGCCGAGCAGCAGCGCGCCTTCCTGCGCCCGGTGTACTACG
Organism: Variovorax sp. Soil_C_19; assembly: GCF_057657255.1. Lineage (NCBI taxonomy): Bacteria > Pseudomonadati > Pseudomonadota > Betaproteobacteria > Burkholderiales > Comamonadaceae > Variovorax > Variovorax sp. Soil_C_19. The sequence continues at coordinate 144,781 of NZ_JBDGIV010000006.1, read as the reverse complement.
CCGAGCTCAAGGCCGCCGGCCGCGAGTACAACGCCGCGGGCGGCCCGCGCGAGGGCAGCTACCTGCGCGGGCGCGAAGCCATCGCCACACTGTTCCCCACGCACGACGCCGAAGGCAAGGCCATCGACTACCAGGGCGACCTGACGATGTTCAGCAGCGCGCGCTACTTCGAGGACACGGTGACCGCGATCCCGACCACACGGCCGAAGCCCGGCGTGAATTACCTCACCGAGGCCGAATGGATCGCGCTCGGCCGCCCCTCCTACGACGTGCCGCACTACGAGGTGCAGGACGCCGGCATCCACACCGACTTCGGCGGCGACATCCGTGTGATGGTGCCCGGCGGGCGCACGCTGGTGGGCGTGGACGGCGGCTTCGTGCCGGGCGAAGGCTCGGGCGTGCTCACACAGGGCACGGGCGACATCGAGATCTTCTCGAACGGCAGCATCCTGCTGGGCCAGAGCCGCGTCTTCACCACCTTCGGCGGCAACATCCTCGCGTGGTCGGCGGGCGGCGACATCAACGCGGGCCGCGGTTCCAAGTCGACCGTGGTCTACACGCCCCAGCGGCGCGTGTACGACGACCTGGGCGGCGTGACGCTGTCGCCGAACACGCCCAACACCGGCGCGGGCATCGCCACGCTGAACCCGGTGCCCGAGGTGCCGCCGGGCGACATCGACCTGATCGCGCCGCTGGGCACCATCGACGCCGGCGAGGCGGGCATCCGCGTCTCGGGCAACGTGAACCTGGCGGCGCTGCGCGTGGTGAACGCCGAGAACATCCAGGTGCAGGGCGAGTCCACCGGCATTCCGGTGGTGGCCGCGGTGAACGTGGGCGCACTCTCCAACGCCAGCGCCGCGGCCTCGCAGGCCGCCACCGCCGCGCAGGAGGCGGTGCAGCGCGACCGCACCGCGCAGCGCCAGGCGCTGCCGTCGGTGTTCACCGTGCGCGTGCTGGGCTTCGGCGGCCAAGTCGGCGAGGGCGGCGCGGGGGAGGGCGGTGGCAGCAGCAGCAACACGCCGCCCGCACGCGATGCGCGCGCGAGCTACGACCCCGAGGGCGTGGTGCAGGTGCTCGGCGCCGGCACGCTCACGGCCGCGCAGAAGCAGGCGCTGACGCCGGGCGAGCGCGGCGGGCTCGTGCGCTGAGGAAGTGGGTCAGGGGCGGTGGACTGAAGGGATGGGGCGGGTGTCGCGGTGCACCGGGGAGCGCGGTCGGTCGCCGCGGCAGAATGCGACTGCCGGCTGCACGCGACCAGCGCCGGACGGTCGAAGCTGTTCTTCGAATTGCTGCCTGAGGAGCCACCGTGTTCTCCCATGTCTTTGTGAGCGTCGGAGATTTCGAGCGCGCCTTGCGCTTCTACAGCGCGTTGATGGACAGCCTCGGCGTTGAATTGCGCTTTTGCGAGCGCGAGCGGCCATGGGCGGGCTGGCACAGCGCAGGTGGGGCACGCCCCTTGTTCGTCATCTGCAAGCCCTTCGACGGCCAGCCCCACCACCCTGGCAACGGGCAGATGACCGCCTTTGCCGCGGCCTCCAGGGAGATCGTCCGAGCGGCATACCGCGCGGGGCTGGACCACGGCGGAACCTGCGAGGGCCCGCCGGGCCTTCGCCCCGAGTACCACGACAACTACTACGGCGCGTATTTTCGCGACCCGGACGGGAACAAGCTGTGTGTCGCGTGCCATGTGGCGACGGGGGATGGTGCATGAGCTTGTCGCCAGCTTGGTTGGGACAAGGTTCGGCCAGATCCGGTCCTTCAGCTTTGCGCTCGTAAGCCGACAGTCGGGCGGATGCAATCGCGCTTCGCGATGGCCCCCCTTGAGGTTCTGCCGTTCAGCGAGTGACACGTCGAGGGAAGGACTGGGCCGAACAAGCGAACAAACTTCGTTGGCTCAGGGCCCACCTGCCGTGACTCGAAGATCGCACAGGTGGTTGTTGCATGCGCATACAGCTTTCCGTCGGGCCCGATGATCCTGGCTTCGGAGGTGCCGACCTGCCGACCGACGTGCAGAGCCGCGCCCACGCAGCGCAGCGCAGCGGGACAGTCTTCGTGTGGGCCGCGCGCACGATGTTTAGATTGATCTGGCTGGTCGTGTAGCCTCGTCCGGCTGGTAGCTTGGTCTGCACCGCGCAGCCGAGTGCGAGTCGAGCAGGGGCGCGTACCAGCCCCCCCTGCACCGATCCCTGCGGGTTGTAGTGCTTGAGCTGCGGCGTCGCCTGGAAGACCTCATGGCGATCCGGCTGACGGAGTGGAATGGGGCTGAGCCAGCAGCACGGCTCACTTCGGCGACAGCACGCGGAACGGGCGTGTCCCGATCTCTGCACCCGTCACCGCGTCGATCGCCACCGGCTCTATGTCAAGGCCGGTCTCGGCATCCAGGTAGCGCGCCAGTTTCCCTTTGCCACGGTACTTGCGGCCCCAGGCGCCGATCATGAAGAGCACCGGCAGGTAGGCGCGTCCGGCCTCGGTCAGCAGGTACTCCTCGCGCGGCGGGCGCTCCGAGTACAGGCGCTTCTCGAGCAATTGCTCCTCAGTCAGCGCCGCCAGGCGCTTGGTCAGCATGGTCGGGGCGATGCCCAGGCTCTTGCGGAACTCGTCGAAGCGGGTCAGACCGACAGCTGCGTCTCGCAGGATCAGCATCGACCAGGCATCACCGAGCACATCCAGGGCACGCGCGATGGGACAAGGATTCGCGGAAGAATTCGCCGAGTTCATATCATTTCAGTATTTACTTACTACTATATCGATACTAACATGTGCCCTCAGACGGTCCACACACCAATGGGCCGTGCTGATGGCTACGACTCTTCCAACCCGTCGACCTGTCCGGAGAACCCACGACATGACCAAGACCATCCTCATCACCGGCGCCTCGTCCGCCTTCGGCCTGATGCGCGCCCAACGGTTGCACGCGCAAGCCTTCACCGTCATCGGCTGAGTACCATGAAGCACTACCTCTGCAAGTTCATCCCGCCGCGCGCGGATTTCCTGCCCACGATGTCGGCCGACGAACGCGAGTGGATGCAGCAGCATGGCCGCTACCTGGACGAGTTGCTCGATCAAGGCCTCATCGTCGCCCATGGCCCGGTGATGGACCCGGCCGGCGGCTACGGCGTCTCGCTGTTCAGCATCGCCGACGACCAGGAGATTGCCGCGCTCACCTCGGCCGATCCGATTGTCAGGAATGGCGTCGGCCATTGCGAGCACCACCCCATGCTTCACCTGAAGTCCCGTGCCTGAACGCCGCGGAATTTCGAAGGAACATCATGAAGATCCAAGGTTCTGTCGCACTCGTCACGGGTGCCAATCGCGGGCTGGGCGCGGCGTTCGCGCGCGGGCTGCTCGCCGCCGGCGCGGCCAAGGTCTATGCCGCCGCTCGGGACCCCGCCAGTGTCACCGTGCCGGGTGTGGTGCCCGTGCGGCTGGACGTGACCCAGCCCGACCAGATTGCTGCACTCGCCCGCGAATTGACCGACGTGAGCCTGCTGGTCAACAACGCCGGCATTGGCGGCTCCGGCCCAGTGCTGGACCCGAAGGCGATCGACACGCTGCACCGGCAGTTCGAGACCAACGCAGTCGGGCCGCTGCGCATGGCGCAGGCCTTTGCGGGTACGCTGGGCGAGCGCGGCCACGGCGCCATCGTCAACGTGATCTCGGCGCTGAGCTGGGTCACGCTGCCAGGCGCGACCGGCAGCTACAGCGCATCGAAGGCTGCCGCCTGGGCGCTGAGCAATGCGATGCGGCAGGAACTGCGGGCACAGGGCACGCAGGTGCTGTCGCTGCATGTGGCCTTTATGGACACCGACATGGCGCGCGGCGTACCGGGGCCGAAGGCTTCGCCTGACGAAGTCGTGCGCCAGGCCCTTGCGGCGCTCGAAGCCGGGCAGTCGGAACTGCTGGCCGACGACATGACGCGCAGCGTGCACGCCGGGCTGACACCCAGCCGCCGATGTACCTCGGAATGGTCGGGTGAGCGGCGCGGGCTCGAAAGAGGAAGTCCGCTTTCCCTCGACCGGTGCTTGAGCTATGGGCCCCTACCGGCTGTACGGCTCGCTCCAAAGCAGCCGCTCGCGTCGCTGCCACGCCACGTCGTTAGTCTCCAGTGGCGCGGAACCCGTTTGGTCGTTAACACAGGAACGGCACGCCGGTGTTGTGCAGCACGATGGCTGAGCCAGTTTGCGCGTCCGACCTCCGTTATCTGTAGCGACCTCGGCCTAACGCGCGTTTGCCGCCACGACGGCTCTTAGCGTGCGCTTCTGCTCCGCGATGCCCTGCCGCGTTTTCCGAGGGCCCACGGCTTGTTCGCCGTAACGAAATTGGTGACCGCCTACATCGGCGGAAGGTCGGTGATTCGAGTGTCGGCAATGGTCTCGGCGAGCCGTGGCCGAACAGCGCTGCGGGCGTCGAAAACCCGGGCTGGACCTCGCCAGCAAGCACGCGGCGTGCTGCCTCCGCAGCCGCCATCGCCGTGATGGTATAGCCGTTGACCGTATCAAGCACTGAGCGCACCACCGTCCCATCCGCAGCGACATGAACGAAGGTTTCGACGTCGGAAACCCCGGTGGCGCGATGAATGGTTAGGAGGTCTGGCAACGTCACAGGAAACGAAGACTTCAGGCCCTTGCCGAAGTCGAAGTCACGCAGCTCCTCAGGGCCGCGAACAACCAGCCGGCCATCTTCGAGGCGCAACGTCTCCGTGACGATCGCACGTGCAGCGGCATGGCTGGCAAGGCTACCGAGCATCGCGACGCTGCCGCCGCTTCCGGGAAGAAGCATAGCGCCAGCGCCACGGGCTTGCTCGTCCAGCGCAAGCGCCTGTCGATACGTGTCGAGTTCGGCGGAGAAGTCGAGGTAGTGGACACCGCAACGGATAGCGGCGGACATCAGCGGCTTGGCCGTGATGGTGAATGGACCCGCGGTTGTTAGGGCGCCGCGACGTTTCGTGCGCAGCGAATTCGATACGGGCGAGATGCTCAGGGCTCTGCTTTCTCGAGGTCGGCGTCGATGTGGGAAATCAACCCTCCCTCCATGACCGTCAGCTCAAGCAGGCCAATCTCGTGGCCGAAATCACCGGCGAAATCGACCCGCACCCGTGCTTGGTCCCTGCCAACTTGCTTGATGGACAGGAAGCGCGTCACCGTGTGGTAGCCGATGAAGTAGCGTTCGATGTAGTCGCGAATCCCCTTGTGGCCCTCGAAGCTATGGCCGGTGGAGGGGTCGTCGATGACCGCCTTCTGCGTGAACAGGGCGAGCGCGCGCTCGACGTCGAAAGCGTTGGTTGCGTCAATCAACGCCTCGGCTATTGCATGCAGGTTGTCCTTCTTTTGCGGCATCGCTCAGCGTCCGTGTTGCCAGCTCTTGTAGACGAACTCGAGGCTGTAGCCGTCGAGGTCCCGGACCTGCGCCGCGTAGTAGCGCGGGTCGTAGTGAAGCTGCGCTCCGGGCGGATGAATCTCGGCCCCGCCGGCCGCCAGAGCAGCGGCATGGGCCTGCTCGACCATCTCTTCGGAATCGGCAGCCAAGCCGATGTGCACCGCGCCGGGCGCCGCCGCTCCCTGCCGAAGCCAAAAGAACATCCGGCCCTGCGCGCCAAATCCTTTCAGGTCTGGATGCCTCGGCGGGCCGTCCTTGCCGTCGTAGTCGTGCCGGTTGGTGATTCCGAGAACAGGCAGCACCCGCTCGTAGAACGCGATGGAACGGTCAACGTCGGTGACCGTGAGAAAAAGGTGGTCGAGCATGTGGGTCCCTTCAAATCGTGTAGCCACCGGCGACTTCGATGCTCTGGGCGTTGACCCACCGGCCGTCCTCGGTCAGCAGCATGGCAATCACACGCGCGACCTCTTCAGGCTCGCCGACTCGCGCCAGCGCAGTTTGCGAAGCCAGCAGCGTCTCGAACTCGGAGGTCAGGCCGCCACCGAGCTGGGTGCGGATGGCCCCCGGCGAGACGGCGTTCACCCGGATGCGGCGCTCGCCGAACTCCTTGGCCATGTAGCGGGTCAGCACTTCCAGGCCGCCCTTGAAGGCGGCGTACGGCGCGACGCCTGCAGTGACGACTCGGGTTGTTGCGCTGGTCATGTTGACGATGGCGGCACCGTCCTTCAGCAACGGCAGCAGGGCCTGCGTCAGGAAGAACGGTCCTTTCAAGTGCACATCCATCAGGCCGTCGAACTGAGCCTCGGTGACGGTCTCGATGGGGCTGTAGAGGCCGTAGCCGGCGTTGTTCACCAGGCCGCCGAGGCGGGCTTCTCTCCACTTCGAGGTGAGCACCTCTTTCACGGTCTGCCGGAAGGCGGCAAAGGTCCCGATTGCGGCCACGTCGAGAGGAAGTGCTACGGCGCGGCCGCCAGCCTCGGCGATTCGACGAACGACGCCCTCTGCCGCGTCCGGGTTCTGCTTGTAGGTCAGGATGACGCCCAGTCCACGACGAGCGCATTCGATAGCGGCGCTCGCGCCGATGCCTCGGCTGCCTCCGGTGATGACGATGGTTTCCATGCATTGCTCCAGTGGGTTTCAGTGCCTCCACGATAGGTTTTTGCTCGCGCCGCCGCCCACCTGTTTCTGCCTCGTTCGTGCCTATTCCTGCTTCATCCCTTGTGCCGGGAGCCCGGCCGCAGTCCAATCGCTCCATGGAAGAACAGTTGAACGAGCTTCGAAGGTTGGCGGCTCATGCACAGAACAAGCGGACTGAAACGGGCATTCCCCGTGTGGCGATGGTGCAGGGGGCCATTCCGGAGCATGAGCTTGCTGCCGTCTATGACCCCATGGTCAATGTCATCTTGCAGGGTAGCAAGTCGATGACCGTGGGCGGGCAGACGCTGCACTACGACCCGGCCACCTACTTCGTGATGTCCATCGGCCTCCCGGCGGCGGGAGTGGTGCGCAGCGCCAACTCGGGTGCCCCGTACCTTGCTGTGAGTCTCACGCTAGCGCCCGCTGTACTGACCAGCTTGCTGTCCGATTTGCCTGAAACTGCCGACTTCGCCGGCCAAGAATCAGCCTTCTCGGTGGCAGCAGTGACTCCGGAGTTGCTGGATGCCTGGGTCCGGATGCTGCGGTTGATGGGCCATCCCGCGGACATCCCGGCGCTGGCCCCGGCCTATGAGCGCGAAATCCTCTACCGAGTGCTGCAGGGGCCCATGGGCTGGATGCTGCGCGACATCGCGACGCCGGAAACTTCCTTGGCGCGAATCAACCGCGTGGTCCAACGTATTCGCGAAGAGTTTGCGCGCCCTTTGCGCATGGAGGAACTCGCCGAGGATGCGGCCATGAGCGTCTCGGCGTTCCACCGTCACTTCAAGGCGGCAACGACACTCAGTCCACTGCAGTACCAGAAGCAGACCCGCCTGCTGCAGGCCAGAACGTTGCTGATTTCCGCCGGCGCCAACGTCACTTCCGTTGCACATGAGGTGGGGTACGAAAGCCCAACCCAGTTCAGCCGGGAATACGCGCGTGCCTTCGGGTTGCCTCCTTCGAAGGACGCTGCGCGAATTGCCGCAAGCATGCGATGACCACTACTCAAGAGGTCGAAGCATAAGGGGCGCGGTGTATTGCAGACTTTCTTGCCGCCGTCGAAGATACGCGGCAATGCAACCGACAACGGTTCTGAGTTCGATGTCGCTTGTGCGCCCGATGCCGCCATTCAGTTTGCTCAAAGCGGTCGTCCATGGCTAAACAACGCAGCTCTGCCGTGGGTCCTGTTTACTCAGGCTGCTGACAGACGACCTCCACGTTGATGCCGTCGGGGTCTAGCACGTAGGCAGCATAGTAGTGCTCGTGGTAGCGCGTCCGAATTCCTGGAGGCCCGTTGTCGGACCCGCCGGCCTCCAGCGCGGCCTCATGGAAGGCATCAACGAGAGCCCGGCTCCGCGCCGCGAAGGCGATGTGCGTGCCCGCTCCAGGGGGCTCGCTATCGTGGATCCAGAGAGTTGGGTAGTCATCCTTTCCGAAACCGTGGCGTGTGCCCCCTGTGCGGGTGCGCTGGGGCCCGACGGTGATGATTCGGGTGATGCCCAACGGCGCAAGCGCAAGTTCGTAGAAGCGCCGCGATGCCTCTGCATCGCTCACGGCAAATTCAATGTGGTCCAAGAGTGTCATGGTTGTACGGCGCTCTGCTCAGGCGGTATGCAGGAACGACTCGAAGGCTCGGCCGGCGAGCTTTGCGACAGACACTACGCGGGCCCTAGTCATCCCGGCGCGAGCCGCTGCTGAAAGGCCCTGCAAGGTTGTCACGACGTAGTCGGCGAGCTCCCGCGCACGCTGTGGCTCACTTTGGCTGATGTATCGCTCGATGAAGGTGGCGGCTGCCTGCCCGTAGGCGCTTGCCAAAGCGCGGGCATGTGGGTCGCTCGCGCGCATGCCTTCGGTCGCCATACAGCCGCGCTTGGTCTTTGACTTGGTGTACAGCACGGCAGCGTGCAACAGAAAATCCTTGATTGCTTCAGGCAGTGGTCTGGTCGGGGTCAGGATCTTGTCTGCGGGCAGGTTGGCTTCCTCCACGTAAACAGCTAGGCACTGCTCGAACAGGCCGGCCTTGCTGCCGTAGGCAGCGTAGAGACTCGGTGGATTGATATCAAGGGCGCGTGTGAGCTCAGCGATACCTATCGCGTCGTATCCCCGTTCGTGGAAAAGGTCCTTGGCGACGACGACGCCTGCCTTACGGTCAAAGGCGTGCCGGGGTGGTTGGCCCGATGGGCGCTTGGCAGTGGCCTTGGACGTTCCTGGATCTCTTTGCTTCATTGTTCTACAGGCTCCTTCGACGTTCCTCGAGAGACGCATGACCGAGGCAAGAGCGTTGCAAGTGCCAGGGCTTTACGTCGGACCGGCAAGGGGTGGGTTGAAGCGTGCCGCCGAACGTCCACCCTCTTGCTTTAGCGATCACTATAACTTATTGTAGCGGTCACTACAACACAAGGTGCGCAATGAAAAATCTAATCGGAAAAATAGCCGTCGTGACCGGTGGTGGAAGCGGGATCGGGCTGGCCATAGCCAAACGCCTGGCGAACGATGGCGCCAGCGTGGTAATAACGGGTCGGCGGCAGGCAGTACTTGACGAAGCCGTAGCCTCACTGGGCGGCGACGCCGTTGGGATCGTTGCCGATGTCAGCCAAGCGGCAAGCAATGAGGCGCTATATGCGAATGTTCGGCGCCGCTATGGCCGAATTGATGTTCTCGTGGCAAGCGCTGGCGGAGGCGTGCATGCACCGCTCGGCCAGATTACCGAGGCTCAAATCGACCAGCAGTTCTCAACCAACGTCAAGGGCGTGGTTCTGACGATCCAGGGAGCTTTGGGGCTGTTCCTGCCCGGCTCCAGCGTGGTGATCATTGGTTCTACCGCATCCATGGACCCAGGCCCGACCATGAGCATCTATGGCGGCACCAAAGCGGCTGTGCGCAACATGGTTCGCAGTTGGGTGACGGAACTCAAGGGAACGGGCATCCGCATCAACATCTTGAGCCCTGGGCCGACCAACACTGAATCCCTGCGCGAAGCATTCGGAGATCAGGCTGACGAAGGAATGGCCTTTCTCACTGCCAAGAGCCCGCTGGGCCGCATCGGGGAGCCTGATGAGATCGCTTCGGCCGTAGCGTTTCTTGCAAGCAACGCGTCAAGCTACATCAATGGGGTGGAACTGTTCGCAGATGGCGGAGCCTCGCAGACGTAGCAAGCACGGATATCCGAAAGCCGATTGCGTTTCGCCTTTCAGCCTGAATCAGGTGAGAGGTTGAGGCGAACGACCGCTCCTTGACCCGATGGCAGTCTTCGCTGTCGGCAAACTGCCGCATTCTGCCTTCGGCGGTTCAGGCTCCGTCTAAAAGGTGCGCCACATCATCACAGGAGTCGAATCCTGCGTCCGAGACGAGGCGTTGGACACATCGAACCAAGTGAAAAGAGATGCCAGTCGTCATGCGCGACCAGCGGCGCATGGCCATCGCGCAGCTCTGGCTCGTCCGGCCATCGTCCAGCAGACGGTCCAGCGCAATGACGAAGTGCCGCAGCCGCGACACGCCGGTGGCACGGTGAAACGAGGCGGCATTGGAAGAGAGGCGGCAGGGGCGCTCGGCATGGCGGCCTGGACCGCGCGTGGCAAACACCGACCTTGAAACAAGGTCGGTGCGCCGGCTGCACGCCAAGGCAATGCGAGGGCCGCCCTGCCCGAAACCTCAGGCAGCGGCCGTCAGGCTCACGGGAACGCTGTCGCCAGCCCGGTTCGTACCGAAGAGGTTGCTTCCGGGCCGATCTCCATGAATGCATCCCCCGTCACGGTGTAGGCAGGCCAGTCCAGCGTGGCCGTGCCGGGACGCCCATGCTTTGCGAAGTTGGTCCAGAAAGTCATCGTCTGTTCCGAGATCGCGGTGTCGGCCGGTCCCCATTCCATCGCGGCCAATACGTCGGCCTCGTCGCCGGCGCTGCCTCTCACGCCGTTGCCGTTGAGGTCACCGATCGGCGGCTTCTTGCCGTCGGGCGTGAGCGTCAGGCCCAGGCTGTAGTTGGTCGCAATGCCGCGCGGGTAGTCGAACAGGTAGGGCAACTCGCCGCTGTGTCCGCTCAACAGGCCGAGCCGCGTCCAGCCGGCGGGCACGCGGCTGAACTTGTAGACGTACTGCGGCGAGCGGTAGGTGGGCGTGCGCTGCGTCATGAAGACCGGCAGCGCGGCGCGCAGCGAGGGGTAGTCACCCGAGGTCGCGCCCACCATCAGCGGCACGTCGCTGGGCATCCCGTCCGTCATGTTCTGGCCATAGGTCTTGACCAGGTAGCGGTAGTCCACATTGGGCCGGTAGGTCTCGCGCGGGATGCCGGCGTCCAGGTCGGCCTGGGTGAACGCGGTCCACGGCAGGGCACGCGCCTGCGCCAGGCTGGTGGCGCCCACGCGCGCGAACACCGCCTTGCCGATCGCTTCGCCTGTAGCCAGGGAAGACTGCGGCGTTCCCTCGGTGGCGATTTCGCTGGCACCGCTTTGCACGATGGCCTTGTGGAACAGGCCCTTTGCATCCGGCGAATTCATCAGCGAATAGACCTTCCCGCCCCCGCCAGACTGGCCGAAGATCGTCACGTTGTCCGCGTCGCCCCCGAAGGCTGCGATGTTGGACTTCACCCATTGCAGCGCCGCCACAAGGTCCATCTGCCCGTAGTTGCCCGAGCCGCCGTGGCCGCTCTCGGCACTGAGCAGCGGATGGGCCAGATACCCGAACGGCCCGAGCCGGTGGTTGACCGTGACGAGCACCACGTCCTTGGCCGGCAGGCTGGCCGCGTTGTTGTACTGCTTGGAGTTGCTGGTGAGGATGGCGAAGGAGCCGCCATGGAACCAGACCATCACGGGCAGCTTCGACGCGTTCTTGGGTGCCGTCACGTTCAGGTAGAGCGAGTCTTCGCTCATGCCGCCTTCGCCGAGCGGCTCCATCGTCGGGTTCTGCGCCGCCTGGTTGGACCACGCGGTGGCCTCGCGCACACCGGGCCAGGGCAGGGCGGCCTGCGGTGCACGCCAGCGCAGATCACCCACGGGCGGCTGCGCATACGGGATGCCCAGGTACTGCCAGGTGGTCGGCGTGGCCTCGAAGCCGCGCAGCGAGCCGCCCGTGGTGCTCACCACATGGCGCACGCTGGTCGCGCGCGCAAACTGCTCCTGCGCCGCGGTTGCCGTGCGCGCCGTGCGGGGGCGCGGGTCCAGATCGGAGAACACGTTGGCCTGCTCCAGCTCAGCCAGCACGGTCGCCAGGCTGGTGCGGAAGGCGGCCGAGGGCTGCTTGAAGTCGATGGCCGCCGCGTGTCTGGAAACCGTGTCGCGAATCGGGTCCGTGATCTGGATGCCGTTGTTCAGGTCGCCATCGGCGTCCAGGGTCTGCAGCAGCACCAGCTTGTTGCTCACCTGCGGGTCGGCGGGGGACGCAGCGCCTTCGCTGAGGCTCAGCGGCGACAGCGATTCGGCGCCGGCGGCCGAGCCCAGCACGAGTGCACCGATAGAGAAGCTGACCGTTTCGCCCGATGCGTACAGGAAGCGCCCCTCGTCATCGGTGGTGCGCGCGCCAGACACGGAGCCGCTGTAGTTCAGCCCGACCACCGGCCCGCCGGCGAAGGTGCCCGACAGCCGCGGCTGCGTGTCGGGCGCGGGCGGCGGCACGAAAGCGAAGCCGCCTCCGCCTCCGCCGCTGCCGCCACCGCAGCCCAGGATCAGGACCGAGCCGACCAAGGCGGCCGCAGCGCTTCGCGGGCTGCGCCGGTTCATGCGAGTCATTTGTGCTTCTGTGTGCATGGGGTCTCCAAAGAGAAGAGGGGATGCCGTCGGCCACATCGCCGACGGCGCGATCAAGGGCTCAGGGAAAGACGTGCGAGAAACCGGACTTGACCGTGGGCGTCGCGCCCAGGTCCACGTAGGCGTCGCTTGCGGGGGTGAACACGGGCCAGTCCACCAGTCCCGCCACGCTCGGGCTTCCGGAACGGGCGAACTGCGTCCAGATGGCCATGCTGTTCTGAACGGCCTGCAGGTCGACACCGTCGATGCCGGCCGACGCCAGGATGTCCTGCGTGTCACCGGCCGACCCCGTGACGCCATTGCCATTGAGGTCGCCGATGACCAGCTTTTGGCCGGTGGCCGGATCGATCACCAGGTCCAGCAGGTAGTGCGTCACCACGCTTTCGGGGGCGTTGAAGACATAGGCCAGCTCGCCCGAGTGATAGGTCTGCACGCCGCGCGCGCGCCAGCCACCGGGCACCTGGCTGAACAGCGCGGTGTAGTGCGGGCTTGCGCTGTGCTGTGCCATCCAGGGGAAGACGTTCTTGGCCGTCTGGATCGGATCGGGCGTGTCGTTGGTGTTCACAACGCCCAGGAAGGGCACGTCGTTGTGGGTGCGCGACTCGAAGCTCACGCGCTCGCTGTGCGGCAGGTAGTGCTTGTCGATGTTGGTGTAGGGCACCAGCGTGGCGGCTGCGGCGACGACCTCGGTCCAGGGGCGCTTGCGCATGTCCTCGACGGAGGCCGCACCCAGTCGCTTCTGCAGTTCCAGGCCGATGGCCTCGGCCGAGGCCAGCGTGCGCGTGTCCCGGATCAGCGTGCCGCTCTGGCTGATGGCCTTGTGGAAGAGCCCGCTGGCACGGGGCGAGGCCATGAGCGACAGCACCTTCCGGCCGCCGCCCGACTCGCCGAAGACTGTCACGTTGCGCGGGTCTCCACCGAAGGCGGCGATGTTGGCCTTGACCCATTCCAGCGCCATGATCAGGTCCAACTGCCCATAGTTGCCCGAGCCGCCATAGCCGCTTTCGGCCGACAGGGCCGGATGCGCGATGTAGCCGAACGCGCCGAGCCGGTGGTTCACCGAAACCTGCACGACGCCCTTCGTCACCAAGGCCTTCGCGTTGTTGAAGGGCTTGGTGTTGCTGGTCAGCGCGGTGAAGCCGCCGCCATGGAACCACACCATCACGGGCAGCTTCGACGCGCCCTTGGGCGCTGTCACGTTCAGGTACAGCGAGTCTTCGCTCATGCCACCTTCGCCAAAGCGCTCCAGCGCGGGCACCTGCGCGGCCTGGTTGGACCACGCGGTGGCCTCGCGCACGCCGCTCCAGGGCAGGGCCGCCTGCGGCGCGCGCCAGCGCAGATCACCCACGGGCGGCTGCGCATACGGAATGCCCAGGTACTGCCAGGTGGTCGGCGTGGCCTCGAAGCCGCGCAGCGAGCCGCCCGTGGTGCTCACCACATGTCGCACGCTGTTGGCGCGCACGAACTGCTCCTGCGCCGCGCTGGCCGTGCGCGCCGTGCGCGGGCGCGGGTCCGGATCGGAGAAGGCGTTGGCCTGCTCCAGCTCAGCCAGCACGGTCGCCAGGCTGGTGCGGAAGGCGGCCGAGGGCTGCGCGAAGTCGATGGAAGCGGCGTGTCTGGAGACCGTGTCGCGAATCGGGTCCGTGATCTGGATGCCGTTGTTCAGGTCGCCATCGGCGTCCAGGGTCTGCAGCAGCACCAGCTTGTTGCTCACCTGCGGGTCGGCGGGGGACGCAGCGCCTTCGCTGAGGCTCAGCGGCGACAGCGATTCGGCGCCGGCGGCCGAGCCCAGCACGAGTGCACCGATAGAGAAGCTGACCGTTTCGCCCGATGCGTACAGGAAGCGCCCCTCGTCATCGGTGGTGCGCGCGCCAGACACGGAGCCGCTGTAGTTCAGCCCGACCACCGGCCCGCCGGCGAAGGTGCCCGACAGCCGCGGCTGCGTGTCGGGCGCGGGCGGCGGCACGAAGGCGAAGCCGCCACCGCCTCCGCCGTTGCCGCCACCGCAGCCCAGCACGAGCGCGCTGCCCACGAGGGCCGGCAGCCACCATCGCTTCGATGCGCGCGCATCGAGGGTCTTCCTGTCTCTCGTCATGTTCGTCTCCTTCAAATCGGGATGTCTGCGGGCACGGCCAGCGCATGGCGCGCGCTTTTCACAGCAGCCATAATTCCACTGAATTAATTCACTTGAATTAGGGATGACCCGCCGTGCGCGTCACAATCGCGACGCCATGCCCAAGCCTCCGACGCCCGCCCAGGACACCCGCCGCGATGTCGCATGCACCGGCACGCGGGAGCGTCTGCTGCTCGAAGCCATGCGCCTGTTCGCTCGCGAAGGCATGAATGCCGTGTCGTTGCGGCGCATCGTGGCCGCTGCGGGCGCCAGCAACCTGTCGGCGCTGCACTATCACTTCGGCAATCGCGAGAGCGTGGTGCGCGAAGTGGCGCAGATGCTCAAGCGCATCCTCGAACCGCGGTGCCTGGAGCGCCTGAACGCATTGAGTGCGGACAGTGCGCGCGGCCACGGCGTGCGCGAGGTGCTGGAGGCAGCCTTCGGTCCGATGATCGACATGCTGGCCGAGCCCGGACTGGGGCGCGACGCCGTGTGTTTCATCGGCCGACTGGGTTGGGACTTCGGCGAAGAGGGGCAGCGCATCTCGGCCGACCTGCACCGCGACCTGCTCACGCTCACGCTCGAGCGCCTGGGCATGCTGATGCCCAACCTCGAGACGGAGCATCTGAAGTTCCGCCTGCTGCTCACCATGAACTCGCTGTACTACGGCATCTCGTACCGCAGCTACGCGAAGCGCTCACCGTTCGGGCCGCTGAGCATCGGCCGCCGCGGCAACGAAGCGCAGGAACGCGCCCTGTTCATGGACTACCTGGAGGCCGGCATCCGGCATCCGTCTCCGGTGCCTGCGAACGCGGCATAGCGCGATTCGCTTCGACCGACTGGTCAGGCCTCTTGGTCCGCCATGTTGCGGATCACGTCCATGAACGCCTGCACGGCCGTGCTGGGGGGCTCGCCTTGCAGTGTGATCAGGCCGAAGTCGGGTATGCGGTTGGGGAGCTCGACCGCAATGCGCGTCAGCAGGCCGCGCCGCACGTACTTTTCTACCAGCGCGGCGGGCTGCAGCGACAGCATGGTCGTGCTCTGCATCAGCTCCAGCGCGATCAGGAACGACGACGTCTCGACGATGCCCGAGGTGAGCGACAGGCCTCGGCTGTGGAAGATGTCATCCGACACCTTGCGCAGCGCCGTGGATGTCGGATACAGAATCCACGGCCAGTTCGAGAGCTCCCTCAGTCCGGTGGTGCTCGGTCCGCGCAGCGGATGGTGCACGCCTGCGGTGACCTGCAACCTTTCACCGGTCAGGTTTTCGTAGTGGAACTGGTCGCGCTGGGATTCATCGGTGAAACGGCCGATCATCACGTCGATCTTTCGCTCGGACAGCCACACGATCAGCTGATCGCTGCTTTGTTCCTGCACCTTCACCACCAGCAGCGGCCGCAGCCGCTGCAGCTCGGCCACTGCGGCGATCAGCAGATGCGCCGCCGCACCCGAGATGGCGCCGATCGACAAATGGCCGTGCCCGCCGAGCTTCAGATTGCTGAACTCGTCGACGAACTTGCGGTGGCCGTCGAGTGCCGAGTGCGCATAGCGCAACGTGAAGAGCCCCAACTCATTGGGTTGCATGCCGCGCGGCAGGCGATCGAACAGGCGCGCTTCCAGCATCTCCTCGATGTCCATCAACACCTTGGTGGCCGCCGGCTGCGTGATGTGCATCTGCTCGGCAGTCAGGCGCAGATTGCGCGTCTTTCCCAGGATGTCGAGAAACTGCAGATGCCGGAAACGCAGTCTCGAGACTTGCGCCAGCAGCAGGGGTTTGTCCGAAGTCTTGCCTGAACTCATAAGCATTTGGAATGGATGCTACCGAAAAAGTCAGTGGACCGTCAGGGGGCCGTGACCTAGCCTTCGGGTCGATCAAGCACGGCCCCGCAGAGAGCCGGCGAGTCGCGGCAAGGTCGGCGCACGCCGCGTATCCATTCCGGAGACATCATGAAAATCAGATCACTGGACCTGGCGCCGGTGCGCACCGATGGCCTGCACCAGGTGCTGCCGCAGGACGGCCTGGCCGGAACGCTCGTCGGCCGTGTCTGGCGTGCCGGCACGCCCGCGGGCCCGGCCGTGGTGGTGCTGCGCCCGGAGGGCGTGTTCGATCTGAGCAAGCACTTCGCCACCATGAGTACGCTGCTGGAGACGGACCATCCGGCGCAAGCTGTGCGTTCAGTGGCCGGCGAGTTCCTGTGCAGCGTCGATGCGCTGCTCGACAACAGCAAGGCGGAAGGCCAGGACCCCGCCGTTCCCTGGCTGCTGGCGCCCTGCGACCTGCAGGTCGTCAAGGCCGCGGGCGTGACTTTTGCCGGCAGCATGATCGAACGCGTGATCGAGGAGCAGGCCGGCGGCGACGCCAGTCGTGCGCTCGCGCTACGCAGCCAGATCACCGCGTCGATCGGCACCAGCCTGTCCGACATCCGCCCCGGCTCGGCCCAGGCACTGGCGTTGAAGAACCTGCTGCAGCAGCAGAAGCTGTGGTCGCAATACCTGGAGGTCGGCATCGGCCCCGATGCCGAGGTCTTCACCAAGGCGCCCGTGCTGGCATCGGTGGGGCATGGCCAGGACATCGGCATCCGCGCCGAATCGACCTGGAACAACCCCGAGCCCGAGGTGGTGCTGGCCGTCAACAGCCGTGGTGACATCGTCGGCGCCGCGCTGGGCAACGACGTCAACCTGCGCGACATCGAAGGCCGCAGTGCGCTGCTGCTCGGCAAGGCCAAGGACAACAACGCGTCCTGCGCCATCGGCCCCTTCATCCGCCTGTTCGATGGCCACTTCGGCCTCGATCAGCTGCGCCACGAGACCGTGCACCTGCAGGTGGCCGGCGACGACGGCTATACGCTGCGGGGCATCAACACCATGGCCAGCATCAGCCGCGACCCGGTCGACCTGGTGGCGCAGACACTGGCCTGCCACCAGTATCCCGACGGCTTCATGCTGTTCCTGGGAACGCTGTTCGCGCCCACCGAAGACCGGGACGAGCCTGGCGGCGGGTTCACCCACAAGCTGGGCGACATGGTCAGCATCCACAGCCCCTGGCTGGGCTGCCTCCTGAATCGGGTGACGCATTGCGAGGCCGCGCCGCCCTGGCGCTTCGGCCTGCGTGCATTCATCGGCAACCTGGCCGAGCGCGGTCTGCTGCAGGGGGGACGGCTGTGACGGCCGGCCACCGCCTGGAACCCGCCCGGAGTGAGTCCTTTCAACCCAAGGAGACAAGCATGCATCTGACCATCGAACGTGGATCTGCGAGGGGGCGCAGCAGACCTGGCTTCATGCGGCTTTTGATTTCGCTGCCAACCGGACTCGTGATCGCGAGCGCTGCCCTGGCGGCTGATCGGCCTTCGGATCCTGCGGCCTGGCCGGCGCTGAAGGACGTGTACAAGAACTACTTCCTGATCGGCAGCACCAATCTCGACGCGCGCAACTTCGGCGCCGAGGTGGTGCCGGGTGAAAACTCGGTCGCCGCCATGACCCTGAAACACTTCAACGCGGTGACGCCGAGCAACGCGATGAAGCCCGATTTCTGGAATGGGGGGATGAGCAATCTCACCCCCAATTTCCTTACCAATCTGACCTCGGGCATCAACGCCGACATCAGCGCGGCCAATGCGCGCGGCGTCAAGGTCACCGGGCACGTGCTGCTCTGGCACAACCAGTCGGCGCAATGGCCGGCCCCCAACGTCCTGACTTCGAACGGCGGATGGGAAACGCCGTGGGACTACGCAACGGCGAAGACCGGTCTGGAGCACTACGTGCGGACCGTGGCCGGCCATTTCGATCGGGAACCCTTCAAGGCCTACTCATGGGACGTCGTCAACGAAGCGTTCAAGGACAACCCCGACAACCCCGCCGACTGGAGGAACGCCCTGCGAACGGGCTACAGTCCCGAGGAGCGGCCGGCCCGATGGGCGCAAGCCTATGCCAAGGGTGGGAAGAGCTGGGAATACATGTATGACGCTTTCTATTACGCGCGCCAGAACACGACGGCCATCCTGAACTACAACGACTTCAACGACAACGAGCGCGCCTCGAAGGCCACGGCGATCGCTGCGATGGTCAAGGAATTCAATGAACGGTACGCGGCCGAATCGGCTGCCGGCAAGGGGCGGATCCTCCTGGACGCCAAGGGCAAGCCCAGGCCGCTGATCGACGTCATCGGCACGCAGGGGCATTGGGACATGAGGCTCAACCTCGACGCCTTCGAGCGGACCATCAAGACCTATCTCGAAACCGGCGCGAATGTCGATCTGACCGAGCTGGATCTCGCGCCGAACCTGGGCCTGGACAAAGGACAGCGGATCCAGAATGGCCCCGAAATGGAGGCCCTGTTCATGGAGCAGGGCATCCAGTACGCGAAACTTTTCAGCCTGCTCAAGGAATACGCCGCCGGCCCGGGAGGTCGTCACCCTGAGTACAAGGGAGGCGTGCACCGGGTTACCTGGTGGGGGATGACGGACCCGGGCTATCACACCAACGGGTACCCGTGGTCCAGCGTCGGCAAACCCAAGGAGGCGTACTGGGCCACGACGAACCCGGAGCAGTACCTCATCGATGCGGGCTTGCCGCCGAACGGCGTGACCGCCACTTTCAGCTATGGCGGCGAATCCTTCAAAGCCCGGACCTGGGGCGGCAAGAACGCTCAGGCGATGCTCGACATCAACGTGCCGGTCGACACGAAGAACGTCGTCTTCACCGCTGCCAACGTCTCCCTGCCCTCGGGGTTTGCCGTCGAGAGCATGAAGTTCAACCCGCCCGACTGCGCTGTGATTCCCGGCAAGCCCTGCCACGTGACGGTGACCGCGAGGGGGCCCGCACCGGCGGCTGCCCACGTGGAGAACACGGCGACGTTCGTGCTGTCCTTCGGCAAGATGACCGTCGGCTGGATGGATGCCGCCAACGCACTGGAGGCACCCCTCTCGTATGCGGAAGTCCGCTTCAGTGACGGTGTGACCCCATTCAAGCAGTACAAGACCTCCTACGGGAACGACGGCATGGCGAGAGCGACCGGCGTCACGGAAATGAAGGCGGTGCCGAAACATGGCCACAACACGCTCGTCCTGTCCTCACGAGACCCGATCAACAATCCGGTCGGACTGCGGTTGCAAAAGCATGCAGCGACGGAAAAAGCCTGGCGGCTCGCCACGAGAATCGAACCCGGGAGGACGTACATGGTCGTGTCCGGGGCGTCGGATCTCAACGGACAGACACAAGCCGCTGCTTTGACCAATCGAAGCAAGCCCGCGACCACGGCCTCGCCTGAATCGCTGTCGCGCACGCCTGTCATCGTCCGTGGCGACATCCTTGTGCCCTTGCCCAATTCGAATGCGCCCGCGAGCGAGCCCGCTCTGGCTCAGGACAACCTCAAGTTCGTCTTCGAAGAGGCAAAGAGCCCTGCAGCAGGGCCGTACGCCGCGGAGGAAGGGCACACGATGCAGAGCTTCATCCATGGCACCAATGTCTACCCGCATGTGATGTTCAGAGGCAATGGCGCGAATGGCACCGTCGTGGGGAACCAGCACTCGCTGATCACGCGCCAGACGAACGGCCAGGAGGGCTCGCAGATCGCCGAGAGATCGCTCGATCAGGCGGTCTGGTTCAACACGCCCATCGACCCGAAGACCGGCGAGATGAAGATGTTCCAGTATTCCGACAAGGACGGTGTCAAACAACACCATGTCCTGAAGGAAGTTAGCGATGGCGAGACGCCGAACAGGGACGCCGGGAACGCCATCAGCCAGCGGCAGGCATCGGTTGGCGGGTTCGTCGCCATGCAGGCGGAGGGTCCCGCGGAGGGAACGAGCGTCAAGCTCTATGCCTACGACATCGAGCCCCAGGCGCCGAACAATGAGCCGCCGCCGACGACACAGCCCCCTGCGTCGCCGGGGATGGCGATCGCCTTCCCATTCACCAGGCGCGGCGGATCGTTCGACGCGGGCGACCTCGCGCTGGCGCTGGCTGGCCTCGCAGCGCTTGCGCTCGTCCGCCGCCGCCGGCCCTGAAGCTGTGAAGCTGTGAAGCGGGCGCCGAGGTCAGTCCTCGGCGCCGGCCTTTGCCCGCGGCAAGTGCGGCCACGCGCCCTGCCAGAGGCAGAGCGCTCCTGCGCACAGCGCGCCGTACAGGTGCGCCTCGACCATCACCTCGCCGCCGATCAGCGCACGCTGCGCGTCCGAAGGCGGATGGAACATCTGCCAGCCGATGCGTGCGATGACGGCCACCATGACGATCCAGGCCACGCGATCGCCGTGCCACGCACGCGGCGCCAGCACCCAGATGAACAGCCCATAGAGCACGCCGGAGAGGCCCGCGTAGTTCGTGGCCTGGGGCGATGCAGCCATCAGCAGGATCCCCACGCCGAAGGCCAGCACAACCATCGCGGCCGCCCAGGCACGCCCGCTGCGAGTGCCTGCCGCGAACGCGGCGCACAGCGCCAGCCCGCCAGTGTTCATCAGGCAGTGCGCCCAGCCGAGATGCACCGCATGCGCCGAAAGCAGGCGCCAGTACTGCCCGTCGAGCACGGCCGCGCGTTCGTAGCGCAGCGCTTCGTACACCGGCTCACCGCCCGCCTGCAAGGCCAGTATGAGGCAGGCGAGCGCGACGGGAACGAGCCAATTGGCGAAGGACCGCTGTGGAAGAGGTTGCACGGTGGCGGATTGTGCCGTTAGCTTGCGGGTGATCGTCACGCCTTGGCAGCGGGCTCGAAGATGTGGATGGCCTCGCCGCGTGCGAGCTTCTCCACCAGCTGGGCGATGCGCCTGGCACGCGTCTCGGGCTTCACGGCTTGGCGGCCACCATCCTTGCCGCAGCGCCGGGCCCATTCAAGATGGGCTGCCGGGCGCTTCCACCTCACCAGCCAGCCCAGGGTCTCGTCGGGGTGCGATCCATAGCCTCAGCACGAACCAGGCCAGAGCGAATGCACCCACACTGAAGAGGATGTCGCCCGGCGTGCGCATCCAGACCAGCGCTTCCACGATGGGCTTCTGCATGAACGCTGCTGAACGCGCATACCAGTAACCGTGCTCAATCGCCGCCAGCAACTGCAGCGTGCCCAGTGGCAGCAAGGTCAGCACGCCCATCAGGGCCAGCCCGAGATTGAGCGACCAGAACGAAAGCTTCAGCATCCCGGTGTTCCAGACCATGTGTCCGCGCAGGCCACGCAGGCAGAACAGGATCAGTGCGATGCCCAGCATGCCGTAGACGCCGAACAGTGCAGTGTGGGCATGCAACGGAGTGAGGTTGAGGCCCTGCATGTAGTAGAGGGACAGAGGCGGGTTGATCAGGAAGCCGAACAGCCCCGCACCCACCAGGTTCCAGAATGACACCGCGATGAAAAACATCACGGGCCAGCGGTAGCGAGCCATCCAGGGCGTTGCCTGCCCCATCTTCCAGGTGTGGTACGCCTCGAAGCCCAGATAGGCCAGCGGCACGACTTCGAGTGCGCTGAAGCTGGCGCCCAGTGCGACCACCGAAATCGGCGTGCCGATGAAGTAGAGGTGGTGGAGGGTGCCCAGGACACCGCCCGACATGAAGATGATCGTCGCGAACAGCACCGCGATGTTGGCGCTTGATGTCCTGATCAGCCCCAGGCGAGTGAAGATCAACGCCATGACCGCGGTGGCAAACACTTCGAAGAATCCTTCGACCCACAAATGCACCAACCACCAGCGCCAATACTCCACCTCGGAGAGGTGGGTGTGCTCGCCCCACATCAGTGCCGATGCGTAGAAGAGGCCGATGGCGACCGTCGAAAGGAACAGCAGCCCCACGATCGATTTGGAGTGACTGGACGGTCCTTTCAAGATCGGCCACAAGGCTCGTCCAACCATCACGACCCAGAGCAGCAGGCCGATGAAAAGGTACCACTGCCAGAACCGCCCCAGGTCGGCGTACTCCCAGCCCTGGTGTCCAAACCAGAAGTTGTAGTCCAGGGGCAGGATCTGCATCACCGCGAACCACTGGCCGGCAAACCCTCCGCTCACGATGAGCAGCAGCGATACGAACAGGAAGTTGACGCCGAATCGCTGGTACTTGGGTTCATGGCCCGAAAGCGCCGGAGCAATGTACAGCCCGGTGGCCAGCCACGCTGTCGCGATCCAGAGCACCGCCAGTTGGGTGTGCCATGTCCGCGCGAGCGAATAGGGCAGGTAGTTGGACAACGCGAAGCCGTAGGCGGCCTGCCCCTCGACCTGGTAGTGGGCGGTGATCGCGCCGAGCAGGATCTGCAGAAGGAACAACGCAAGAACCACCCAGAAATACTTGGCAGTGGCGCGCATCGATGGTGTTATCCGCAGCGATGCGAAGGGATCGCTGGTCGGAACCGCGCGCGCTTCTTCGGCGCGTCCATGGGTGATCGCGTGGTGCCAGCCCAGGATGGCGATGCCTGCGATCAGGAACAGAACGCTGAAGGCCGACCAGACCCAGAGCGCCGGCGGGGGCACGTTGCCCACGAGCGGCTCCGAGGGCCAGTTGTTCGTGTATGTCACCTTCTTGGCGGTCATGCCACCGGTGTCGGGCGCGGGCAGGTCCCCAGGCTTGTCGGCGCGTTCGGTGGTGGCAGCCCACGCCGTCCACCAAAAAAAGGCGCCAAGTGCGCGCCGGTTTTCGGCCGTACCGACCGTGGATTCCTTCATCGCATACTGCTCGCGCAGCTCGGCAGTTGCGCTGTCATTGCCGAAAAGACTGACGTAGTGCGCAGCGACGATGGACATGGCGGCGGCCCGGTCACCCGTTACCGTGATCGTCCTTGTCTGGGGATCGAAAGTGTTTTCGCGCATCATTGCCTGCAGGCGACCGAGCAGGGCGGACTGCTGCTCTGCAGATAGCTGCGCGTACGTGACGTCGGCACCCTGGCCGCGCGCCCATATGTCCAGCACTGCGGTCGCTTCACGATGGAGCCAGTCCGCGCTCCAGTCGGGCGCAACGTAGGCGCCGTGGCCCCAGATCGATCCCAGCTGCATGCCACCTGTCGACTGCCAAACCTGGCGGCCTCTTTCGATGTCGCCACGGGTATAAAGGACGGCGCTGTCTTGCGCCACGACCTTCTCGGGCATTGGCGGCGCGGCGCGAAAGATCTCCCCACCAGCCCACAGCAGTACAGCGAACGAGGTCACCAGCAGAACGGCCAGCGCCGTCCAGAGCTTGCGAGTGCTGGTCATGCAAGTCTCCGTAGATTAAGAGCGACGGCGGTCGAGCGTGCGGAGACTCCAGTCAGGTGGTCGCGGCCATTGGAAAGAAAGCGGTGCATGAGACCTCCTTGGTCAGGGAACGATGCGGCGGCAGTGGCCAGCAGCTCGTGCTTCGGAGGCTTGACGACCCACTATAGGCGCTTCAGGGCGCGCACGGCACGCTCTCCATCAACAGCGCCAATGCCTGCGTTGCGCGAATCCGTTCGCCGGAAACCAGCCGGCAGCGGGCGATAGCGAGAGTCCGCCATAGAGCTGTCCGACTACAAAAAACGGTCCGCGGCCGCTGAGTTCGAGCGACATTGCGCAGCTATATCTATCGCAAGAACGACAACTTGCGCTCTCGTCGCCGGTGCGGGGTCCGCTGAAAAGCGGCCATGTTGCGCGGCGTTGCGCGTAACTCGCCGCGTACCCGACCCAAGCTCGGGCTTCGGCGCGGATGTTCGACGCCGATCCAGTGGTTTGTCGCACGCGAGGCGCGTCGATACGATCGCGCCCTTCGCAACTCCAGCACGCAATGAATGGCCTCTCCGATCAATTCTTCCCTGCTGCCCGCGCCATCGAAAAACACCCGTTGGCAGCAGCGCAGCCGGCAACATGTGTGGCATCCCTGCACGCAGAGCATCCGGCTCGAAGCGGTGCCGCCGCTGCCCATCGCAAGGGGCAAGGGCGTGTGGCTGTTTGATCACGACGGACGTCGCTACCTCGACGCGACGAGTTCGTGGTGGGTCAACCTGTTCGGCCACGCCCATCCTGCCATCAATGCTGCGTTGAAGGACCAGATCGATACGCTCTCGCATGTGATGCTCGCGGGCTGCACGCACGCGCCGGCCGTCGAGTTGGCCGAACGGCTGGCCGCGCTCAGCGGAAATGCGCTGGGCCACTGCTTCTATGCATCGGATGGGGCCTCTGCCGTGGAGATCGCCTTGAAGATGAGCTACCACGCGTGGCGCAACGCGGGCCGCAGCGGCAAGCAGCGTTTCGTCGCAGTGCGGCAAGGCTACCACGGCGAAACGCTGGGCGCACTGCATGTCACTGAGGTACCGGTGTTCCGCGGCGCCTACGGCCCGCTGCTGGCCGACGCACACCACGTTGCATCGCCCGACGCACGGGCCGCCCGAGCCGGTGAGGATTCCGTCGCGGTGGCGCGCCGTGCCGCCGCGGATCTCGAGACGCTGCTCGCGCAGCAGCATGAGTCGATAGCCGCCGTGATCGTCGAGCCGCTGGTGCAATGCGCGGCCGGCATGGCGATGCACGACCCCGAATACCTGCGCCTCGTGCGCGCGCTGTGCGACCGCTACGGCGTGCACCTGATCGCCGATGAGATCGCCGTCGGGTGCGGCCGCACGGGCAGCTTCTTCGCGTGCGAACAGGCCGGCATCTGGCCGGATCTTCTGTGCCTTTCGAAAGGCATCAGCGGTGGCTACCTGCCGCTGGCGCTGGTGATGGCGCGCGACGAAATCTACCAGGGCTTCGTGGACGACGACGTGGCGCGCAGCTTCCTGCATTCGCATTCCTACACTGGCAATGCGTTGGCCTGCCGCGCTGCGCTCGCAACGCTGGACCTGTTCGAGCAGGAGGACGCGCTACGGCGCAACCGCGGCCGTGCAGAACGGATGAACGCGCGCCTGCGCGAGGCTCTGCGGGGCATGCCGGTCGATCACCTGCGCCAGCGCGGCATGATCGCCGCCTTCGACGTGCGTGCGCCCGGATCCCGCTTCGCCGAACGTTTCCACCTGGCTGCCAGGGCGAACGGACTGCTGATGCGCCCGATCGGCGCGACGGTCTACCTCATGCCGCCGTATGCGATCGGCGAGAGCGAGATCGACCTGCTCGTCGACGGAACGATCGCCACGCTGAAGGACGTGGCAGCCTCCACCCGCACGCAAGGAGAAGACGATGTCGCGCTTGCTTGACCGCCTGCAGCACGAGATCGCAGCCCTCGACGCGCAGTCGCTGCGCCGCTTCCGGCAGATCGCCGAGACAGCCTGCGCACCCGGGCAGTCGCTCACGCTTGCCGGTTCGGCCGCACAGCGCGCGATGCTTTGCTTCAGCAGCAACGATTACCTGGGCCTCGCCGCGCATCCGGCGCTGGCCGCTGCGATGGCAGAAGGCGCGGCGCGCTACGGCACGGGCAGCGGTGGCTCGCACCTCGTCCTGGGCCACTCGCGCGCGCATGCCGAACTCGAGGATCGGCTGGCTTCCTGGATGGCCCCGTACATTCCGAAGGCGCAGAGCCTGTTCTTCTGCACGGGCTACATGGCGAACCTTGCTGTTCTCTCGGCGCTCGGCGGTGCGGAGGCCGTGATCTTCTCCGAGTCGCTCAACCATGCGTCGCTGATCGATGGTGCGCGGCTGGCCAAGGCGCGCGTCGAGCGCTACCCGCACCGCGGAGTTGCCGCGCTCGACGCACAGCTCGGCGCCTGCAACGCGCCCGTCAAGCTGATCGTGAGCGATGCCGTCTTCAGCATGGACGGCGACATCGCGCCGGTGGCCGAACTGCTCGCGCTGGCGGAACGCCACGACGCGTGGCTCGTGCTCGACGACGCCCACGGCTTCGGCGTGCTCGGCGCCACCGGCCGTGGCGTGCTGCAAGCTGCGGCGCTGCGTTCGGAACGGCTGGTGTTGGTCGGCACGCTTGGCAAGGCGGCCGGCGTGTCGGGGGCGTTCGTGGCGGCGCATCGCACCGTCATCGACTACCTCGTGCAGCGGGCGAGGCCCTACATCTTCAGCACCGCCGCGCCGCCGGCCATCGCGCATGCGCTGCTGGCGAGTCTTGCGATGATCGAGGGTCTTGAAGGCAGCCTGCGCCGCTCGCGCCTCGAAGAAAGGATCGTGCAATTTCGGCGTGGGCTCCGGGAGATCCTGCCGCCCGACGGCAGCGCCTGGTTGCCGGATTCGCCCACGGCGATCCAGCCTTTGATCGTCGGCGACAACGCACGTGCGATGCAGTTGATGGCCCACCTCGACGCCAGCGGCTTGCGCGTCGGCGCGATCCGCCCGCCGACAGTTCCTGCGGGCACCGCGCGATTGAGGATCACGCTGTCGGCCAGCCACAGCGAGGCCGACGTGGATCGGCTGGTCGACGCTGTGGGCAAGGCCTTGGCGCAGTCCTGGAGGGACGCCGCATGATGCCGCTGCGCTGGTTTGTCACGGGCACCGACACGGGCGTGGGCAAGACGCTGGTGAGCAGCGCGATACTGGGCCTGCTGGCCGCATCGGGGATGAAGGCAGTCGGAATGAAGCCGGTGGCCGCGGGCCTGAGCTTCGTCGAGGGTGAATGGCGCAACGACGACGTCGAGCAGTTGCGCGCGGCTGGCAATGCCGACGCGCCGCTGGCGCTGCGCTGTCCCTACCTGCTGCGCGCGCCGATGGCCCCGCACCTCGCTGCCACCGAAGAGGGCGTGCGCATCGAGTTGCCGCCTTTGCTGTCGGCCTTCGCGGCATTGACGCGGCGCGCCGAGGCGGTCGTGGTCGAAGGCGTGGGCGGTTTCCGCGTGCCGTTGGGCGACGATTTCGACAGCGCCGACTTGGCCGTCGCACTGGGCCTGCCGGTGATCCTCGTGGTGGGAATGCGGCTGGGCTGCCTCAACCATGCGCTGTTGACGGCCGAGGCCATCCGGACGCGCGGCCTCTTGCTGGCGGGGTGGGTCGCAAGCAGCATCGATCCCGCGATGCTCGCGCCCGAAGCCAACCTACAGACACTGCGCGCCGCGCTCGGCGCGCCCCTGCTCGGCGTCGTGCCATACCTGGCCGAGCCCGACCCGGCCAGCGCCGCGCGGCACCTCGACCTGCGGGCCTTGCGCGCCATTGCGGCGCATGCCGCATCGCGGCCCGCTGCGACATGCTGAATCGCCCGGCGCTTCAGGTTGGCTCGAGGACATCGTCAACGTGTCAGGAATTGAAGAGGCACCATCACGATCTGCGGAAAGAGCACCAGCAGCAGCAGCACGCCCAGCTGCGCCAGCAGATAAGGCAGCACCGCGCGGATCACCGGCTCCATGCGCACCCTGGCGACCCCGCAGACCACGTTGAGCACGGTGCCCACGGGCGGGGTGATCAGGCCTATGGCGTTGTTCATGATGAACAGCACGCCGAAGTAGACGGGGTCGATCCCGGCCATCTTCACGATCGGCATGAGCACCGGCACCATGATCAGGATCGTGGGCGCGAAGTCCAGCGCGGTGCCCACCACGAAGACCAGCACCAGGATGACCAGCAACAGCAGCGTCGGGCTGTCCACCAGCGGCTGCAACAGGTCTGCGACCACCATGGGGATGCTCGCCGCGGCAATCAGCCAGGCCGAGACCTGCGCCGCGGCGACGAGGAACATCACGACTGCCGAGGTCTTGCCGGCCGCCAGCAGCAAGGCGTACAGCTGCGCGACCTTCAGCTCCCGGTAGACGACGAAGCCCACGAACAGTGCGTAGAACACGGCAATGACGGCGGCCTCGGTCGGCGTGAAGTAGCCCGCCTTCAGGCCGCCCACGATGATGACCGGCAGCAGCAAGGCCCAGAGGCCCGCAAAGGTGGCTTGCCAACGCGCGCGCAGCGGCATCTTCTCGCCGCGCGGCATGTCGCCGCGCCTGGCCTGGAAGGCCCAGGTCAGCACCAGCGCCACGGCCATCAGCAAGCCGGGCACGATACCGGCAATGAACAGCTTGGTGATGGAGATGTTTCCCACGACGCCGAGCATGACGAAGCCGATGGACGGCGGGATGATCGGCGCGATGATGCCGCCCGAGGCGATCAGGCCCGAGGCACGCGGGATGTCGTAGCCGGCCTTGCGCATCATGGGGATCAACAGCGCCGCCACCGCTGCCGTGTCGGCGATCGCCGAGCCGGACAGCGACGCCATCAGCACGCATGCGAAGACGGCCACATACCCCAGGCCGCCCTTGAAGTGGCCGACCCATGCGCTGGCCACGTTCACGATGCGCCTGCTGATGCCGCCGGCGTTCATCAGCTCACCCGCAAGCACGAAGAACGGAATGGCCATGAGAGGAAAGCTGTCGGCGCCCGACAACATGTTCTGCGCCATGATCTGCGCATCGAAGAAGTCCATGTACAGCATCATGGCCATGCTGCAGGCCATCAGCGCAAAGGCAATCGGCACGCCCAGCGCCATGGCGGCGAGCAGCGCAACAACGAAGATGGTGACGATCATGGCTGTGCGTCCTCAGTCCGTGCTGCCGGTCTGCAACAGTGCCTGCGCGCTGGTCTTTCCGAGCAGCAGGCGCACCATGTTGGCCAACGCCATGATGGCAATGGACGCTGCGCACAGGTAGGCCACCGAATACACCACGGCCAGGGAGATGCCGGTCACCAGGCCGATGTTGGCTGCGTTGAGCGCGTACTGCCTGATCAGGCCCCACAGCAGGACGGCGCAGCACCCGAACACCAGGCCCTGGGCCAGCACCACGGCCACGAACTGCGCCTTGCCGGTCAGCCGGCGGACCACCATGTCCACGCCCATGTGGCCGCCTTCGCGCATCGCGAGGATGGCGCCCAGGAAGGTGAGCCAGATGAACATGAAGCGCGACAGTTCTTCGGAGACGTTGATTCCCGAATCGAAGAAGTGGCGCAGCAGCACGTTGCCGAACACCATCAGGCACATCGCGGCCAGGCACAGGACCATCACCAGTTCCAGCGCCTTGAAATACCAGTGGATCAGTCGTTTCATTGCTGTCTGTGCACGTTCAAGAAGACGGGGCAGCCACGGGCTCGGCCCCGGAGAAGATCTTTCCGGGGTTCATGATGTTGTGCGGGTCCATGGTGCGCTTGATCTGCCGCATGAGATCGACCGGGGCGCTGCCCAGTTCGTCGAGCAGGAAGCCTTGCTTGTGCAGGCCGATCCCATGCTCGCCGGTGCAGGTGCCGTCCATGGCCAGGGCGCGCGCCACGAGGCGTGCGTTGAGGTGTTCGGCCTGGTCGAGTTCGGCCTGGGAGGCGCCGTCGACCAGCATCTGCACATGGAAGTTGCCGTCGCCCACATGGCCCACGATGGGCGCGAGCATGCCGCTGCGCTGAAGGTCGTGCGCGGTCTCGGTCACGCAGGCGGCCAGATGCGAGATCGGCACGCACACGTCGGTGACCACCGAGCGGCTGCCCGGACGCAGTTGCAGCGCGGCGAAATAGATGTTGTGCCGAGCCTCCCAGAGCCGGCTTCGTTCCTCGGGGCTGCTGGCCCACTGGAACTGCGCACCGCCACCGTCCGTTGCAATGCTCTGCACCACGTCGACCTGCTTGCGCACGCCCGCTTCGCTGCCGTGGAACTCGAAGAACAGATGGGGCTGTTCGGGCAGCCCGGTCTTGCTGTACAGGTTGAGCGCCTTGATGGCCACGCCATCTGCAAACTCGCAACGCGCGATGGGCACGCCCATCTGGATGATCAGGGCGACGGCTTCCACCGCCGCGTGGATGTCCGCGAAGGCGCATACCGCCGCCATGATGCTCTCGGGCTGGGGATAGAGCCTGACGGTGGCCTCGACCAGCACGCCGAGCGTGCCTTCGGAGCCGACGAACAGCCGTGTCAGGTCGTAGCCGGCAGCCGATTTCCTGGCCCGGCGTGCGGTCTTGATGACCGCGCCATCGGCCGTGACGGCGGTGAGGTTGAGCACGTTCTCGCGCATCGTGCCGTAGCGCACCGCATTGGTTCCCGACGCGCGCGTTGCGCACATCCCGCCGAAGCTCGCATCGGCGCCGGGGTCCACGGGAAAGAACAGGCCGGTGTCGCGAAGCAGCGCATTGAGCGCCTTGCGCGTCACACCGGGTTGCACGGTGGCGGTCTGGTCCTGCGCATGGATGGCCAGCACCTGGTCCATCTGCTGCAGATTCAATGTCAGACCCCCCTGCGCGGCCAGCGTGTGGCCCTCGAGCGAGGACCCGGCGCCGTACGGCACCAGGGGCACGCGATGCACGCGGCACAGGTTGACGATGGCCACCACTTCCTGCGTGGTGCGTGCGAATGCGACCGCATCGGGCGGCATGGCCGGCAGGACCGATTCATCGCGGCCATGGTGCGCGCGCACGGCGGCGCTGGTGGACAGGCGATCGCCCAGCAGCTGGCTCAGGTTCTCGAGAAAGACGGCAGGCAGTGGAGGGCGGGAATTCACAGTGGAGCGGGAACGTTATTGGGCGGCGCGAACGCGGGCGATCTCGCTGCGAACCAGGGTCATGAACTCGGGCCCGATCTTCTCCAGGTGCGGCGCGATGGCCGGCGGCACGCGGTCGCGGATGGCCTGCAGATCGGCGGCGGAGAACTGGGTCACCTGCATGCCCTTGTCCTTCATGCCCTGCAGCGCGCTGCTGGCCTCGGCGGCCGTGGTCTTGCGCTGGAATGCGGTGGCCCTGGCGGCGGCGGTGGTCATCATCTGCTTCTCGGTCGCCGAAAGGCTGTCCCAGAATTTCTTGGACACCGCAAAGATCAGCGGCGAGTAGACGTGGCCCGACAGCGTCATGTACTTCTGCACTTCGTAGAAGCGCTGGGTGTACATCAGCACGACGGGATTCTCTTGCCCGTCGAACGCCCGCGTTTCCAGTGCCACGAAGAGTTCCGACCACGGCAGCGGCGACGCATTGGCGCCGATCGCCTTGAAGGCGTCCAGCGTGAGCGGGTTGGGCTGGGTGCGCAGCTTCAGCCCCTTGAGGTCGTCCAGGGTGTTGACCGGGCGCTTCGAATTGGTGATGTGCCGAAAACCGTTCTCCCACCAGCCCAAGACATGGATGCCGACACCGGCGAGCTTGTCGTTCAGGTGCTTGCCGACCGGTCCGTCGAAAACGGCGTGGGCTTCGGCTTCGGTGTTGAACAGGAACGGAACGTCCTGGAACCCCAGCTCCTTGACCTGGCCCAGCAGCGCCAGCGCGCTGCCGGTGTAGAACTCCTGCACGCCGCCCTGCAGCGCACCCAGCATCTGCGGGTCGGGCCCCAGCGCCTGGTTGGCGATGACGGCGGTCTTCATCTTGCCGCCGGTCGCTTTTTCCATCTCGGCCGAGAACATCCGGGCCGCCTGCCCCGCCGGGTGCGCGTCGGCCATGCCGTGGCCGAAACGCGCGGTGCGCGCCTTGATGTCCTGCGCACCCGCGCTCCATGGCGCCAGCACCGCGAGCGTGCTGAAGGCTGCAGTGGAAATAAATCGGGACCAGTTCATGGTGTCTCCTCAGTGGTTGACGGGCGGGTGGGACGCGGGCCTGCTCTGCACGCGATTGCGCAGAAGGCCGATGCCTTCGATCTCGACCTCGCAGACGTCGCCAGGCCTCATGTAGAGCTTCGGCTCGCGCGCATGCCCGATGCCCGAGGGGGTTCCGGCGACGATGAGATCGCCCACTTCAAGGGTGATGGCTTCGCTGATCGTGACGATCAGCGATTCCACGTCGAACACCATGTCGCTGGTGTTGGCCGATTGCACGGTCTGCCCGTTCAGTCGCGTCTCCAGCAGCAGGCCGCGGGCGCCCGGCGGCAGTTCGTCGGCCGTGACCAGCCAGGGTCCGAAAGCGCCGGTGCCGTCGAAGTTCTTGCCGACCATCCATTGCGGCGACTTGAACTGGTACTCGCGCACGCTGCCGTCGTTGAAAACCGAATACGCCAGCACGTGCGACAGTGCCTGCTCGCGCGTGATGCACGCACCTGCCTTGCCGATCACCACGACCAGTTCGCCTTCGTAGTCCAGCGTGTCCGAGAGCGCGCTGTGCAACATGGGTGCGTCATGCGCGACCAAGCTGGTGGTGAAGCGGGAAAAGAGCGTGGGGTAGTCCGGCTGTACAAAGCCGCTTTCTTCCGAGTGGTCCCGGTAATTCAGCCCGACACAGATGATCTTGGCGGGACGACCGAGCGGGGCCAGCAATTGCACCTGCGCCAGGTCCAGCGCAGGCTGTTGGTGCATCACGGATGCTGCGGCATCGAGCGCCGGCCGGCCCTGGCGGATCAGGTCGTCGAGTGCGCCCGGATACGCGAGGGCGCTTTGCGTCGTGCCGTGCCATGCGTCGCCAGCCGCGTCGTGGACCGCCCAGCCTTCGCGTCCTTCCGACAGAAAACGCAGCAATTTCATGTGTCTCTTTCCTTTGAATGACCTGAACTTTGTTTTCATCAGGTGATATGTATAATTTAGCTAACAATATATTATTCGGCAGCTAGTACATACCCGGATAAAATTTCAGAGCCATGCTGCCTACCGCCAAACCCACGCAGGCCGAGACGGTCTGTCGCCTGATACGCGCCGAGATCCTCGACGGTCAGTTGCCTGCCGGGGCAAAGCTGAACATCGGCGCACTGGAGAAGCGCTTTGAGGTCAGCCTCGGGGCCATTCGGGAGGCTTTGTCTCGCCTGAGTGCGGAGGGCATGGTGATCGCCGAGTCCCATCGCGGCTATCGGGTCAGTCCGGTCAGCCGCGAAGAACTGCTGGACATCACCCGCACCCGCGTCGAGATCGAGTCGTTGTGCCTCGCGCAGGCGATGAGGCTGGGCGACGTCGAATGGGAATCGCGCATCGTCGCTGCCGCCCATCGCATGGAACGGCTTCAGGACTCGCCAGCCGACGCGGAAACGCGGGTCACCGACGTCTGGAGCCATTCGCACAAGGAATTTCATGAAGCGCTGGTCAGCGCGTGCCCCAGCCCCTGGCTGCTGCGGCTGCGCAAATTGCTGCACGAGCAGAGCGAGCGCTATCGCCGCCTTTCGGCCCCGCTGGAAACCGACACCCGCGATGTGCGCGGTGAGCACCGCCGCCTGACCGAGGCGGTGCTGAAGCGTGACGAAAAAGCGGCCCTCAAAGAGCTGGAACAGCATTTCCTTGCAACGGCCGAGATCATCTTGCGATCGCCTCTGCTTGCAGCACCCCAGAGCCGTCCGTCGTCTTCACGTGCTTCTTCTGCGCCGCAATAGAAGCGTGCCAGGTCCGCCTCGTCGAGATCACGCCTTCGCAGCGGGCTTGAAGATGTGAATGGTCTCGCCGCGTGCGAGCTTCTCCACAAGCTGGGCGATGCGTCGGGCGCGCGTCTCGGGCTTCACGGCAGTCTGTATCCGCCACAGCACCGCGTAGCGATTGGCCGCATTGATCGTTGCAAAGAAGGCCTTGGCGCTCGGCTCGGCTTCGAGCGCCGCCAGCAGGTCCTCCGGCACGGTGGACGTGCGCGCGCCGTCGTAGGCCCG
This sequence comes from Variovorax sp. Soil_C_19, assembly GCF_057657255.1. NCBI lineage: Bacteria > Pseudomonadati > Pseudomonadota > Betaproteobacteria > Burkholderiales > Comamonadaceae > Variovorax > Variovorax sp. Soil_C_19. The sequence goes on along the minus strand of NZ_JBDGIV010000006.1, from coordinate 111,085 downwards.
CGCCCATCGTCCGTCGGCCTTGGCGGCCTCGATCTGCGCGTGGCCCGACGCCTGCATGCGGCCCGCCTCGATGAGCGCCGCGACCTTGTCGACGTTGATCTTCGACCAGACGCTGCGCGCGCGCCGCGGCGTGAAGCGCTGCAGAAAGTGCTGGTCGTCGAGCCCTTTCTTCTGGCCGTCGATCCAGCCCCAGCAGAGCGCGATCTCCACCGCCTCGGGGTAGGTGACGCTGGGCTCATCGGCGCCCCGCTTGGCGATCTTGAGCCAGAGGCCGTCGGAGGTGGCGTGGTTCTTCTTCAGCCAGGTCTCGAAGGCCTTGGCGTTCTTGAACAAGGTCGGGGATGCGTCGGGTTGGACGGGTGGTTTGGCGGCGGGCATCGCGTGGAGTGTGCCGCAGCGAGCGAGCCGACACGCGGTTGACATCGACGCCGGCCAGGCTTACGCCTTTTCACGTTTCGAGACCACGAAGATGCCCGACATTGTTCCTCTCGACCTTCCTGGTCGTCGTCGATTTTTGCGCTTGTCGCTCGCGAGCGGTGGCGGCGTGTCCGTCGCCAGCTTCGTTGCAGCCTGCGGGGGCGGCAGTGACCGGATCGTTCCCGTATTGGGGGCGGCACAACCTCCTGTCCCTGCGCCCGCACCAGAACCTGCACCGACGCCTGCACCCGAACCCGCACCGGCGCCGTCCGAGCCGCCCCGTTCGACGAGCCCGTTCGAAGCCATGTCCGAACTGCAGCCCGCCGATGCCAATGGCGTGATGCTGCCCCAGGGTTTCAGCTCGCGCATCGTGGCGCGATCGGGCCAGCCCCCGTTGCCGGGCAGGCCGGCCTGGCACGGCGCTCCGGATGGCGGGGCGTGTTTCGCCGCTGCAGATGGCGGCTGGGTCTACGTCAGCAATTCCGAACTGGCCCTGGACGCCGACATGAAGCCTGCCGGTGGCGCTGGTGCGCTGCGCTTCAGCAAGGATGGCGAACTGATCGACAGCTACCCGATCCTCAAGAACACCGGAGGCAATTGCGCTGGCGGAAGCACGCCATGGGGCACCTGGCTGTCCTGCGAGGAGTTCGAGCTGGCCCCGAACGATCCGCTGGTCGCGTTGATCGGCCGAAGCGCCGGCCTGGTGTGGGAGTGCGATCCGTTCACGCCGTGGGTCGACGGCCAGACGGGACGAAGCTTCCCCGCGCTGGGCCGCTTCTCGCACGAGGCGGTGAGTGTCGATCCATTCAACCGCGTCCTCTACCTGACCGAGGATTCCAGTGGTGGCCGCATCTATCGCTTCGTCTGCGATGCGACCGACTGGCCGGAGGGGCTGGACCGGCCGCGCTTGCAGAACGGCAAGCTGCAGGTGTTGCAGCTTCGCGGCCTGCCTGCAAACGCCGAGGTGATCGCCGCCGCAGCAACGGCTGGGCTCGACATCGACAAGCCATGCGCAGTCGACTGGGTCGATGCCCTCCATCCCGAGCAGGGCCAAGGCTACGTCCGCCTCGCGGTGGCGCCCGCGGAAGGCGTCGTCCCGCCGGGCACCTTCTTTCCGAAATGCGAGGGGACCTGGTACTTCAACGGCATCGTCTACTTCGCTACCCAGAGCAACCACCGCATCTGGGCTTTCGACGTCGCGAACCAGACGATCGAGGTCATCTACGACGGCAACAAGAACTCGGTCGACCCGGTCACTTTCGCCGTCAACCGGCCTGACAACATCACGATCACCGCGCTCGGCGAAATCATTGCCACCGAGGATGGCGGCAACCTGGAAGTCGGCATCGTGCGTGCCGACCGCAGTGCCCAGGTGATCGCGCGCCTGGTCGGACACAACGCAAGCGAAACCACCGGGCCGGCCCTCTCTCCGGATGGGACGCGCCTGTATTTCAGCTCGCAGCGCGGCACGACGGGCAGATCCGAGGATGGCATCACTTTCGAGATCGTCTTGCCCCGCCCGGCGCGGTGACGACGCCAAGGTGAAGAGTCTGCTCAAGGCCTCCCGATCGGGAGGCCTTTTTTCTTGATGAAGTTTTCGTGACAAACCGCAGTCGTTGCGTACGCCACGCGTCTAGGTAACCGTACGCAGCAGCGACATCGAGGCTCTCCATCATGAGCCGCTGCAAGCGAGCTTCATCCTTGAGAACCGAGCTGTAAATGCATGACATGAAGAAGAGCCGGCCACCGCTGTGCTGGAAAGCGGTGTGGCTGGCAGTGATGGCGCTGGGCAGTCCGGCGGCAGCCCTGGCCCAGGAGGCCGCGGCCCCCGCAGAACCCGCCCGCAAGGTCGACATCGCCGAGTACATCGTGCGCGGCAACACCGTGCTCGATGCGCGCGCCATCGAAAAGGCGGTCACGCCCTTCCTCGGGCCCGAGCGCACGCTCAAGGATGTGGAAGCGGCGCGCGACGCGCTGCTCGCGGCCTACCAGGCAGCGGGCTACCAGTCGGTGTACGTCGACCTGCCCGAGCAGCAGGTGACCCAGGGCGTGGTGTTCCTGCAGGTCAACGAGACCCGCGTGGGCCGCGTGCGCGTGGTGGGCGCCGAATACAACTCGCCGCTCGACGTGCGCGACCAGGTGCCGGCGCTGAAGGAGGGCGGCGTGCCCGACTTCAACCAGGCGCAGGCCGAACTCGCAGCGCTCAACCGCGGCCCGAAGCGGCAGGTGATGCCGCTGGTGCGCCAGGGTGCGATGCCGGGCACGATGGACGTCGACCTCAAGGTCCAGGACTCGAGCCCATGGCGCGGCAGCGTCGGCCTCAACAACGACTACAGCGCCGACACGCGCAAGCTGCGCGCGACGGCCTCTCTGGGCCACGACAACCTCTGGCAGCTGGGCCACAGCGCCTCGCTGAGCTTCTTCGGCGCGCCGCAGGACCTGAGCCAGACCCAGGTGTTCTCGGCCTCGTATGCGGCGCCCATCTCGGGCACCGCGTGGAGCGTGGAGGCCACCGCCTTCGTGTCCGACAGCAACGTGGCCACCGTGGGCGGCACCGACGTCCTCGGCAAGGGTCACTCGATCGGGGTGAAGGCCACCTATACCGTGCCGAACGCGGGCAACTGGTGGCACGCGTTCAGCGTGGGCATCGACTTCAAGAACAACAAGGAGGCGCTGAGCCTGAACGGCACGGCCGACACCGTGCCGCTCAAGTACGCGCCGGTCACGCTGTCGTACACGGGCTTCCGGCAGTCGGACAAGAGCCAGCTCGGCGTGGGCGTCTCGCTGGTGGCGGGCACCAGCAGTTCGTTCAACTACGGCAGCGACTGGGCCGCGTTCGACTACAAGCGCTACAAGGCCTCGCCGAGCTTCATGGTGCTGAAGGCCGACCTCAACGGCACGCACACCTTCGGCGGCGGCCAGCAGCTGTCGTTCCGCTTCAACGGCCAGATGACCGATTCGCCACTGGTGTCGAGCGAGCAGATCGCCGGCGGCGGCATGAACTCGGTGCGCGGCTATCTCTCGGCCGAAGCCACCGGCGACTACGGCGTGGTCGGCTCGGTCGAGCTGCGCAGCCAGCCGCTGACCTTCCTGGGCAGCACGGTCGAGAACTGGCGCGTGTATGCCTTCGCCGATGCGGCGCGGCTGCGCCTGAAGAGCCCGCTGCCCGAGCAGGACGAGCGCTTCTCGCTGTATTCGGTGGGCCTGGGCACCACCTTCAAGGTGGGCACGTACCTGTCGGGCCGCGTCGACATCGGCTATCCGCTGATCGATGGTCCGCGCACCCAAAAGCACGACACGCGCGTGAATTTCAGCCTCACCGCGAGCTATTGAAGCGCACGGCTTTCATCCGCCTTCTTTCCTTCGCTCATTCCTTTCCTTCTTTCTTGTCTCTCTCTACGAGCTTTCCGGAGAACCCTGTCATGCGACGCATTCTTTTCATCGTGCTCACCCTGCTGAGCACGCTCTTGCCGGGCCTGGCCCACGCCTGGTGGCAGGCCGAATGGGCCTACCGCAAACCCGTCACCATCGACGGCGGCCCGCAGGCCGGCGCGATCGGCAGCGATGCCGGCCGCGCGCCGGTGCTGGTTCGCCTGCACACGGGCAACTTCAAGTTCGAGGGCGTGAGCGAGACGGGCGCCGACCTGCGCTTCGTGGCGGATGACGACAAGACCGTGCTGAACCACCAGATCGAGCAGTTCGATCCGCTGCTGGGCATGGCGCTGATCTGGGTCGACGTGCCCAACGTCTCGGCCGGCACGCCGCAGAAGCTGTGGATGTACTACGGCAACCCGAAGGCGCCCGCATCGGGCAACGGCCAGCGCAGCTTCGACCCCGACTACACGCTGGTCTACCACTTCGCCGAGGCGGCCGTGCCGCCGCGCGACACCACCGCCTACGGCAACCACGGCCAGACCGCAGCCGTGCCGGTCGAAGGCACGGTCATCGGCAAGGGCGCGCAGCTGGGCAGCGGCCCGCTGATGCTGCCCGCAACGCCGTCGCTCGCCGTGGCGGCCGGCGGTGCGCTGACCTTCTCGGCCTGGGTCCGGCCCGATTCGCTCGGCGCCAGCCAGGCGATCTATGCGCGCCGCGACGGCGCGGGCGAGTTCGTGGTGGGCATCGACCAGGGCGTGCCCTTCGTGCAGGTCAACGGCCAGCGCAGCACGCCGGGCCAGCCGATCCAGGCCGGCCAGTGGTCGCACCTCGCGGTCAAGGCCGAGGGCGAGAGCGTGGCGCTGTACGTGGGCGGCCGTCCGACGGTGACGCTGGCGGCCAGACTGCCGGCGTTGAACAGCGCGGCCGCGCTCGGCAGCGACGCACCGGGCAGCCTGCCGGTTGCGGCTGGCGCGCAGCCCGCGGCCGCCTTCGCGCCCTTCACCGGCGCGGTCGACGAAGTGCGCCTCTCGAAGGTGGCGCGCACCGACGCGCTGCTGCTGGCCGATGCCGTGTCGCAAGGCGCGGAGTCCCGCCTGACGGTGTTCGGTGCCGACGAGCAGCAGGCCGGCAAGAGCCACTTCGGCTACATCCTGGCCGCGATGCCGCTGGACGCCTGGATCGTGGTGGGCCTGCTGGGCCTGATGATGGTGCTGTCGTGGGCCATCATGATCGGCAAGGGCCGCAGCTACGGCGCCACTTCGCGCGCCAACGCGGCCTTCATCGAGCACTTCCGCGAATCCGCCGGTGCCCCGCTCGACCGCCTGGCGGTGAGCAACACCGTGCCCGAGCGCGTGCGCGCCGACTCCTCGCTATGGCGCCTGTACGAAGTGGCCATCGACGAGATGCGCCGCCGCCATGACCGCGGCTACGACCTGAGCGCCGTATCGACCGCCACCATCGGCGCGATCCGCGCCGCCATGGACGGCGTGATGGTGCGCGAGACCGAGCGCATGTCAAAGCGCATGAACTGGCTGTCGACCACCATCGAGGGCGCGCCCTACGTGGGCCTGTTCGGCACCGTGATCGGCATCATGCTGGTGTTCGTGGTGGCGGCGATGGCCGGCGCGGTGGACATCAACTCGGTGGCCCCGGGCATGGCGGCGGCGCTGCTGTGTACCGCGGCCGGCCTGGGCGTCGCGATCCCCGCGCTGTTCGGCTACAACTGGCTGGCCTCGCGCTCCGACGCGATCGGCGCCGACATGGCCGTCTTCGTCGACGAGTTCGTCACGCGCCTGGCCGAAGAGCAGGGCGAGGGCCGCTCGCTGCCGGTGGCCGTGGCCAAGCGCGCCTGAGTCCGCAACGCCATGGCCAACAGTGCAGCCAAGTTCGCCGTGCGCAAGCGCACGGGCGGCATCAACATCACGCCCTTCGTCGACGTGCTGCTGGTGGTGCTGGTGATCTTCATCCTCACCAGCAACGCCAGCATTCCGGGCATCAAGGTCGACCTGCCGAAAGCCAGTGCCTCGGTGGCACTCGAGAAGCCCAAGACCAAGGCGATCACGATCGACAACGGGGGCAACGTGTTCCTCGACGCCTATCCGGTGACGCTGCCCGAGCTCGAGGAGCGCCTGCGCACCGAGAAGGCGCTGTCGCCGGACTTCCCGGTGATCGTGCGCGGCGATGCCAGCGTGCAGTACGCCAAGGTGGTCGACGTGCTCGACCTGCTGCGCCGCATCGAGCTCAACCAGATCGGCCTCGTGACCGGCAAGCAGAAGTGAGGAGCGGAGCGTGAAACCTCGCGATCCGACCTCCGGCCTCTGGCGCCGCTGGGGCGGCACGGCCATCGGCCTGGCGATCTTCGCCGCGCTGGTGGCGCTGGTGTGGTATCTGCTGTCCGACACCGCGAGCACCAAGCGCGTGGTGGCCGATGCGCCGATGCTGATGCTGCCGCCGCCGCCCCCACCGCCGCCCGAGCCCGAGAAGCTGCCCGAGCCCGAGCCGGAAAAGATCAAACCCGAAGTGGTCGAGCCCGAGCCCAAGCCGATCGAGCCGCTCGAAGCCCCCAAGGACGACGCGCCGCCCAGCCCCTCGAAGGACCTGGGCGACCCGGTGACCATGGACAGCGCGGGCGAAGCCGGCAACGACGCCTTCGGCATCCAGGCCGGCAGCGGCGGCGGCATGAGCGGCACCGGCGGCGGTGGCGGCGGCGGCCTGGGCAGCGGCTCGTATGCGCGCTATGTCTCCAGCCTGCTGCAACAGGCCCTGTCGCGCGATGCGCGCACCCGCCAGCTGGTGTTCGACGACATCCAGATCGACCTGTGGCTCGGCGCCGACGGCCGGACCACGCGGGTCCAGCTGGTGCGCGGCACCGGCACCGGCGACATCGACGAGGCGGTGCTTGCGCTGGTGCGCAACCTCGACCGGCCGGGCGAGACGCCGCCGGCGTCGCTGCGCTTTCCGATGCGCGTGTCCATGAAGGGGCGCCGCCCATGAGCGCCGCGACTTTCCACGCGGCCCGTGCCGATGCCCTGCCAGTCCCATTCAATCCTGTGAACGAAGCGATGAACCATCTCACCAACATCCAGAGCCGGGGCGCCATGCCGACCCTGCGCAAGTGCGCGCTCGCGGCGGCCGTGGCCTCCGCGTTCGTCTTCGCGGCCGCCGGCGCCCATGCGCAGTCGGCCGCACCGGCACCCGCCGAGACCGCCATGGTCAAGCTGATCCGCGGCCTGATCCAGAGCGGCACGCTCGCCAAGGACGTGGGCGAGGCGCTGCTGGCGCAGGCCCAGACCGAGGCCATGGCCGCGCAGCAGGCGCAACAGCGCATCGCCGCCTCGGCCACGGCCGCTTCGGCAAGCACCGCCGGCGGGCTGCGGCTCGAAGCCGGCGACGTGCGCGTGCCCTACATCTCGCAGACCGTGCGCGACCAGATCCGCGACGAGGTCAAGACCCAGGTGATGGCGCAGGCCAAGGACGAAGGCTGGGCCGCGCCCAACGAAACCCCCGAGTGGAGCAAGCGCATCCGCCTCGAAGGCGACGTGCGCATCCGCAACGAATCGCGCAGCTACGCGGGCAACAACAGCAACATCGAGATCAACTGGCCCGCGCTCAACGACGGCAGCGGCTACGACGTCAACCCCAACACCAACCTCTCGCTGCCGTCGATCCTCAACACCCGGCAGGACCGCCGCAACCTGTTCCGTGCACGTGCGCGCCTGGGCGTGCTGGCCGACCTGTCGGAGAACACCAAGGCCGGCGTGCGCCTGGCCTCGGGCAGCGACGAGAGCCCGGTCTCGACCACCCAGACGCTGGGCGGCGGGCTCGGCAAGAAGAGCGTGTGGCTCGACCAGATGTGGATCTCGCACAAGCCGGTCGACTGGCTGACGGTGACGGGCGGGCGCTTCGGCAATCCGTTCATGTCGAGCGACCTGGTGTTCTCGAACGACCTGAACTTCGACGGCATCGCCGCGCAGTTCGACAAGAAGCTCGCGTCCAACCCGGACCTCTCGCTGTTCGGCACGCTCGGGCTGATCCCGCTCGAATACTCGTCGGACAATTCGCCGAGCCGCAGCCAGGAAAAGATGGCGAGCGAGAACAAGTGGCTGCTCGGCGCGCAGATCGGCGCCGACTGGAAGATCAACGACGACAACCGCGTGCGTGGCGCGCTCGCGTACTACAACTTCCGCAACATCAGCGGCCAGGTCTCGCAGCCCTGCGCGCTCTACGCCGGCGCCGACGGCTGCAGCACCGACTGGTCGCGCCCGGCCTTCATGCAGAAGGGCAACACGCTCATGCTGCTGCGCGACATCGCGCTCGATCCGCTCAACCCGGCCGGCACGCCGCAGCCGCAGTACGTGGGCCTGGCATCGCGGTTCCGCCTGATCGACCTGAACCTGCGCTGGGACACCGCGGTGGCGGGCAACAACCTGCGCCTGGACGCCAACTTCGTGCGCAACACCGCGTACGACGCGAACGACATCTGGAGCCGTGCGGGCGCGCGCGGCGCCATCGTCAACAACTTCGGCCCCACGGGCGGCACTGCGCAGAGCGACTTCAAGAGCGGCGGCAACGCCTACATGCTGCAGGCCACCTACGGCAAGCCGTCGCCCTCGGCGCGCGGCGACTGGAACGTGCTCGCGGGCTACAAGCGCATCGAGCCCGACGCCATGCCCGACGGCTACAACGACTCGACCTTCCATGGTGGCGGCACCAATGCGCGCGGCTACTTCCTGGGCGGCTCGTATGCGATCGACAAGAACATGTGGTTCACCGGCCGCTGGATCTCGACCAAGGAAATCTATGGACCGCCGCTGTCGATCGACACCCTGCAGCTCGAATTCAATGCGCGATTCTGAGGAGGCCCCCGTGTCCAGAAAACATCTTTCGGCGCTGGTGCTGGCCGTGCTGGCCGCGACGGCCGGCATGGCCCACGCACAGCAGGCGCAGGGCCAGAGCATGGAGGAGCGGCTGCGCGCGCAATTGCGCGTGACGACCTCGCAGCTGCAGCAGGTGCAGAACGAGCTGGCCGCGCTGAAGGCCGGCCAGCCCGCGGGTACCGGTGCCACGGCCGCAGCTGCCGCGCCGGCGCCGGCCGAACTCGAGGCGCTTAAGAAGGAGCTGGCGCAGAGCCAAGCGCAGCTGTCGGCCGAGCGTCATGCGCGCGGCCAGGCCACCGCCGGCACCGAGCAACTGCGCCAGCAGGCGCAGGCCGCCAACGAAAAGGCCGCCGCTCAGGTGGCGCAGTACCGCGGCGCCTACGACGAGCTGCTGAAGATGGCGCGCGCCGCCGAGACCGAGCGCCAGCGCCTCGCGGGCGAGGCCGCGATGCAGCGCACCGCCCTCACGCAGTGCGAGGCCAAGAACAAGCAGCTCTATGCGGTGGGGCAGGAGATCCTGCGCGCCTACGAGACCGTCGACCTGGGCAGCGTGCTCGCATCGCGCCAGCCCTTTGCCGCGCAGAGCCGCGTCAAGTTCGAGCAGATCGCGCAGCAGTACGGCGACAAGCTGTACGAAGGCAAGTTCGACGTGCGCGCGGTGAACACGCCCGCGCCCGCGGCTGCCGCTGCCGCCACAACGGCGGCCCCCGCCGCGGGAGACAAGCCATGAAGCGCACCAAGTCGTCGTCCACCGTGTTGGCGCAGGGGCTTCGCGCCGCCGCCGGCGTGGTGCTGGTCTCGTCGATGGGCGTGGCCGCCGCGCAGGCGCCCGCACCGGGTCAGGCCGTGGTCGCGCGCCTGGGCGACGCCACGGTCCGGCAGGACGAGGTCGAGCGGCTGTTGCAGGCGCTGCCCGAGGCCGAGCGCACCGCCGTGAAGGCCGACCGCGCGAGCCTCGACGCCTGGCTGCGCCAGCGCCTCGTGAGCGAGGCACTGCTGCGCGACGCGCGCGCCAAGGGCTGGGCCGACCGCCCCGAGGTGAAGGCGCAGATCGATGCCGCCGTGCGCGAGGTCACGTCGCGCATCGTGAGCAGCAGCTACCTCGATTCGGTGAGCCAGGTGCCGGCGGGTTTTCCGTCGGACGCCGAACTGAAGGCTGCGTACGAGCAGGGCAAGGCCAATTTCAACCTGCCCGCCGCCTACCGCGTGGCGCAGATCTACCTGGCCACGCCCGAGCGCGATGCCGCCGCCATGGCCAAGGTGCGCGACACGGCCGCAGCGATCGCCCGCGAGGCGCGCGCCGGCGACTTTGCCGCCCTGGCGCGCGCGCGCTCGCAGGATCCGCGCAGCGCCGAGCGCGGCGGCGAGGTCGACACCCTGCCGCTCGCGCGCATCCTGCCCGCGCTGCGCGACACCATTGCGAAGCTCAAGGTCGGCGAGGTCAGCGAGCCCGTCGAGGCCGAGGCCGGCTTCCATGTGGTGAAGCTGCTCGGTATCCAGCCCGCGCGCACCGCCACGCTCGACGAGATGACGCCGCAGCTGCGCGCCGCCCTGCGTCAGCAGCGCCAGCAGCAGCTGGTGCAGGCCTTCCTGGCGCAGCTGGCGCCGCCGGCGCAGCTGAGCATCGACGCCGCCGCGCTCGACGCGGCACTGAAGAAGACGAACTGAACAACCCAAGCCCAAAGGCTCCTGAATGACCAACAAATCTTTGACGACGAACACCGAAGCGGCCGACAGCGCCGCCGCTGCAACGAACCTCGACCTGCTGCTGGACGCCGTGACGCCCGAGCAGGTGTCCGACGCCATCAAGGCGGCCGGTGCCGCCGTCACCGCCATCGAGCAGGACGGCGTGGTGCGCCTGCACAGCGCAAGCCACGGCATCGGCTTCCAGGTGCTGTGGGGCAACCCCGTCACCACTACGCAGTACGCGGACTTCACGCTGAGCTGCCCGCTGCGCGTGCAGGGCGGCACGCTGCCCGACTCGGTGCCGGCCGCCTGGCACCGCACCAAGCGCTTCGCGCGGGTGGCGCAGCACGGCGACTTCGTGGTGCTGGAGATGGACGTGGTGGTGGCCGGCGGCGTGAGCCCGACCTACCTCGCGTTCGCGATGCGCCTGTGGATGCAGATGATGGGCGAGTTCTTCCTGCACCTGCGCAACCACACGCCGGCGGCCGAGGCGCGCGGGGATGCCGCGAATGCCGAGGCCGCCACGGCGCCCGAGGGCGTGGCCGCCGCTGCCGTGTGATGGGCATGGCGGGCGTGACGATGCACCAGGGCACCGCGGCCGGTCCGTCGGCGCTCGCGGCCATCGAGGCGACGACGCGCCAGGCCGAGCGCGCGCGCCGTGCCGAGGCGGTGCGCCTGCGGCAGCGTGCCGCGCTGCTGGCGCTCCTCGTGCAGACGATGGCCGAGCTGCAGATCTCGATGGCGGAACTTGGTGCAGCGCGCCGCGCGGCCCAGCCGGCCAGGCAGCAGCGGGTCAAGCCCTCCGCGCGGCAATGACGCCCGGCACCTGCGCGGCCGGCACCGGCCGCGCGAACAGGTAGCCCTGGGCTTCGTCGAAGCCTTCGCGCGTCACCGCCTGCAGCTGCGCCTCGGTCTCGACACCCTCGACCGTGGTGGCGATGGCCAGCGCCTTTCCGATGCCCGCCACTGCGCGCATGATCGCGAGCGACTTGCCATCGGGCAGGTCGGCGATGAAGCTGCGGTCGAGCTTGATCTTGTCGAACGGAAAGCTGCGCAGGTAGCCAAGCGACGAGTACCCGGTGCCGAAGTCGTCCATCGCGATCTTCACGCCGAGCTGGCGGATCTGCTGCAGCGTTCGCAGGTTCATGTCGTCATTGCCCAGCAGCACCGACTCGGTGATCTCGAGCTGGAGGCGCGAAGGGCCCAGGCCCGAACCCTCGAGCGCGTTGCGCACCGTGTCGACGAGGTGGCCGACGCGGAACTGCACTGGCGAGAGGTTCACCGCCACCGCGATGCCGTCGGGCCATGCCGCGCATTCGCGACAGGCCTCGCGAAGCACCCACTCGCCGATCTCGGTGACGAGCCCGGTCTCCTCTGCGATCGGGATGAACTCGGCCGGCGGGATCATGCCGCGCTCGGGGTGGCGCCAGCGCACCAGCGCCTCGAACGCGGTGATGCGGCCCGATGCGAGGTTGACGAGCGCCTGGTAGTGCACCTCGAACTCGCCCTTGACGAGCGCTTCGCGCATCGAGAGCTTCAGCGCCTGGCGTGTCTGCAGCTGCGCGTCCATGCTGTGGACGTACCTGAAGAAGCTGCCACCGCCCGTGGCCTTGGCCTGGTGCAGCGCCACCGCCGATGCCCGAATGACCTCGTCGGCCGCGTCGCCGTCGTCGGGCGCCACCGCCACGCCGACGCTGGCACCGATGCCCACCTTGTGCCCGTCGAGTTCGAAGGGGGTCAACAGGACGCCCATGAGCCGGCGGGCGACCGCGAGCGCATCGTCCGGCTTCTGGAGGCCGGTGCAGGCGATCGCGAATTCGTCGGCACCGAGCCGCGCGAGCGTGTGGTCGTCGGCGCCCATGCACAGCCGCAGCCGCTCGGCCACCTCCCGCAGCAGCAGGTCGCCGGTCGCATGGCCGTAGGCGTCGTTGACGGCCTTGAAACCGTCGAGGTCCAGCGTCAGCACCGCGACCGGGGCCGCGCGACCGGCCGCGTCGGCGAGGTGCCGCTGCAACGCCTCGCGGAAAGCCACGCGGTTCGGCAGCCCCGTGAGCACGTCGTGGCGCGCCATGTGCGACATCTGCTTCTGCGCCTGCAGCCGCTCCTCCTCGGCATGGCGCCGCTCGCTGACGTCGCGCCAGATCGACACCATGCGGCTCGGCGTCCCGGCGCTGTCGAGCACGGGCGCCGCGATGACGTCGAGCCAGCGGTGCGTGCCCTCCGCATCGACGGAGTCGAGATCGATGCGGGCGGTGCCGCCCGCGCGCACCACGTCGAACATGGCGCGCAGTCTCTGCAGCCGACCGTCGGGAAAGATCTTTTCAAGCACCGCGCGGTCGGCAAGCTCAGCGATGTCCACGCCGATCATGCGCTGTGCCGCCTTGTTCATCAGCAGCGTCCGTCCCGACAGGTCGAGCATGCTGATGCAGTCGGGACTGCTGTCGAAGATGCCCTTGACCGATGCCTCGCTTTCGCGCAGCGCGTCGACTGCGGTGCGCTGCGGGTGCACGTCCTCGAGCAGGCCGTACCAGCGCACGATGCGGCCGTGCTCATCGCGCCGTGGAGCCGCCCGGCTGCGGTGCCACCTGTACCCTCCCTTGGCGCTCTGCACGCGGTATTCGGCATCGAAGGGCGTGCCATCGACCAGTGACGCCTGCCATTGGACCTGCACGCGTTCGAGGTCGTCGGAATGCAGCACCGATTCCCACCCGACGCCCAGCCCGCTTTCGACGCTGGTGCCCGTGAGCAGCGGCCAGCCGGGCCCGGCCTCGATGACTGCGCCGGACGCATCGGCGATCCACGGGATCTGCGGATGCAGTTCGACGAAGGACCGGTAGTGGGCCTCGCTGTCGCGCAGCACCCGCTCGGCCGTGCGCAGCGCGGTGACGTCGGAGATCACCGCCACGAGCAGCCGTCCCTCGGCACCGATGAGTTCGACCGGCTGCTTGCAGGTGAACAGGATCCGTGTGGAGCCGTCCGCCAGGGTGATCTCTTCCTCGAAGCTGCGCGCGTTGCCGCTGGCGAGTATCTCGAGGTCGACGGCGCGGATGCGGTCGGCCGTCTCCGCGGGCAGCACGTCGTGATCCGTCTTTCCGAGCGCGCGCTCGAGCGGGATGCCGAGCAGCGCGCAGGCGGGCGCGTTGAGGTGCACGAAGCGCGAGGCCTCGTCCTTGATGATCACGGCGTGCCCGACGCTGTCGAGGATCGCTGCCACCGGTACCGAGGGGTCCAGCAGATGCGCCGGCGAATGCGCCGCCCGGTAGTCACCCATGTCGATGTCCTTCCTCTGAAGAGGATCTCCCAAGGCATGCATGGTAGGTCACTGCCAACCCGCCCTGGCAGGACGGATTCGGGCCGGCGCGTCAGCGGTGACTGTCGTGGCGCCGCTTCGGCCTCAGGCTGCCACGGCGGCCGCGCCCTGGCGGATGCCCATCGCCCTCAGGGTTTCCCCGATGGCCGCCACCGCGCCCGGAATGCCCGCATCGCCGAAGTGCCCCATGCAGCCGACGCGAAAGGTCTCGACCTGGGTCAGCTTTCCGGGGTAGAGGATGTAGCCGCGCTGCTTCACCTGCTGGTAGAAGGCCTTGAAGTCGTAGGCCGGATCGTCGGGTGCGTGGAAGGTCACGATGATCGGCGCCTGGATGGCGGGGGCTAGAAAGCTGCGCAGGCCGAGCGCGGCCAGGCCGTCGACGAGCGCCTTGCAGTTGCGCGCATAGCGCGCACCGCGCGCTGCGAGGCCGCCTTCCTCGAGGTACTGGGAGATGGCTTCGTCGAGCGCCGCGACCACATGCGTGGGCGGCGTGAAGCGCCATTGCGTGGTTTTTTCCATGTACACCCACTGGTCGTACAGGTCCATGGCGAGCGAGTGGCTGTTGCCCTCGCAGCGCTCGAGCGTGGCGCGCCGCGCCACCACGAAGCCCATGCCCGGCACGCCTTCGAGACACTTGCCCGAGGCCGCGATCACCGCATCGAAGGGCGTCTTCTGCGCATCGATCTCGAGTGCGCCGAACGAACTCATCGCGTCGACGATGAGGCCGCGGCCGTGCCTGGCGGCCACCAGCGCGATCTCGTGCAGCGGGTTGAGCACGCCGGCGCCGGTCTCGCAATGCACCACCGCCACGTGCGTGATGCCCGGGTCGGCGGCGAGGGCACGGTCCACGTCGGCGGGCTGCACCTGCCCGTCTTCGGTGTAGTCGATGGTCGTGACCTTGCGGCCCAGCACGCGGCAGATCTTGACGAGGCGCTGGCAGTAGGCGCCGTTGCTCGGCACCAGCACATGGCCGTCGCGCGGCACCAGCGTGCCGATGGCGGCCTCAACCGAGAAGGTGCCGCTGCCCTGCATCGGCACGCATTCGTGCGTTCCCTTGCCGTGCACGATGTCGAGCACGCGCTCGCGGATTCGCGCGGTGATCTCGTTGAAGTCGCCGTCCCACGAGCCCCAGTCGCGCAGCATCGCCTGGCGCGTGCGGTCCGAGGTGGTGAGCGGCCCCGGCGTGAGCAGGATGGGGCTGGGGGTCGGTGTCATCGTGTTTTCTCCGAGCGTGGCGTTCCGGACGGAGAGCGAAATGTAGATGGCTGATTGAAGACTGTCAATAAAAAATTGTTGACAGTTTGCAATCCCTCGAGAAAAATTCGCCCCATGGTCACCAGCAATCACTCCGCCGCCCTCGCATTCCTCCAGTCCAGCTCGCTGCCAATGCTGATGCAGGAAGAGATCGAGCGTTTGATCATGACGGGCGAGCTCCCGGTGGGCAGCCGCATCAACGAGAGCGAGCTGTCGCAGCGCTTCAACACCAGCCGCGGCCCGATCCGGGAAGCCCTGCGCGCGCTCGAGGAAGCAGGGCTGGTGCGCAACGAGAAGAACCGCGGCGTGTTCGTGCGCGAGATCGCGTTCGAGGAAGCCGATGAGATCTACGAACTGCGCGAAGCGCTCGAAGAGATCATCGGGCGGCGCGTGGCGCTCGCGATCTCGCCCGACGCGGTGGCGCGGCTGCGCGCCATGGTCGAGGCCATGCGCTCGGCCGCGCAGGCGCAGGACGTGGCGCAGTACGCGCAGCTCAACCTGCAGTTCCACGAGATCCTGCTCGACACCGCCGGCAGCCAGAAGCTCACCGAGACCTACAAGCGCCTGGTGAAGGAGCTGCATCTCTTCAGGATGCGCGCGCTCGACAGCGGCGGCGGCTTGCGCGTGTCGGCCGACGAGCACAACCGCATCGTCGACGCCATTGCGAGCGGCAACCCCGACACCGCGGGGCGCGCGCTGCGCGAGCACGTGGCGGGCAGCCGCGCCCGCATGCACAAGGCCTTCGGCCGCACCGCGCCCGGCATGGCCGACGCAACGAACAACCCACCCCAAAAGGAAGTCTGAAATGACACCGGAGACACTCGAAGTCAATGCCAGGAGCTACCGCTGGATGGCGCGCCCGATCGTGGTCGTCTGCGTCGACGGCTGCGAGCCTGCCTACCTCGACGCCGCCATCGAGGCCGGCGTCGCGCCGGCCATCGCACGCATGCGCAAGGAGGGCGCCGACCTGCTGGCCGACTGCGTGGTGCCCTCGTTCACCAACCCGAACAACCTCTCGATCGTGACCGGCGCGCCGCCCGCGGTGCACGGTATCTGCGGCAACTACTTCTTCGATCGCGAGCTCGGTCAGGAAGTGATGATGAACGACCCCAAGTACCTGCGCGCCGGCACCGTGCTCGCGGCCTTTGCCGATGCGGGCGCCAAGGTGGCGGTGGTCACCGCCAAGGACAAGCTGCGCAAGCTGCTGGGCCACAAGATGAAGGGCATCTGCTTCTCGTCGGAGAAGTCGGACCAGGTGACCATGGAAGAGAACGGCATCGACGACGTGCTCGGCATGGTCGGCATGCCGGTGCCCTCGGTCTACAGCGCCGAGCTGTCGGAGTTCGTGTTCGCGGCCGGCGTGAAGCTCATGGAATCGGGCCGCCCCGACCTGATGTACCTCTCGACCACCGACTACGTGCAGCACAAGGCCGCGCCGGGCAGCCCCGCGGCCAACGCCTTCTACAAGATGATGGACGGCTACCTCGCGCAGCTCGATGCGCTGGGCGCGACCATCGTGGTCACGGCCGACCACGGCATGAACGACAAGCACGGCAGCGACGGCACGCCCAACGTCATCTACCTGCAGGACGTGCTCGACGGCTGGTACGGCGCGGGCACGGCGCGCGTCATCCTGCCGATCACCGACCCCTACGTGGTGCACCACGGCGCGCTCGGCTCGTTTGCCACCGTCTATGCGCCCGACGCCGCGAGCGTGCCGGGCTGGATCGAGCGCATCCGCCAGATCCCGGGCATGGAGTCGGTGCTCTCGCGCGCCGAGGCTACCAAGCGCTTCGAGCTGCCGCCCGACCGCATCGGCGACATCGTGGTGGTGAGCGAGCGCAGCACCGTGATCGGCACCGCCGCGAGCCGCCATGACCTGTCGGCGCTCGAGGTGCCGCTGCGTTCCCACGGCGGCGTGTCGGAGCAGCGCGTGCCGCTGATCTGCAACCGCCCGGTCACGGGCGTCGACGCCGGCCGCCGCCTGCGCAACTTCGATGCGCTCGATCTCGCGCTGAACCACGCCCAATAATTCTCCGGAGCACCACCCCATGAGCCAAGCCGCCCTCCAGCCAGGCAAGATTCACCGCGAGGCACTGCGCATCGCCGGAGAAAAGGTCCACCGCGACCGCACCATCGACGTCACCTATCCCTACACCGGGGAGGTGATCGCCACCGTGCCCAAGGCCACGCTCGACGACGTGCGCAACGCGCTGCGCATCGCGCGCGACTACAAGCCCACGCTCACGCGCTACGACCGCTACAAGATCCTGATGCGCGCCGGCGAGATCATCGCTTCGCGCCTCGACGAAATCTCGCGCACCATCACGCTCGAGTCGGGCCTGTGCCGAAAGGACTCGCTCTACGAAGTGGGCCGCGCCTCCGACGTGCTGCTGTTCGCGGCCAACCAGGCGCTGGTGGACGACGGCCAGGTGTTCTCGTGCGACCTCACGCACCACGGCAAGAGCCGCAAGGTCTACACGCTGCGCGAGCCGCTGCTGGGCGCCATCACCGCGATCACGCCGTTCAACCATCCGCTGAACCAGGTGATCCACAAGGTGGCGCCGGCCATCGCGACCAACAACCGCATCGTGCTCAAGCCGAGCGAGAAGACACCGCTCGCGGCCTTCCTGCTGGCCGACATCCTGTACGAGGCGGGGCTGCCGCCGCAGATGCTGTCGGTGATCACGGGCGACCCGAAGGAGATCGCCGACGAGCTGCTGACCAACGCCGACGTCGACCTCGTCACCTTCACGGGCGGCGTGCCGATCGGCAAGTACATCGCGGGCAAGGCGGCCTACAAGCGCCAGATCCTCGAGCTCGGCGGCAACGACCCGATCATCGTGATGGAAGACGCCGACGTGGAGGAGGCCGCCACGCTCGCGGCCAGCGGCTCGTACAAGAACTCGGGCCAGCGCTGCACGGCAGTGAAGCGCATGCTGGTGCACGAATCCGTGGCCGACCACTTCGTCGAGCTGCTGGTGGCCAAGACGCGCGCGCTGAAATACGGCGACCCGATGGACCCCGCCATGGACATGGGCACGGTGATCGACGAAGCCGCCGCGAAGCAGTTCGAGGCGGTGGTCAACGAAGCCATCGCCGGCGGCGCGAAGCTGCTGTACGGCAACGAGCGCCGCGGCGCGCTCTACTCGCCGACGGTGCTCGACCATGTCGACCCGGAGATGACGGTGGCCAAGCACGAGACCTTCGGGCCGGTGTCGCCGGTGATCCGCTTCAAGAACATCGAGGAGGCGATCCGCATCTCGAACGGCACGGCCTACGGCCTGTCGTCGTCGATCTGCACCAACCGCCTCGACTACATCACGCAGTTCATCCGCGAGCTCCAGGTGGGCAGCGTGAACGTGCGCGAGGTGCCGGGCTACCGGCTCGAGCTCACGCCCTTCGGCGGCATCAAGGACTCGGGCCTGGGCTACAAGGAAGGCGTGCTCGAGGCGATGAAGAGCTTCACCAACACCAAGACCTATTCGCTGCCGTGGTGAGAGGGCCAAGACCATGAGCCTGAACCTTCCCGACATCGTCGGCCTGTTCGAAACCAAGGGGCACGCGCAGTACGACGGCGAGTCCGTCACGCAGCTCGAACATGCGCTGCAGTCGGCGCACCTGGCCGAGCAGGCGGGTGCGGACAGCGCGCTCATCGCGGCCGCGCTGCTGCACGACCTGGGCCATCTGCTGCACGACTTCGGCGGCACGCCGACGCAGCAGGGCCTGGACGACCTGCACCAGTACCGCTGCCTGCCGTTTCTGCGCGGACTGTTCGGCGACGCGACGCTCGCGCCGATCCGGCTGCATGTGGATGCCAAGCGCTTTCTCTGTGCGCGCGAGTCGGGCTACCTCGAGGCGCTGTCTCCCGACTCGAAGCGCAGCCTGCAACTGCAGGGCGGCGTGTTCGACGAGGCCGCGGCCCGCGCCTTCGAGGCGCTACCCCATGCGATGGACGCGGTCCGGCTGCGGCGCTGGGACGACGTGGCCAAGCTGCCCGACGCGCGCACGCCCGACCTCGCACACTTCCTGCGGCACCTCGAACTCGCCGCGGCGTAAGCACGCATGCGCCCCTTCTGGATCGAGCAGGCCCTCTTCAACGACGGCGACCTGGCCCCCGCGCTGCAGGGCGAACAGCAGGCCGATGTCTGCATCGTCGGCGGCGGCTTCACCGGCCTCTGGACCGCGATCCAGGCCAAGCTGCAGGCGCCCGCGCTCGACATCGTCATTCTCGAGCAGGACCTGTGCGGCGCCGGTGCGAGCGGCCGCAACGGCGGCTGCCTGCTCACCTGGTCGGCCAAGTTCCTGACACTGCGCCGCCTGTTCGGCGAGGACGAGGCGGTGCGGCTCGTGAAGGCCTCCGAGGCCGCGGTCGGGCACATCGCCGACTTCTGCACCGCCCACGGCATCGATGCCGAGTTGCGGTGCGACGGCACGCTCTACACCGCCACCTCGCAGGCGCAGGTCGGCACGCTCGATCCGATGATGCAGGCGCTCGCGTCGCGCGGCATCCACTCGTACCACGCGCTGCCGCCCGACGAGGTGGCGCGGCGCTCGGGCTCGGCGCGCAACCTCGCGGGCGTGTACTCGCCGATCGCCGCCACCGTGCACCCCGGCAAGCTGGTGCGGGGCTTGCGCCGGGTGGCGATGGCGATGGGCATCCGCATCCACGAACGCACACCGATGCTCGACTTCGAACGCGGTCACCCGGTGGTGGTGGGCACGCCGGCCGGCAGTGTGCAGGCGAAGAAGCTGGTGCTCGCGATGAACGCCTGGATGGCGAGCCGCTTCGCGCAGTTCGAGCGAACGATCGCGATCGTCTCGAGCGACATGGTCATCACCGAGAAGTGCCCCGAGCTGCTGCAGCGCATCGGCCTGACGGACGGCGTCTCGGTGCTCGACTCGCGCACTTTCGTCTACTACTACCGCAGCACGGTCGACGGCCGCCTCATGCTGGGCAAGGGCGGCAACACCTTCGCCTGGGGCGGGCGCATGGCCCGGGTGTTCGACCAGCGATCGCCGTACGAGGCACAGCTCACGCAGGCGCTGCATGCGTTCTTTCCGGCGCTGCGCGACACGCCGATCACGGCGAGCTGGAACGGGCCGTCCGACCGCTCGGCCACGGGCTTTCCGTTCTTCGGGCGGCTCGACGGCGCGCCCCACATCTACTACGGCTTCGGCTATTCGGGCAACGGCGTCGGGCCGACCTACATGGGCGGGCAGATCCTCTCGTCGCTGCTGCTCGACCAGGACAACGCCTGGACGCGCAGCCCGATGACGCACGGGCCGCTCGGCCAGTTTCCGCCCGAGCCGCTGCGCTACGCGGGATCCATCGTGGTGCGCAACGCGATCCGCCGCAAGGAGCGCGCCGAGGACGAGAACCGCCAACCCTGGCTGGTGGACCGCATGCTGAGCAAGCTGGCGAACGCGGCGGGCAAGGCCGACAAGGGCTGAGAAGCACCGCGGCGGCAGGGCGTCCGCGCGGCAAGACTTTCGGCAATTCTTGCGGAGCTTCAGCGTGCGCCACCCGGTACGTGCGCACGCGCGGACGGGCATCCCGCTTGCCGCGCAGCCAGGAATGTGCAAACTGGCGGCTTGCGCCCCACCTGGAACTGGAACGGAATGAAGATGACGGACAGCAGAGCCCGATCGGTCGACCCTCATCACGCGGCGCACGGCGACCGCCCGCTGCCCGAATCGCCAGCCCTGGAGGCGGGCGTTGCCCGCACCTACGACCGGCTGGCGCCGCTGTACGACACCGTGTTCGGCCAGGTGCTCGAGCCCGGGCGCAGGCGCATGGCCGAGTGCGTTCGCACGCTGCAGCCGGCCTCGCTGCTTGAGGTCGGCGTGGGCACCGGCCTGGCGCTGGCCGGCTACCCGCCCGAATGCCGCATCGTCGGCATCGACCTGTCGCACGACATGCTCGAGCGCGCCCGCGAGCGCGCGGCCCGGCTGCCACAGCACCACATCGCCATCGAGCACATGAATGCCGAGCGCATGCGCTTTCCCGACGCCAGCTTCGACTGCGTGACCCTGCCTTACGTGCTGTCGGTCACGCCCCGGCCCGCCGAGCTCGTGCGCGAGGCGCGGCGGGTGTGCAAGCCCGACGGAACGCTCGTGGTGCTGAATCACTTCAGCGGCAGCAAGGCGTGGTGGCTGCTGGAACGCGCCGTGCGCTCGGCGGCCGAGCATGTGGGGTTCCGCTCCGATTTTCGCTACGACGAGCAGATCCTTGCCCACGACTGGCAGGTGCTCAGCGTGGAGTCGGTCAATCTGTTCGGGCTGTCGAAGCTGGTGGTGTTGCGCAATGCTGCGCGCTCGCAAGGCGTTGCTGAAGAAGCGCCATGGTTGCCGTCGCATCCCTGACGCCCACTGCGAGCTTTGGCTGCTGCCCGACAGAGATCAGAAGGTAGCCGCCCGCTCCACGGTCTACGAAAACCCGACCTCCGGACCTGGCGCTGAACCAGCCCGATTGAAATCCGGGCAGCCCGAGCCCGTTGACTCTCATGCCGATCACATCCTCTGTGCTCCCGGGCCTGATCTCCTCCACGCCGGTGATCTCGGCGAGCTTGACCGTGCGCGCGTAGAAGGTTGTCTTGAGCGCGATCTCGTCCTTGCCGAGCGTCAAGGACCGGCGCAGCAGCGCGCCACCGAGCACAGCACCCGTGATGACTGCGATGGTCACTATCGCCCAGAGCACGACCGTGTTCGCCGCGGGGGCGTTTTGGCGCAGGAGTGCCCAGCTCGCAATGACCGGACCGATGGCGACGGCTGCAACCAGGAAGAGGATCGATTTGAGTTGCAGTGGCTGGAGTGTCATTTGGCCGCAAGACTTTACTCGCCTCAAACTGAGCCGGCTCGGCGCAGCACAGCGTTGACCAGGATGTCGAGGAAGATGTCACGGAAAAGCGGGAGGCACTGGTTGCCGCATCGAGTTGTTGGGTATTTACCCGCGGCGGCGCGTCGCTGCGGGCATTCACTCTGTTGATTCGCGGGTGGCTTGCCTATATTCCGGCGTCATGGCTTCCACTTGGCTGCTCGACGTTCCACCGGCAGGGCACATGCTCGATGCCGCGGCGGTGGCGCGCCTGCTCGACGCGGGCGACGGGCGGGCGCCGGCGCGCGAGATGCTCGACTTCGTGAACCAGGTCCTGCCGGTGGAGTACATCTCGCTCGTCGAGTACGTGGATGGCGTGCCTTCGCAGGTCGAAGGCCATTCGACGGGGCGCCACGCAAACATCACGGCGGAGTGCTTCTCGCTCTACAAGCGCCGCTTCCGCCAGGCCGACGAGCTCACGCGCCTGGCCGCGCGCATGGTCGGCGAAGCCTCCTCACATGCGCCCGTGACCGCGCTGCTCTACGACGTGGCGGACATTCCCGACCCAGGTTGGCGCGACCAGATCTTCGTGGGGCGTCAGCTCACCGGCCGGCTGAGCTTTCTCTATGCACCGCTGCCGCGCACGCTGTTCGCGATCAACCTCTACCGCGACGCGCATGACGGCCGGTTCGAAGCTGCCGACGTCGAGCAGCTCCTGGGGCTGGCGCCGATCCTTAAGAGAGCGCATCGCAACGCGCTCTTCGCCCACCTCGCGTCGCCCGATGCCGCGCTGCGCGGGCGAGAGATCGAGCGCACGCTGCAGCGTACGGCGCCGCTGCTTTCGCCGCGCGAGCGCGCGGTGTGTGCGCGGATCGCCTGCGGCATCGGCACCGACGGCATCGCTGCCGACCTGTGCATCGCGGCGTCGACCGTCGCGACGCTGCGCAAGCGCGCCTACGCCAAGCTGGCGATCCACGGGCGGCAGCAGCTCATGCGCTTCATCCACTGAGCGGCAGGCCCGCGCGGCCGACGCGGCCCGGGTGCGCTTGTACCCTTCTGCGGGGACAGACGGCACGGCCTGCGTTTTCTACATTGCCTGGACATCACGGAGACAGGCATGTGGATTCGAAACTGCTGGTACGTCATTGCATGGGAGCACGAGGTTCCCGCCGAAGGTCTGTTCACGCGGCGCGTGCTCGATGAGCCGATCCTCGTCTACCGCACTGCCGATGGCGGCCTGGTCGCGATGCAGGACCGTTGCTGCCACCGCCATGCGCCGCTGTCGCGCGGACGCCGCGAAGGCGACTGCGTGCGCTGCGGCTACCACGGGCTCAAGTTCGACGCGGCCGGCATCTGCGTCGAAGCGCCCGGCCTCGCGGGCATTCCCGCCAAGACGCGCGTGCGGACCTATCCGGTGGTGTCGCACAACCAATGGATCTTCGTCTGGATGGGCGACCCGGCGCTGGCCGACCGCGCACTGCTGCCCGACAACTTCTCCTGCGACCATCCCGACTGGTCGTACAAGCCCGGCTACGTGCACTACGACACGCCCTACCTGCTGGTCTGCGACAACCTGCTCGACTTCTCGCACCTGAGCTATGTGCACGAGGGCACGCTGGGCGGGTCGACCGCGATCGCGCAGGCGGTTCCGAAGATCGAGGCGGTCCCGCGCGGCATTCGCGTCACGCGGCATGTTCCGGACGTGCCGCCCTCGCCATTCTGGAGATCGTTCCAGGCCTTCGACCGCAACGTCGACCGCTACTTCATCTACGACTTCGTGCTGCCGGGCACCTTGCTGATGCACTCGGGCGGGGCGCCAGTGGGCCAGGCCGAGGGCGACCTGCGCGGCGGCGTGCAGTTGCACAGCTGCCAGACGCTGACGCCAGAGACCGAGACCACCACGCACTACTTCTTCCAGCAGTCGCACCGCAGCAGCATCGGCGACCCGGCCGTGACGGAAGCGATCTACCGCGGGCTGGTCACCGCCTTCGAGGAAGACCGCGAGACGATCACGGCACAGCATCGCAACATCGACCCCGACGTTCCGATGCTGCTGCTCGGCATGGACCAGGCCCTGGTCCGCTATCGCCGCCTGCTGCAGCAGGAGGTCGAGCGGGAGTGCAGCGCGCCGTCGCCGGCGCGCGCAACGGCCTGAATTCGACCGCCTGAAACACACAAGAAAAGGAGACCCCCGATGCGCCGCACCTTCCTGGCCCTGAGCCTGTCGACCGTCCTCTCGGCATTGCCCGTCGCCGGCTTCGCCCAAGCCACCTTCCCGACCAAGCCGATACGCATCGTCGTCACCGCGCAGGCCGGCGGCGCCAACGACTTCGTGGCGCGGCTGATCGGCGAGCGTGTCGCCAAGTCGCTCGGCCAGGCGGTGGTGGTCGACAACAAGGCGGGCGCCAACGGTGCCGTGGGCTTGGGCGAGGTGGCCCGGGCTGCGCCCGATGGCTACACGATCGCCGTCACGCTGGGCGACTCGCTTATCAACAACGTCGCGCTCTACAAGAGCCTGCCCTACGACCCGCAGCGCGACTTCGTCTTTCTCACGCAGGTGGTGCGCAGCCCCGCCATCCTGTCCGCCAACCTGGCGCTCGGCGTGAAGAACATGGACGACTTCAAGAAGCTCGCCGCCAGGCCCGGCCAGCAGCTGAGCTACGGTACATGGGGACCGGGCGGGCTCGGTCACCTGGCGGGCGAGGCGCTCAATCGCAAGCTCGATGCGAACATGGTCCATGTGCCGCAGCGCGGTGAAGCGCCGGTGATGGCCGACCTGCTGAGCAACACCGTGAGCGTCGGCCTCACCTCGGCCGGCCTCGCGCGCCAGCATGTGCAGGCCGGCAAGATCGTGCCGCTCGCGATCATGGGGCGCGAGCGCTCCGCGGTGCTGGCGCAGGTGCCGACGATGCGCGAGCTCGGCTTCGACGACCCCTTGTTCGAAGCCGCGGTCTGGATTGCCTTCGTTGCGCCTGCGAAGACGCCGCAGCCCGTCGTCGAGCGCCTGACCGCCGCTCTGCGCGCCGCGGCCGCGATGCCGGATGTGCAGGCGAAGATGGCCGAGCGCGGCCTCGAGATGCTCAACACGACGCCGGAGGAGTTCAGCCAAAGCTACAAGCGGGACTTCGAGGTGATCGTCAAGCGGATGCGTGAGTTCGGGATCGAGGCGCAGTAGGGCAGGGCCTAGACTGTCCGGATGTCCCAGACCCACGCCCCTTTCGGCGACGCAAGCGCTGTCGCCAACTACGCCGAGAAGACCGCCCGCCTGGTGCCGGGCGTGCACGACCTCCACAAGATGGCGGCAGTGCTGCTCGCCGAGCGCGCGCCGGTGGACGCGCACGTGCTCATCGTCGGCGCGGGTGGTGGCCTGGAGTTGAAGGCGTTTGCCGAGGCCGCTGCGCAATGGCACTTCGTCGGCGTCGATCCCGCACAGCCGATGCTCGACCTGGCGCAGCAGACCCTCGGCCCGCTGATGGCGCGTGTCGCGCTCCACCATGGCTATACCGACACCGCGCCGGAGGGGCCGTTCGATGCCGCGGCCTGCCTGCTGACGATGCACTTCCTGAGCCTCGAGGAACGCGGCGCGACCTTGCTGGAGATCCGCCGCCGCATGCGCCCGGGCGCGCCGCTGGTCATGGCGCACCTGAGTTTTCCGCAGTCGCCGGAAGCGCAGAAGTCGCTGTGGCTCTCGCGCTATGCGGCCTTTGCAGCGGCCTCGGGTGTCGCGCCCGAGAACGCGCGCCATGCGGCCACGGCAATCGGCGAGCGCCTGCCGCTGCTCGCGCCGGCGCAGGAAGAAGAACTGCTGAGCGAAGCCGGCTTCACGGACGTGCAGTTGTTCTATGCGGGGCTGGCGTTTCGGGGGTGGGTGGCGTGTGCCTGAAGGCTCGCGAACAGGACACTAACCCCTGGCAGCCTGCTCGATCGCCGGCTGCAGCTTCGCCAGGAACCCGTCCATGGTCTGCTCGCGCAAATCCACCGCCTTGGCACCGCCGCCGGCCACGACCGTCACATCGCTGATGCCGATGACATTCAGGATCAGCCGCAGATACTGCGTCGCGATATCGCGGTCGCGGATCGGCGAGCCCTCGGCGTAGACGCCACCGGAGGCGAGCAGCACCGTGGCCTTCTTGCCCTTGACGAGACCCTGGCCGTCGAAGCCGAGCGTCAGTCCCTTGCGCACGATGTGATCGACCCATGCCTTCAGTGCGGCCGGCACGTTGTAGTTGTAGACGGGCGTTGCCACGACGATGTGGTCGGCAGCGAGCAATTCGTCGACCAGGCAGTCGGACAGCCGCAGCACGCGCTTCATCTCGGGCGAGTGCTGCTGCGGCGGCGTGAAATAGGCCTCCAGCCAGGGGGCGGTGACGAACGACAGGTCTGTTTCTGCGAGATCGCGCACGATCACTTCGCCATCGGGATGCGCGGCGCGCCAATCCTGGACAAAGCGCCGGGTCATCTGGCGCGAGATGGAGTGCTCGCCGCGGGGGCTGGTCTCAACGACAAGAAGCTGGGTCATCAATGGTTCCTGAGAATGCCAGCCGAAGAAATTGGGCTGTTCGGAGTGATTGGACCGTGCGCTACTCATCAGGGGAAGAGATAAAAATATGATGATTTTCATCTGAATATATGATGGTTCATGATCGGAACCCTGACCCTTGACCAGCTGCGTGTTCTCGTCGCGATCGCGGATGCCGGCAGTTTCTCTGCCGCCGGCCGCACGCTCAGGCGGGCGCAATCGGCGATCAGCCAGGCCGTCGCCGCGCTGGAAACAGTGCAGGGCGTTGCGCTGTTCGACCGGCGCGGCCACCGGCCCCAATTGACCGAGGCCGGGCGCGTGCTGGTCGACCAGGCGCGGCTGGTGCTGGCGAGCGCTGCGCGTTTCGAGGCTGTCGCGGCGAGCACGCGCGGCGGGCTGGAGCCGGAACTCGCGCTCGCGATCGATCCGTTGGTGCCGACGGCGCCCTTGATCGAAAGCTTGCGCGCGCTCAGCGATACCTTTCCCGATCTTCCGGTGAGCTTCTCGACCGAAGGACTCGGCGGTTCGCTGCGGCGGCTGCGCAACGGTTCGGCAGCGTTGGCCATCTGCATGCTCCTGCCTGCCGTGCCCGAGGACATCGTTGCCCATCCGCTGCTGCGCATCGGGATGCGTGCCGTCGTGGCACCGACGCATCCATTGGCTGCGCTGAAACGGGCAGCGACGCCCGGCGACCTCGAGCCCCATGTTCAACTGGTGCTCTCCGATCCGGTGGACCCGTCCGGGCCCAGCTACGGACTATCGAGCGCCAGGTTGTGGCGCTTCGTTGACCTGGGACGTCGCCTTGATTTCCTTCTTGCCGGATTCGGATGGTGCCGGATGCCCGAGCATTTGGTCGCCGGTCCGCTCCAGGCAGGGCAATTGAAGGTGCTCAAGGTCCAGGACGACCCGACGCCGCGCGAGGGGCTGATGATCTATGCGGCCCACCAGCGCAACCGCGCGCTCGGGCCGGCTGGCCGCTGGTTGCTCGACGACCTCCAGCGGCGTCTCAAGGCCTGATTCAACCCGGCAGGGCCTGCTTGATCGCCTCGCCCGCAAGCCGCGCGGTGGCCAGCAGGCGGTCGAGACCTTGCCCGTGGCGCGCGCTCGCCGAGAGCCCGGCCATAGTCGTGCAGACGAAATCCGCCAGCCGATCCGCTTCTTGCGGGTACTGCTCGGCGATGCAGCGACGGATCACGTCTTGCGCAGCCGCATGGAAGCCGCAGGCTGCGCCACGCGCCTCTGGGTCGTTGGCGCGTGTGCCCTCGAGCACCATGCACCCCGTCGCGTGGGGGTCGGCGGCGTAGCTGCGAGCGGCATGCTCCAGCACCTGCGCGAGCGATTCCGCCAATGGACGGTCGGCGCCCAGGATCTCCGAGAGCGGGACAGCGCCGGTCTTGGCGTAACGATCGAGGATCCGCGCGTACAGGCCGGCCTTGCTGCCGAACGCCGCGTAGAAGCTCGGCGGGTTGATGCCGAGCGCCTTCGTGAGGTCGGAGACGCCGAGCGCGTCGTAGCCGCGCTCGTGGAAGAGGCGCTGCGCGGTCGCGACGGCTTCGTCCGGATCGAATGCGCGTGGCCGGCCACGGGTGCGCGCAATATCTGTAGTCATGATTACAAAATCCTTGACATGGACCAAAGGGAATTATGTATCATGCACTACATTAATATGAAGGAACACCATGTCAGCGTTCAAAGGCAAGTCGGTTTTGGTGCTCGGCGGCAGCCGGGGAATTGGGGCCGCCATCGTACGGCGCTTCGTGGCGGACGGCGCGAGGGTGGCGTTCACCTACGCCGGCTCACCGGAAGCGGCACAGCGCCTGGCCGAGGAAACCGGCAGCACGGCGCATTCGACGGACAGTGCCGATCGGGACGCCGTCATTGCCCGGGTCCGTGACAGCGGCCCGTTGGACGTGCTCGTGGTGAACTCCGGCATCGCGATCTTCGGCGACGCGCTCGAGCAGGACCCGGACGCGGTGGATCGACTGTTCCGCATCAATGTCCATGCGCCGTACCACGCCTCGGTGGAGGCCGCGCGGCAGATGCCCAGCGGCGGGCGGATCATCGTGATCGGTTCGGTGAACGGTGACCGGATGCCGCTGCCCGGCATGGCGTCCTATGCGCTGAGCAAATCCGCGCTGCAAGGAATGGCGCGCGGGTTGGCACGCGACTTCGGACCGCGTGGCATCACGATCAACGTCGTGCAGCCCGGTCCGATCGACACCGATGCGAACCCCGAGAACGGTCCGATGAAGGACCTGATGCACAGCTTCATGGCCATCAAGCGCCACGGGCGCTCGGACGAGGTGGCGGGAATGGTGGCCTGGCTGGCGGGCCCCGAAGCCAGTTTCGTGACCGGGGCCATGCACACGATCGACGGCGCTTTCGGGGCTTGACCGGCCAGCAGCCCGCGTTGAGAAGCGGGAAGAAGGTGCTGATGGCTTTCTGCGGAACCACGCCACCTGCGAAGCCGATGCAGTTCGTCGATGAGCTTCGCGCGCGTCTTCAGACGGGGCTCACGGGCGTTCACTTGCAGAACTGCCCTGAGCGCTGAGGCCCTCGATCACGGCGCGCGGCACCGGCCTTTCGCTCCTCATGGAGCATGCGTCTCGCCCGCCAGCAAGCTACGAATAGTGGATCTCATGCGGGTGAAATGGAACGCCTCGCTCCATTCCCACCAGCTTCACTCTGACGCAGTCTCCGCTCATGCCGGTGATGACGCCACTCACGCCCGCTACTTTGACCAATCCGCCGCGGCGTGCGGGGACGGAAAACTTCTGCCGAATGCGGGCGAGCGTGTCGTTCTTCTTAACGGCCATGTGTGTCCAGGTGAGCGAGAAAAAAACCCAGCGCGCAGCTGGGTGTAAACCTGGGTGCGGTGGTGCATCCAGGTCCCGCAGAGGGAGCGGGGAGAACTTAAGTTATGCCCGCCCCGGGATTCTGAGCGTCGGACAAGGGCCCGGCTCCGATCGCTGGATCGGCTGACACGCCAATTCAAGCCCTTCGAAGGCTTTCTTGCGCTCAACCGCGGAGATAAGCCGGTTTCTGCGCACCAGGTCACGCTCTGGCCACATCTTTGCCAGAACGCGACCTTTTGTTAGCAAATCCTCATAGAGTCCGTTTTTACTAACTTTCCGGCACACGAGTTTGTGCTTGAACGTTCGCTTCTGCCCTGGCGACTCGCTGCGCAGCGGTGTCACCCAAGGGAGCAGAGTGCCATTCCACAAGATTGATGGAGGCAGGGTCGTGGCCGCGCGCAATTCAGCGCAGCCCGACGCCTTGCCTCAGTACCTCGCACAGAAAGTGCGTGTCTTACCCCCCATCGTTTGCATGCTGGCTTTCGGCGCTTCGGCGGCGCTTGCCAATCCGAAAGGCATCGAGCCGCCGGCCGCCGCAGAGCGCAGCACGGCGTCATACGACGCCCGCCAACACGACGAACTGATCGACGCGCAACGCGTTGGCCGCATCTCGGCCGCACAGGCATTGGCGCAGCTGAAGGCGTGGCTTGCCATGCCGCTCAGCAATGCCCAGCGCCAACGCGCGGTGTCCGACGCGGTCGTGATCGCGGTCGACGACCGCCAGTTCGCCGAAGCGGTGGTCCTGGGCCGCGAGCGGTCGCCCGCCGGATTGCACGACTACGCGCTGGGTCCATTGGCAGGTGCTGCACGCCGCACGCAAGACCTTGCGCTGCAAGGCGAAACCGTCGCGGTCTGGCGGGAACGCCTGCCCGCAGCGCGGGCGCCGCGGATCCACGAGGGGTTCTGGCGTCTCGACAGCGGTGACACCGCCCGTGCCAGAGACATCCATCGTGCGCTTGTGGAACCCGCGCCCACGGAAGACGCGGAGCGCGTGGAAGGGCTCGAACTCCATGCGGCCATTGCGCGTGCCGAGGGCCATCCGCTGCAAGCGCTCGCGGCGTACACCGAGATCGCCGCGCTGCAGCCCGAAGGACGTGACGCGCAACGCGAGGTCGTATTTCTGATGGCTTCGAGTGGCGCGGCATCGGCCGCTTTCGACGACGCCGAGGCGGCAGAACGGGCGCACCCCGGGACTTTCTCTGCGCTGGCCTTGTCCACGCTGCAACACCAGGCACTCGCCCAGCAATTGCGCTGGGCCGTGCGCGAACGCGACGAACTCATGGGCGCTGCCCGGGTGGTTGCGCTCGACAAGGTGCTGGCGCAACAGCAGGGCGCACTGGCTCGGATCGATGCATCGGCGCCGCGCGCCGAGCCTGCGGACACCGAGGCATGGCGCACGCTACGTTTGCGCCTGGCGTGCGATCGCCTGCTGGCCCTTGTCGAACGCGGACGCCCGTCCGACGCCATTGCGCAGTACGAGATGCTGCGCGAGAGCGGCACCGATCTCCCGCCGTACGCACTCGGCGCGGCGGCGCGCGCCTTCGCGGAAGAACGCCGCTCG
Source organism: Variovorax sp. Soil_C_19 (assembly GCF_057657255.1). NCBI lineage: Bacteria > Pseudomonadati > Pseudomonadota > Betaproteobacteria > Burkholderiales > Comamonadaceae > Variovorax > Variovorax sp. Soil_C_19. The sequence continues at coordinate 80,414 of NZ_JBDGIV010000006.1, read as the reverse complement.
GCCGAGGCCGTGCCGTTGTTCGAAGCGGCTGTTGCCGCGGGCGACGCGAACCTGCCAGTGCCCGATCCGCTCTACCTGGGGCTGGCCTATGCCTACCTCGACACCGGCCGCTTCGAAGAAGCCGACGCACTGCTGACGCGGATCGAAGCCGCCACGCCGGCGCTGATGCGGCTCGCGCCGGAAGCCGGCCGGCCCAATGACCAGTACACCGACATCAACGGCATGCGCGGCAAGCTGCTGCTCTACGGCGACCGGCACGCACTCGCGCAACGGCGCTTCGCCTTGTTGACCGGCGAAGCGCCGCTCAATGCCGAATTCGCCGCCGGTGCCGGTCTCGCCGAACGGTTGCGCGACCATCCCGAAGCGGCGCTCGCGCGCTTCGAGGCGCTTGCCGCCGACCAACCTCATGACATCGGCGCGCGCGCCGGCCATGTCGAGGCGCTGCTCGACGCGGGCGAGTTCGCTGAAGCGCGCCGCCGCGCCGCATCGCTCGAGGCGGACGCGCCGGACACGGCGCAAGTGCGCGAGCTGGGCCGCATGCGACGTGCGTTCACGGGTCCTCTGCTCGAGGTCGATGCCGAAGGTTCGACGGGAGGTGGTGCGATCGCAGACCGTGAATGGCGCGTCGACAGCCGGCTCAGTTCGGGCCTGATCGACGACGAATGGCGCATCTTCTACGACCAGTCGCTCGGGCGCGGAGACACCTCGATCGGCAACGCCCGCTGGGCGCGCAGCGGCATCGGCCTGAACTGGCAGCGCGGCCGCTGGCTGGCGGAGGGCGCCGTACAGCGCTCGAACGCCGGGCCGTACCGGTCCAGCATGGCCGGTCGCCTCGACTACCGAGCGGGAGACGCATGGCGGCTCTCGGGCACTTTCGATGGCGACAGCAAGGAACTGCCATGGAAGGCGCGCGTGGCCGGCGTCGGCGCACGCGAAACCGGTGCCGCCCTGAGCCATGTCGTCGACGAGGCGCGCCGCTTCGATCTGCAATGGCGGCGGCTCGACTTCAGCGACGGCAATCTGCGCAACGGCCTCGACTTCACCTGGCACGAACGCTGGGTCAGCACGCCACGCTTCCAGCTCGAAACGCGGCTCGGCGCCGGCGCCAGCCGCAGCCAGCAGCAGGAGGTGCCGTACTTCAGCCCGTCGAGCGACGCCAGCGCGCAACTGACCGTGCGCGCGCAATGGCTCAACTGGAAAAGCGACGACCGGCAGTTCTTTCAGGCCATCGAGGCCACCGGTGGCCGCTACCACCAGGCCGGCTTCGGCACCGGCCCGCTCTGGGCCCTGCGCTACGAACACAAATGGGCCCTGGGCCCGAAGTTGACTCTGCGATACGGGCTGGGTATTTCCAGCCATCCCTACGACGGTGTGCGCGAACGACAGCGCAGCGTCTTCATGAATCTTTCGATGCCTCTGCCGTGATGCGAACCCACCTCTTTCCCTTCCTGCGCGCCGCCGCTGCCTGGCTGCTGCTGGGCCTTGCGCTCCCGGGCCAGGCGCAGCCGCTGCCGCCGGCCGACGCCGACGATGGCGTGAGCTTTCGCGTGCTTTCCTTTCACGACGTGCGGGGCGACGTGCGAGCGAGCTTCGAAGACTCACCCGACGAAACCGCCATCGACGAGCGCACGCTCGCCGATGTGTTTGCCTGGCTTCAGCACAACGACTACCACCCGATCAGCCTGCAGCAGGTGATCGATGCGCGCGCCGGCGGCAACCCGCTGCCTTCCAGACCCGTGCTGCTGACCTTCGACGATGGCTACCGCAGCGCCTATACCAAGGTCTTCCCGCTGCTGCAGCGCTTCAAGTATCCGGCGCTGCTGGCGTTGGTGACGGGCTGGCTCGAGGCACCGGAGAACGGCAACGTCGCCTACGGCGACAAGCCCGTGCCCCGCGGCAACTTCCTCCGCTGGAGCGAAGCCGCCGAAATGGCGCGCTCCGGCCTGGTCGAACTGGCGAGTCACAGCGACGCGCTGCACACCGGCGTGCAGGCCAATCCCCAAGGCAACATGCTGCCGTCGGCTGCGACCCACCGCTACGATCCGGCCACCGCCGGCTATGAGGACGACGCGACCTACATGCAGCGCATCGAGTCGGACCTGCGCCGCAGCCGGCAGATCATCGAGGCGCGCACCGGCGCCAAGGTCCGCGCGATCGTGTGGCCCTATGGCGCCTACAACGCCGTGGCACTGAAGGCCGCCGAACGCGCAGGCATGCCGGTCGGCTTCACGCTCGACGACGGGCCGAACGCTCCATCGGTGCCGCTGTCTCGCATTCGCCGCGCGCTGGTGGCCTACGACAACGAAGGGCCGGACTACGCCCGGCTGCTGCGCAGCCCCGTCGGCGGCGAACTGCGGCCGATCAACCGGGTCATGCATGTGGACCTGGACTATGTCTACGATCCCGACCCGGCGCAGCAGGAACGCAACCTCTCGGCATTGATCGACCGCGTGGCCGCGGTACGGCCGCGCGCGGTGTTCCTGCAGGCCTATGCCGATCCCGACGGCGACGGCGTGGCCGATGCGCTCTACTTTCCGAACCGCCAGCTTCCGACAAGGGCCGACCTCTTCGGCCGCGCGGCCTGGCAGTTGCGTAGCCGCACCGGCGTGAAGGTCTACGCGTGGATGCCGGTCATGGCGTTTCGGCTGCCGGCATCCAACCCGCTGGCGACGCACACGGTGCGCACCACGGACGGCGGCACACCGGTCGACCGCTACCACCGGCTGTCGCCCTTCGATCCGGCGGTGCGCTCGCTCGTGGGCGACATCTACGAAGACCTGGGGCGCCATGCCTTCTTCGAGGGCCTGCTGTTCCATGACGATGCCACGCTCTCGGACGACGAGGACGCAAGCCCCTCCGCGCTCGCTGCCTACGGCCACTGGGGCCTGCCGGCCGACGTGGCCGCCATCCGGGCCGATCCAGCGTTGATGGCGCGCTGGACGGACGCCAAGACGCGCTACCTGACGGAATTCACGCAAGAGCTCGCCGCGCGCACGGGTGCCTGGCGGCCGGGCCTCGAAACCGCGCGCAACCTTTACGCGCGGCCGGTGCTCGACCCGGCCGCGGAGCAGTGGTTCGCACAGAGCTACGAGGCTTCGCTCGCCGCCTACGACTACGTGGCATTGATGGCCATGCCCCGCATGGAGCGCGAGGACGATGCGAACGCCTGGCTTTCGCGCCTGGCGCGCCGGGTGGCGTCCACGCCGGGCGGCCTGGACGGCACCGTGTTCGAACTGCAGGCACGTGACTGGCGCACCGGCAAGCCGGTGGCCGACGAAGAACTCGCGCGCCAATGGGCGCTGCTGCATCGCATGGGCGTGAGGCACCTGGGCTACTACCCGGACGACTTCCTCAACAACCAGCCTTCGCTGGAGGTCGTGCGCCGCGCGATCTCGGTGCGCACCCAGCTGCCGCGCGCCCTGCCGATTCAAGCCACGACACCCGCAGCCAGCACTGCGCCAGAGAGCCGCTCGCCATGAACACCTTTCACGACCTTTCGCAGATGCTGCCATCGCTGCTGTTCGGCTTCGTCTTCTACTACCCGTTCTTCATGGCGTACGTATGGATGGCGGGTGGGCTGTCGCACGCCTGGTTCTTCGAGCGCCGACGGGACGTCGACATCGATCCCCTGGAGACGCTTGCATCGCAGCCCCTGGTCACCGTGGTGGTGCCGTGTTTCAACGAGGCACCGCACCTGCGCGAGGTGATCGAGCAGCTGATGCGTACGCGCTATCCGAACTTCGAGGTGATCGCGGTCAACGACGGCAGCACCGACGGCACAGGCGACCTGCTCGACGCCATGACGGCGGAATACAGCCGGTTGCGGGTGATTCACAACACAAGCAACCAGGGCAAGGCTGTGGGTCTGAACACCGCCTGCCAGCTCTCGCGCGGCGAATACATTCTCGGCATCGATGGCGATGCGCTGGTGGACGTCAACGCCATCGCATGGATGCTCAAGCCGATGCTCGACTCCGAGCGCATCGGCGCCGTGACCGGCAATCCGCGCATCCGCACCCGCACCTCGTTGCTCGGACGCATGCAGGTCGGCGAGTTCTCCTCGATCATCGGCCTCATCAGGCGCTCTCAGCAGCTGGTGGGCACCTTGTTCACCGTCTCGGGCGTGATCGCGATGTTCCGCCGCCGCGCGGTGATCGACGTGGGCTTCTGGAGTCCCGACGTGATGACCGAAGACATCGACATGAGCTGGAAGCTCCAGCTCGGCGGCTGGCAGCTGCGCTTCGAGCCGCGCGCACTGTGCTGGATCCTCATGCCCGAGACGCTGCGTGGACTCTGGAACCAGCGCGAGCGCTGGGCCCTCGGGGGCATACAGACCATGCTGCGCTACACCACCCGCATCCTGCGGCCTCGTCACTGGCGCATGTGGCTGATCTACGCCGAGTACATGGTCAGCGTGGTGTGGGCCTATGCCATGGCGCTCGTTCTGATCATCGGCGTTCTGCGCCCCTTCCTGCCCGCCGGATCGGCGTGGCATTCGGCGCTGCTGCCGCACTGGCAAGGCACCTTGCTCGCGATGACCTGCATCCTGCAGATGCTGCTGAGCCTGTGGATCGACCGTCGCTACGACCGAGACCTGATGCGCTATTTCGTCGGGACCATCTGGTACCCGATCGCTTTCTGGACCATCACCATGGCGGCCACGGTGGTCGCCTTACCTAAGGCCCTGTTGCGCCGTCGCGGCAAGCGCGCGGTGTGGACGAGCCCTGACCGAGGAGTTTCCAATGCACCCTGAATCCAATCTACACATCCAAGCCACCACCACCACCGCCGGTACCGACGCCACGCCACCCGTGCGGCGCCGTTCCTGGGGGCAGCCCGCGGGAGAAGAACCGATCATCGACGCCGCACGCATTCCGCTGCGCGCCTTCGGTGACGGCCGCTCGCCCCTGCGGACCCTCGCCATGTACCTGTGGCTGCGCGTGCTGCGCCCCGCAGTGAACGTTGCTATCTGGTTCTGTGCTGTCTGGTACGCATGGCCTTACGTGCTCGGCGCACGCTCGCAACCCGAAGTGCTGCATCTGCTGGGACTGTATGCCCTCGTCATCGGCGCGATCCTCGCGTCGATGCTGGCCATTGCGCCGCTGCGGCGGATGCAGCGCCGGCGCGCAGCACCTGCCGACGAGGCGCATTCGTCGCTGTTTGCCTTGGCGTCGTACATCTCCGTGCCACCTGCGCGCCTGTCGGCCTGGCAGCGCGCGCGGCAATTGCTGGTGCAGCATGATCTGCACGGCCATCTGCATGATGCACAAGACACGACGCCGGGCCTGCTGGAGCCCGCGCTGCGCCCGGCACCCACGGCGCGCTAGTTCGGTGGCTTCGTCCGTTCAACGGACGAACGACTCGACCTTCACCGGCAGCTCCGGCGCAACCCACCCGTAGTCCGTCCCCAGGGCATTGCGATTGCTGCTGCCGCCATGCCATCGAAGGTGCAGCAAGTCGGCCAATGTCCAGCCCATCCAGTCGGCCCGGAAGGGCCGTTCGCCGATGGCCGGGTGGGGCGACCACTCGGGGCTGTTGCGCCAGATGACCGCCGGTATGCGGTAGCCCGATGCCGTCGAAGGGCTGTGGCCGGCATGGTCACTGCCGTGGCCGACTTCCTGCCCGTGGTCCGACAGGTACAGCCATGCCCGATACTCGTTCGGGCGGCCGATCCGGCGCGTGAGCTGCAGGGTCTCGGACACCACGAAGTCGTGATAGAGCATGGCCGAGTCGTACTCCTGCCGGAACTTTCGCACCCAGGCCGATCGACCGCGCTTCTCGAGCCCTTCTTCCACATCGTCGATCCGGTCGTCGAAAGGGTTCTGGCCCGCGGGAAAGCGAAGGCTGTAGTGCGGGTGCGCCCCCATCAGATGGACCACGATGAGCTTGCGCTCGGTCGGGTCTTCGAGCGCTTCCTGCACGCAATCGAGCAGTTCTCCGTCGAGCGAAGCGCCGGCCCGTCCCGGCACGCGGTTGACGATGTCGACGATGTCGGCCAGCTTCGCGTGCTGCTGTTCGATCGCCACGTCGTCGTGATTGCTCATCCACCAGACCTTGTAGCCGGCGGCGCGCGCGAGCGCCAGCACGTGCTGCGGCTGCTCGCTCTGCGGCTGGCCGAAATTGAACATGTTGCGCAGCGAGGGCAGGGTGCTCGCATCGACCGACCAGGCATTGCGCATGACGACCATCTTGTCTTGCAGCTGCCCCTTGTGGGCCTGCATCCTCGGCGTGGTGGCGCGCTGGTAGCCGTAGAGCGACATGTTGTCGCGATTGATGCTGTCGGTGATGACGAGCACCACGGTCGAGGGCCCTTCCTTGTCGATCACCGGCGCGACCGACCGCGCACGTGCGTGCGCGGCTTCGCGCTCCTCGTGCTGGTCGGCCCAGCCGGCGCGGAGCTTGTGTACCGCGTCGTGCCAATTGGCCCAGAACAAGACCGGATGGAGCCGGCGCCACGGCTTGCTGAGGTGCGCGATGCTCCCCACGACGAGCACCAGCGCAACGACCGCGACAACGCCGCGGGGCCAGCGATCTGCCTGTCGCATGCCATGGCCGGCCGACCGCGCGACGATCAGCGCGGCCACGACGACCGCGCCCGACCAGATCAACATGGCGCGCCAATGCGTGGCGAGGTATTCGTAGGTCTCGCGGCTGTTGGTGTTGGCCGCTGCAGCCTGCACGAAAGAGCTGTCGGGCGCGGCCTGGTAGGTGTCGAGCAGGTAGGCGCGGAGCACGCCGTCGAACGTGAAAGCCATGGCCCAGAGCCAGATGGCCACGGTGCGGAACCGATGCAGCACCGGGCTGCGTATCGGCCAGAGCATCCACGCCAGGGCCGGCGCGGCGAGCGCGACGAGCTGGGCGATGCGCCGCCCGTCATGGCCCAGCACGATCATCGCGAGCAGCACGGCCGCGATCGCCGCGAAGGCGAACCAGACACCCCGATAGGCTGCGCGAGCGGGTTCGCGGAGGCGGTCGGCTTCGGGGTGGTTCATGCGCGGTGGATTCTGGCAGAGCGAACCGGCCCGGAAGGTCGGCACCGTCAACACGCCGTAACAAGATGTCTGTCCAATGTGTGCATCTCCCTTGCCGTCCCGCCAGCAGGACGGTCGAACCATGCCTGCGACCACCGACCCCATCCCCCACGCCCTTGCTTCCCCGCGCTCCAACGTTCTCGCCCGTCGCCTGCTGCTCACCTTCGGCACCGTCGTGCTGCTGACACTCGCAGGGGCCGGCATCGGCATGGCATCGCTCGCCAAGATCGACGAGGCCACGCGCGAGACCATTCTCCAGAGCGGCGTCTCCGAGCGCATGGCCGAGGACGCCTATCGCCTGCAGTCCATCAATGCCGAGCGCTACAAGGCCATGGCGCTGAGCTCCGAGCCGGAGGTCGGCGAGATCCTGGCCGCCGACATCCAGGCGACCGACGCCCGGTTCCATGCGCGGTTGCAAGCGCTTGCCGGCCGGCTGCGCTCGGACGCCGACCGCGAGCGGCTGGCGACGGCCGAAGCCGCGGCCCGCGACTTCAATGCCGCCGTCAAGGAGCTGGTGGCGGCGCGCGATTCGGGCCTCACCGAGCGCATCCGCACGGTGTATGCGCAGCGCTTCCAGCCGAGCGCCGCCGCGCTGCTCGCGGCCGTGTCGGGGCTCGCCGGCTCGCAGCGCGCAGCCATCGACGCGGCCGGCCGGCGCATCGAGGAATTGAGCGCGTCGGCCCGCCTGGCGCTGGCGCTGTTCGGCGCCGCCGCGCTGCTGCTCGGGAGCGGATTGGCGCTGTGGCTGGTGCGCAGCATCTGCCGTCCGATCCGGCTGGCGGGCGACACGGCGCAGCGCGTTGCGCGGCTCGACCTGCGCGACGACATCCAGGGCCATGCGCGCGACGAGGCGGGGCAGATGCTGCTGGCCCTCGGCGCGATGCAGGGCGCCCTGCGCCAACTGGTGGCGCGCGTGCGCGAGTCGGTGCAGGGCGTGCGCAGCGCCGCCGGCGAGATCGCCCACGGCAACGCCGACCTTTCGGCACGCACCGAGAACACCGCCGCCAGCCTGCAGCAGACGGCCGCGGCGCTGGCGCAATTGATGCATGGCGTGCAGCAGTCGAGCGAGGAGGCAGCGCGCGCCGAGAAGATGGCGGGCACGGCCGCCGAGGTGGCCGTGCAGGGCGGCGAGGCCATGTCGCAGGTGGTCGGCACCATGCAGGACATCCAGCGCGCCTCGCACAAGGTGGCCGACATCGTGGGCGTGATCGACAGCATTGCGTTCCAGACCAACATCCTCGCGCTGAACGCAGCCGTCGAAGCCGCGCGGGCCGGCGAGTCGGGCCGGGGCTTCGCGGTGGTGGCCGCCGAAGTGCGCCAGCTGGCGACCCGCTCGGCCGCCGCCGCGCGCGAGATCAAGAGCCTGATCGGCGACACGGTGCAGCGCGTCGAAGCCGGCACCGCGCTGGTCGACGGCGCCGGCCGCACCATGGCCCGCATCATGGACTCGGTCCATCTGGCGGCCGGCACCCTCGGCACGATCACCGCCGCGGCCGAGGCGCAGAGCCGGGAGATCGCGCAGGTCAACAGCGCGGTCGCGCGCCTGGACCAGATGACGCAGCAGAATGCCGCGCTGGTGGAAGAGTCCACTGCGGCGTCGGAAGGGCTGCACGACCAGGCGCGAAGCCTCGACGCGCTGATCAGCCGCTTCGTGCTGCCCGAGGAAGACCGTGCCGCAGCAACCGGTGCGGTGCGGCCCGGTCCCGTGCCGGTGCGCCTGCCGGGGCCCGCGCTGCGGCTGCAGCCGACCGCCGGCTGATACCGGCACAGCGCAGGCTTCGCACACCGCCCGGGCGTTGACGCCCTCCTTGTTAACAGCGACGATCCCAGCCCGGTGCGGCTGGCACCGGAGGAAAAGAGGGCTCGTCATGCGATTGGACAAACTTCGCCGTGTGCTCATGGCGCTCGGGTGCTGCGTGCTTCTTGCGGGCGTGTCTGCCTGCGGCGGCGGTGGAGGAGGTGGGGGCGGCGGTGGCGTGCCGATGCTGCCGCCGACCAGCGGCGCGCCGGTACAGCCGCCCGCGCCCTCGGGTGATGGCCGTGTCGTGAGCGAGAGCATCACCTCGAGCACCAACGGCGTGACCTACCCGATCACGATCTTCATTCCGGCGGCCTACGAAGCTGGCAGCGATGCGTTCCCCACCATCTATGCGCTCGATGGCGACGCCACCAACGGGCAGCCCGACACGCGTTTCATGAACCTGCGCAACATCCTGCTGAAGCGCGGGACGAAGGCGCTCCTGATCGGCATCGGCAACACCGCGCGCAGGCAGGAGGACTACAACTTTCCCGGTGCCGACGCCTACCACGCCTTCCTCGCGAAGGAGCTGATTCCCTTCATCGAATCGAAGTACCGGGCCGATCCGAAGATGCGCATGCTCACGGGCCTGTCGACGAGCGGCAACCTCGCGGCCTCGGCATTGTTCCTGGAAGCGCCCGACAACCTGGTCTTCTCGCATTTCATCTCGATCGAGGCCGCCTTCTGGCAGCAGCAGTCGCATCTCTACCAGCTGGAGCAGAAGATGTTCGACGCCTTGGCCGGAAGGCCGCTTCCCGTCACATTGATCCTGGCGCACTGCGACAGAAACTGCAACGGGCCGCATGTGAAGGCCATGTACCAGCGCATTTCAGACCGCCACTATCCAGGGCTGCAGCTCATCGAGACCGAGTTCGGCGCGAGCCATGTGGGCGCGGACGTTCTCGCGTTCGAAGACGCGATGGTGCGGATCTTCGAGTAGGCCGAAGAAGCCGCGTCACGCGCCGTGCCGCGCGCGTCAGGTGCCATGCACCAGCCGCTCGAACACGTCCTGCGCGCCCATCTGTCCGCCCTTGAGCATGATCTCCATCCCGTCGAGCGCCGCATCGTCGCTGTGCATGCGGCACAGCGAGGCGCCGGCGCCCAGGTCGGCGATGTAGGAAAGCCCCCAGGCATCGAGCGCCTGCACACCGTGGCTCGAGGTGTCGCCGCCTGCGATGCCGATGCGACGCAGCGGCGCCATCGCGAGCACGCGGGCCAGCAACTCGCCGCCGGCGCGCGCGAGTGCCTGGGCGTTGACTTCTGCCGGCGGCATGTCCGCAGCGGGCGCGCGGGTGCATGCCAGCACATGGCGGCCGTGCGCGAGGCACTGCGTGATCTCCTCTGCATGGCGCGCGAGCGTGGCGGCATCGCGCTGCGCGAGGGCGGGCGTATCGAGCCAGACGATGTCGAAGGAGCGCGCCGCGGCGACCTGCCGCGCGGTCACCGGCGACAGGCTTCCCGCCAGCACCAGCACGGGCCCGTGCGCCGGCGCCACCGTGGGCCGCTCTAACACGCGCGCGCCGGCGTCATCACGCGGCGCCATCGCGCTTCCGAGCGCATCCACCACGCTGCTCGGTCCCACGGCCAGCAGGGTAGCGCTGCGCGCACGCGCCCAGAGCACCTGGCCGATGGCAGCGAGCTGCTCCGCGTCGGCCACGTCGAACAGTACCGCGTCCGCGGGCGGCGCATCGAGCGCCTGCTGCAATGCGCTGTCGAGCGCCTCGGCGCCCTGCGACGCCGCGGTGAACGGCATCGAACACACATCGGCCAGCCCCTGCTTCGCAAGGTGCAGCCGCAGGTCAGATTCGTCCATCGGCGTCACCGGATGCCGGCGCATCGTCGGATGCCGGTCGATGCGAAAGACCTCGCCGCCGCTGCCCGCGGCCGCGAACAGGTGGCCGAACAGGCAGTAGCGGCCCAGGTTCGGCTGCCCGCCCACCACCGCGGTCCACGGCGTCTCGACCGCCGCGCGCAGCACGCGCACCGCGGCACCGATCGAGCCGATGTGCGGTGCGCTGTCGAAGGTGGAGCAGGTCTTGTAGTGCAGCACGCGCGCGCCTTTCAGCGAGCGGAACAGTGCGGCCACGGGCCGGAGCTCGGCCTGCATCTCCTCGGGCGACATCGCGCGCGCCGCGCCGGCGATGCCGAGCACATCGAGCGGGCCCGCCGCGTCGAGCCGCGCCGCATCGGGCGTCTTCAGGAACAGCAGCGCGCGCAGGCCCGCGCGCGCGGCGGTGCCGAGCGTGTCGGTGGCACCGGTGAAATCGTCGCCGTAGTAGACGACGGCCGGAGGCGGCGTCATGGCTTGCCGAAGAAGGCGAGGGCGCGCGCGAGTTCGGGCGCGTGCTTCGCGGCGTCTTGCAACGCCGTGCCCGCGCGCGCGGCCGCCCAGGCCTGGCGGATGCTCGTGACACCCGCTGCCGCGCCATCGGGATGCGCGAGGATGCCGCCGCCCGCCATGAAGAGCAGGTCGTCGCTGCCGATCGCGGCCCAGGTCGCGGGCACCGTTCCGGCCCATTGCCCCGACGAGAACGCCGGCATCACGCGGTCGTCGATGCCTTCGGCCAGCGGCGTGAAGCAGTCGCGCGCCGATTCGACGACCTCGCTGTCGGGCTGCGAGAACTTGCCCTGCAGGCCGTGCACATGCATGTGGTCGACGCCGGCCAGCCGCCAGAGCGTCTGGTAGGCCTGGAACGAAATGCCCAGCAGCGGATGGCGCGACAGCGCGCCGTAGCCATTGCGGTGGCCGTGCAGCGCCAGGCCGGTGTGGCGGCGCAGGGTCTGGATGCCCGAATGGCCGCACCAGTTGAGGCTGGCCATCACGCACGACCCGCCTTCGCGCTCGACGAGGTCGGCATGCCGCTTCATCGCATCGGTCTCGTCGGTGATGTTGAACGCCACCATCACATGCTTGCCGGTGCGCTCATGGTGTGCGCGCACCACGGCCATCACCGCGGGCACGCGCTCGGCGAGCGGCGCATGCGCAGGGTCGGCGCAGACCTCGTCGTCCTTGATGAAGTCGACGCCGGCAGCGCAGAGCCTGGCGACCAGCGCCGCGGTCTCGTCGGCGGAGAGCCCCACGTTCGGCTTGAGGATCGTGCCGACCAGCGCACCGCTCGCCACGCCCGTGGCGCGCCGCGTGCCCGCGATGCCGGCGCGCGGAAACTCGAAGCGCGCGCGGTAGGCGGCGGGGAGCTGCAGCGATTCGAGCCGTAGGCCGGTCACTTCGCCCAGGTCGTACAGGTTGCCCGACACCGTGGCTGAGAGCGTCGGCAGGTTGGCGCCGATGTTCGCCACCGGAAACGAAATGTCGACGTGCGCGCGCCGCCACGGCCCGCGCATGCCCTTGCGTTCGAGCAGCGCATTCGGCAGGCTCGGCGCCTCGGCGGGTGCCAGCTCGGTGATGGCTTCGACCGTGGCGCGCGCGCGTTCGCGCAGCGCATCGGTCTCGCCCTCGACCCGCGTGAAGGTGCCGCACGACTGCTCGCCGGCCATCACCTCGGCCACGGCGGCCGGCGCGAGCGGCGTCTCGATCAGGTAGCGCGCGCGGACGCGATCGGGCGCCATCGTCACAGCGTGCTCAGGTCGGGAAAGGGCCGCACCGGCGTGCTGCCGTCCCAGCCCTCGGAGGCGCTGCGGATCAGGTCGAACATCTTGCCCTTGGGCCCCGCCACTTCGGAGAGCTCGATCACCGTGCCCGGGTGGTACTCGGTGTCGAAGTAGATGAAGCGGCCGCGCTCGCCCACTTCACCGCTCATCACGGGCTTGAAGCCCTGCGCGGTCAGGCGCGCCAGGTCGGCGTCGTAGTCGGCCGTCCAGTAGGCCACGTGCTGCAGCCCCGTGCGCCCGGCCTGCAAGAAGTCGCGGTACATCGAGGGCACGTCGTTGCGCGTCTGGATCAGCTCGACCTGCACATAGCCCGAGTTGGCCAGCGCCACCGAGTTGTGGGGCTCGTGCGCCTCGCCGTTGTAGCGGTAGTTCTTGATGGGCACGCGCGGGTTGTAGAACCACGGGCCAACGCCCAGCGTGGTGCTCCAGTAGTCCATGGCGGCCTCGATGTCGTGCACGACATAGCCCAGCTGGCGAATCTCGCCGAGGAATCGACTCATTGCGGTTGGCTCCGGTGATGTGAGTGTGTTGTTGTGTGGAAATCAGAACTTGAGGAAGCCGGTCGAGAACCACGGGAACGCGGCCACGATCACCAGGCCCACCAGCAGCGCGGCCATGTAGCCCCAGATGTGCCGGATGCCTTCGTCGGGGTTGACCTTGCTGACCGCGCAGGCGCCGTAGTAGCCCACGCCGAAGGGCGGCGCGAACAGGCCGATGCCCATCGCGAAGATCACGACCATCGCGTAGTGCACCTCGTGCACGCCCGCGGCCTTGGCAATCGGAAACAGGAGCGGGCCGAACAGCACGATCGCCGGAATGCCCTCGAGCACGCTGCCCAGCACGATGAACGCGACGATCGACACGGCCAGGAAGCCATAGGTGCCGCCGGGCAGGGCGCCCATGATGCGTGCCAGGTCCTGCGAGAAGCCCGACTGCGTCAGGCCCCAGGCCATGGCCGTGGCGCAGCCGACGATGAAGATGATCGCGCCCGAGAGCGAGGCGGTGTCCACGAGCATCGGCTTGATCCGCTGCCAGTCGAACTGGCGGTACACGAAGAGCCCGACCAGTGCCGAGTAGACGATGCCGATGGTCGACACCTCGGTGGCCGTGGCCACGCCCTCGACCACGGCGGCGCGGATCACGAAGGGCAGCAGCACCGCGGGCAGCGCGACCAGCAGCAGCCGGCCGATCTCGCGCTTGCTGTGGCGCGCAACGCCGCTCAGGTCTTCATGGCGATAGCGCCACCACACCACCACGCACAGCGCGGCGCCCAGCACCACGGCCGGCAGCAGGCCGCCCGTGAACAGCGCGGCAATCGAGATGCCGGTGACCGAGCCGATGGTGATGAGCACGATGGACGGCGGAATGGTCTCGGTCTGTGCGCCTGTGGCCGACAGCAGCGCGACCAGGTCGCCGGGCTTGGCGCCGCGCTTGACCATCTCGGGGAACAGCACCGGCGCAATCGCGGCCATGTCCGCGATCTTGGAGCCCGAGATGCCCGACACCAGGTACATCGCGCCGATCAGCACATACGACAGGCCGCCGCGCACATGGCCCAGCAGGCTCGCGAGAAACTGGATCATTGCGCGCGCCATGCCCGTCATCTCGATCAGCGCACCCAGAAAGATGAAGAGCGGCACCGCCAGCAGGATCAGGTGCGACATGCCCTCGTCGAGCCGGCCCACCATCACCAGCAGCGGCGTGCGCGTGGTGAGCGCCAGGTAGCCGAAGGTGGCGAGCGCGAACGAGAACGCGATCGGCACGCCCGACAGCACCGTGGCCGCCACCACCACCACGAAGAAGATCACCAGGTTGAACTTGCCGAGCGACGCGAACAGCGGCGCAGCGAGCCAGAAGGCGCCTACCAGCGCGGCCATGCCGAGCACCGCGACCGCGATCTGCCGGCCCGTGCACATCCGCAGCAGGCGCAGCAGCGCCATCACGAGCATGATGCCGATGCCGGTCGGGATTGCGGCGGCGCGCCAGGCGTTGCTGATCTCCAGCGCGGGCGTGACGATGAACGACTCTTCATAGGCGTAGTCGACCGACGGCCAGACGATCAGCACCAGGAACGCGATGGAGGCCGCAATGGCGAAGGCATCGAGCAGGGCGCGCGTCGAAGGCCGCACCGTCTGCAGCAGCGCGGTCATGCGCATGTGCTCGCCGCGCCGCAGTGCCACCACCGCGCCGAGCATCGACAGCCACAGGAACAGGATGGACGCGAGCTCGTCCGACCACACCAGCGGCGCATGGAACACGTAGCGCGACACCACGCCCGCGAACAGCACGCCGATCTCGGTCAGCACCAGCAGCGCGGCCACGGCCTCGACCGCGCCGCCGAGCACGCGGTCGGCGCGCGCGGCCATGCGGCTCAGCGCGTTGGCCGGCAACCCGGCACCTGCGCCGCCACCGGGAAGGGGCACCGCGTCGAAAGTGGATTCATGCACCATGGCGGATCAGGCCAGCTTGCCGACGGTGCCTTCGAGCAGCGCCCACGCCTCGGCGCCGAAGCGGCCCTTCCACTCGCCGTAGAAGCCCGACTCGCGCAGCTTGGCGCGAAAGCTGTCGGCCGCGGGCCGGTTGATGGCGAGGCCCTTGGCCTGCAGGTCGCCGACCACCGATTCGTTGAGCTTCTTGATGTCGTCGCGCTGCTGCATGCCGGCGTCGTTGATGGCGCGCGCCACGATGGCCTTCAGGTCGTCGGGCAGGGCCTGCCAGGCGCGTCCGTTGGCAATGAACCAGTAGCCATCCCAGATGTGGTTGGTGAGCGAGCAGAACTTCTGCACCTCGAACAGCTTGGCCACCTGGATGATCGGCAGCGGGTTCTCCTGCGCATCGACGATCTTGGTCTGCAGCGCCGAATACACCTCGCTGAACTGCAGGCTCGCGGGCGCGGCGCCCAGGCCCTTGAACATCGAGATCGACAGCGGGCTCACCGGCACGCGGATCTTCAGCCCGTCCATGTCCTGCGCATTCGCGACCGCGGCCTTGCTGCTCGTGGTCTGGCGAAAGCCGTTGTCCCACATCTTCTCGAAGGCGTAGAGGCGCGACTTGGCGATGGCACCGCGCACGTGGGCGCCGAGCTTGCCGTCCATCGCGGCCCACACCTGGCTGTAGTCGTTGAAGGCGAAGCCCACCGCATTGATGGCCGCCACCGGCACCAGCGTCGCGATCACCAGTGCCGAGGGCGTGAAGAACTCGATGCCGCCCGAGCGCACCTGCGCCAGCATGTCGGTGTCGCCGCCCAGCTGGTTGTTGGGGAAGATCTTGATCTCGACCCGGCCCTTGGTTTCCTTGGCAATGCGTTCGGCCGCTTCCTGCGCGCGGACGTTCAGCGGATGGCTCAGCGGCAGGTTGTTGCCGTACTTGTACGAGAACTCGGCTGCGCGGGCGATGCGCGGCACGGCCGAGACGATGCCGGCGGCCGGCAGGGCGGAAAGCGTGCGCAAGGCACTGCGACGGGTCAGCGAGGTCATGTTTTGTCTCCAGGATCTTCGGAAATCGGTTGATGCAATCTGATGTATAGGATTGCTCGGGCCACGGCGAAGATAAAACCATGCATCATTCGGGTCAAACTCAAGTCTGATGGTTTTTGATGTATGCGGGATAACCCTTCAGCTCCTTCCGATGCGCGCCGCGCCCGCGTGGTTGACATCGCCCGTGCGGCCCAGGTGTCGACCGCCACCGTCGACCGCGTGCTCAACCGGCGCCCCGGCGTGCGCGACGCCACCGTGCAGCGCGTGCTCAAGGCAGCGGGCGAGCTCGACTACCTGCCCGGCCCCGCGCTCTATGCCGCACTCACGCCGCCGCCGCTGCGGCTGGTGTTCCTGCTACCGGCCGGTACGAACCGCTTCATCCGGATGCTGGGCGACATGGTGGGTTATTCGCAGGAGCACTGGGCGCCGTTCAACGTGCAGTGCCGCACCGTGTTCATCGAGAGCTTCAACCCACACGAACTGGCCGATGCGCTGCGGCGCCACGGCCAGCGCTGCGACGGCATCGCGATGATGGCGCTCGAGCATCCGGCGGTGCGCGAGGCCGTGGCCGCACTGGCGGCGCGCGGCCTGCCGGTGGTCACGCTGATCTCGGACCTGTCGAATTCGGAGCGGGCCGCGTTCGTGGGGCTCGACAACCGCGCGGCCGGCCGCACTGCGGGCTACCTCATCGGCCGCTTCATCGGCGCGCGTGCCGCCAAGGTGGCGCTCATTGCGGGCAGCCTGAGCTACAAGGCGCACGAGGAGCGCGAGGCGGGCTTCCTGCACGTGATCGACGAGATGTTTCCGAAGCTCGAGGTGGTCGGTTTGCGCGAAGGGCAGGACGACGCCGGCAAGAACTACCGCCAGACGCGCGCGCTGCTCGAGCAGCACCCCGACATGGGCGGCATCTACAACATCGGCGGCGCCTCCGACGGCGTGGCGCTCGCGCTGAAGGAAGCGGGGCGCGAGCAGAAGGTGGTCTTCATCGGACACGGGCTCACGCCCGACACGCGCACGCTGCTCATCGACGGCAGCATGGACGCCGTGATCACCCAGAGCCCGCACACCACGCTGATGAACTGCGTGCGCATCTTCGCCAACCTGCGCGACGGGCGCGAGGCGCTCGGCGGCGTGGAGACCACGCGCAGCCAGGTGATCTTCAGGGAGAACCTGCCGTAGCGCGGCGGGCTACGTGCGCAGGATCTTCTCCATCGGCTTGCCCTTGGCCAGTTCGTCGACCAGCTTGTCGAGGTAGCGGATCTTCTGCATCAACGGATCGTCGATCTCCTCGACGCGGACACCGCAGACCACGCCCTTGATCAGCGCAATGTTCGGATGCAGGGCCGGTGCCTCGCGGAAGAAGGTTTCGAAGTCGTTCTGTTGCGCGATCTGCTGCCGGAGCCCTGCCTGGTCGTAGCCGGTGAGCCAACGAATCACCTGGTCGACTTCTTCCTGCGTGCGGTTCTTGCGCTGCGCTTTCTGGACGTACATCGGGTACACCTTCGCGAACGGCGTCGTGAAAATTCGATGGGTTGCCATCGTGGGTCCTCCTGGATTCCAACCGTCGAGACGACATTCTCCGGCATCATCGGCGAACTCGAGTGCCGGGCGACGCCCGCCAGCCTGCTCCAAGTACTCTACAAAGCCGTCGAAGGCATTCAACAAGGGCTGGAACCGGGCCGCATCGCCTTCCAGTTGGCACAAGGCGTAGCAGGTCGCTTCCAGCGTGGACAGTTGGTCGGGCCGATGGGCTTTGCGGATACGGTAGTGCGAAGGCGGCAGGTTGTGCAGGGCCAAGCGGGGCAACTGTTGCAGTGGCGGGCTTTGGTAGAGCATCTTTCGGCTTTTGCGCCAGGTGCCGTCCAGCACGATCAGGCGCAGGCGCGACAGGGCGTGCGGCCACTCGGGCGGTAGCGCGGGTGGGACCGGCAGGTCCGGGGCGGTATCTTGCAGACTGTCCGGGTACAGCAGCAGCGTGTGCTTGCCGTCCACTGGCCAGACGGGCGCGGCAAATGCCTCGCCCACCACCACGCGGCAGTGCGCCAAGCTGAGGTGCAGCAGGCGGGCACTGCCTTTGGCCTGTTGTACCTCCAGCGGGTGTTGCAGCACCAGTACCTCCACTGCGTGGGCGGTGGGCGCGACCCAGCGGCAAATGCAGGCGCTGAGCGGGCGCAGGCAAGCGGTGCACTGGGGGCGTGGAACCAAAGCGGCGGACATGGCTGGATTTTATTGAGCGTGCCTGGCTTGAGAATGTGGGGCAGGAGATGTCTCTTGGCTTTTGCGCGATGACTGCAGCTTTGGAAAGTATCGGGAGACCGCAGCAGCGAGCCCAACTGAGACCCCTGGCGCAAAGTTTCGGTCCCTAAACTGCACAGGAGATCGACATGGACGCTTGCACAATCGCCGCACCGCGCTCCCCCTGGAACAAGGACAAACTCGTCGGGCAGAAGCGGCCATTCAAGCTAAAGGAAATCTGGGCGATCCGGACACGGCTCCAGTTGTCATGCCGGACCCGCGACCTTGCGCTCTTCAACCTCGGTATCGACAGCAAGCTTCGAGCATGCGATCTGGTCAAGCTACGAGTGCGCGACGTGGCCAATGGCGATAGGCCGGCGGCCCGCGCGAACGTGATCCAGCAGAAGACCGGACGACCGGTCCAGTTCGAACTCACCGAGCCAACCCGCACTGCGGTGTCGGGTTGGATTCATTCGGCGCATCTTCGTCCCGAAGACTTCCTTTTTCCTAGCCGGGTTCATGCGTCGCCACACCTCGGGACACGGCAGTACGCGCGCATCGTCGACCGTTGGGTGGAGGAGATCGGCCTTGACTCTTCCGACTACGGCACCCACTCGATGCGCAGGACCAAGGCTTCCTTGGTCTACCGCCGCACCAGGAACCTTCGCGCAGTGCAACTGTTGCTCGGGCACACCAAGCTTGAAAGTACCGTGCGCTACCTTGGGATCGAAGTTGAAGACGCCTTGGAAATAGCCGAACAGACGGAAGCCTGACCTCTCTGGCGCCCCGGAGCGACGGGGCGCTGGAGAGGGCAGAATGCGGCCAGAAGCAGTCATCTGAACTCCGCTCAAGCGACCAAAAAAACACCTCGACAGTGGGGGTAGAGTGAGGAGCACAGCGTTGCTTTGATGACCAGCATGAAAATCCCTTCTCACCAGCCTGCGGCATTGCGCCCTTCCCGCTGGGCCCATTGGCTCATAGCGGCATTTGCAGCCGTGCTTGTTCCATCCGTTGAAGCGTCCCAGTCCATGGGTTGCAACGGGGCACTCGTGAGCAAGGGTGACTCGCCCGTGTCGTTGCTTCAAAAGTGCGGCGAACCGGTCTATCGCCAGGGCGTTTGCGTCCCGATGCTGCAGCTAGGCTGGGTGGTGACGCCTTATCGCGCGGGAAGTCCTGGTGCGATTCTCGCGAATCAGTGCGTTCCCATGGAGGAGTGGACATACGACCGGGGACCAGGCACGTTCTTCGGAGTTGTTCGCATCTACAACGGCGCAATCGAATCCGTGCGCGACGGCGACCGCAACCGATGAGGGCCGCGGGGCGCCACGCTGGCGGCTGCAACCGGCCAGAACCGGACGTACGCGGTTCCAAACAAAATTGGGTCGAAAGCAGACGCTCAATGAAATCCTACGACCTTGAACTTTTCGCTGACTATTTCCAGTTCTATCTCCAGGACGAGGCTGCGGACGCAAACCTGGGAGAAGCTTGGGACGAGGCAGCAACGGAGCGGATGTTTGTAGTCGCGACCGGGATGATTGGCATTGGCACCGCTCGCAACATGGACGTCCCTGTCACGCTTGAGGTCCATGATGCAGAGCCTCCCCATAACCTCGCAGACTTCGACCATGTCGTTGAAGGGGCGTTGGTCGTCACCACAGGCCCTCTGGTGGTCGCCGGCTGCACCGATTATTTCCCCGATGCTGATCGCATTCCGCTGAAGCCGGGCATCTATCGAGTCAGGCTGTCATCTTCTGGGCTAAGTACGCTGTCGGCGGACGGTCTCGACGGCAACGATCATTACCTTGTTCAACTCTGGTTAGGTTCTCCTGGTGAGCCGACCGTGCTGAAGCAGCGTTCGGTCTGACCAAAGGGCAGGGAGCGGCCAGAAGCCGACGGTCGACTTCCCCCTCCAGTTCGCTAGTAGGTGAACTGGACCGAGTACTTCCGTCGCCGCCGTCCGTCTGGTTGACGCAGCACGACGCAGAGCGCCAAACGGTCCCACGCTCACGGAATAGGTCGGCGAGAGCGTAGAGGCTCGAATAGATTGCCTCGGTCGGGCTAACGGGCTCGGGCAGCCCGTCTGGCGACGTGATGACAATGGTCATCCGCTCCTTCGAGCCTTGCTGTTCCCGGTCGGCGACAAGGCTCGCCGACTTGCACCATTCCGGGGTCGCAGCAATGAGGGCATCGCTACCGTTGCGTCGAGCGGTGCTTGCTTTTTGAGCCATTCGTCCATCTATGATTCCAACGAGCCGTGTCCGCCTGAAAGGTAGCACGCCGCCGGCTCCAGCCGGCCCGAATCGGCCGGTCGTTGCGCCCTGCCAGTGGCTGAACCCAGACGTTCTCCAGCAAGTTATGGCCTCCCCTTGCGCACGGTCGCTGTGCAGTCTCCGAAACCGATCCGACGGCGTCCCGGGCGCTCGCAGTAGCCTCGCAGTGTCACCGTGTCGTCATCGTGCAGGAAGAGACGCTCCTCACCATTTGACAGTAGCAGTGGATGCCTTCCACCTTGTGTGATTTCCAGCAGACACGCCGCCTGACCGGCGCCCTCGCCGGACAGCGTCCCCGTTCCAAGCAGATCGCCCGACATCAGGTTGCAGCCGTTGACGGTGTGGTGTGTCACGAGTTGAGCCACCGTCCAATACGCCGCCTGGGCGAGGCCGGTGCGAACGATGCAGTCGCCGCTCTGACCCCGAGCCCGCATCTGCGGCGTTTGTAGCCAGACCTCGAGCGTCACATCGATTGCACCGATTTCACGGCCCGATTGGCTTTCCAGGTATGGCAGCGGCTGAGGCTCATCGGGTGACCGAACGAAAGGTGTGCGGAATGGCGCCAGAGCCTCCAGCGTCACGATCCATGGCGACAGTGTCGTGGCGAAACTCTTCGCGAGGAATGGCCCCAGCGGCTGCGCCTCCCAAGCCTGGAGATCACGTGCGCTCCAGTCGTTCAGGAGCGTCAGCCCTGCAATGTGCTCCTCGGCGTCGTCGATGGGGATCGCATCGCCTTGTTCATTGCCTCGGCCAATGACGATGCCCATCTCCAGTTCGAAATCCAAGCGGTCGCTCTGCTGCATCGAGGGCACCTCGGCACCTGCAGGCTTCACCTGCCCGTTGGGTCGCGCGAAACCGCGCCCGCTGACTTGTATGGAGGACGCACGTCCGTGATACCCGATGGGGACCCACCGGTAGTTGGGCAACAGCGGGGTGTCAGGTCGCGAAAGGCGGCCGGTGTTGGCCGCGTGATGGATGCCGATGAAGAAATCGCTGTAGTGGCGAATGTCGCAAGGCAGGCCCAGTTCGACATCACTGATCGGAGCCAGCCATGACGCGATGCGCGCGCGGTCGACGTTGCCGCGCAGAAGGGCCTTCGAGATCGCCTGCCGCAGCGTATGTCGCTGGGCGCTGGCCAATGTCAGCCAGTCGCCCATCTCCGAACTGTGGAAAAGCCCGGCGCCGTGCACGTCCAAGACTTGATCACCGATGGCTACGCCGATCGACCACGGATCGGATGCATCCCGTCGGAACCTGCCATAGGGCAAGTTCTGAATGGGAAATGGAGTGTCGGGCGCATTGGCGCTCTCAACCCAACTGACGAGGTCAGGCGAGTTCGTATTGAACGGGGCGGTCAAGGTGGTCCTTGGTGGTCGAGTGTGCTGTTTGCTCGCGAGCCGGCACCCGGGTCCGCCCCCGGCAACGGGGAGCGACCGGGAAAAGGGCTTCAGTGGTCGCGGGAGGGGATTAGCGGCAACATCAGGTGCGAGTCGTAGCGACCGCCAGTGAGGATGGTGTTCTCGCCGCCGAAGAGATCAGGCTTGCGATCCAGCGGGTCGGTATGCAGGAACGGCCCTGACCCTTTGCGCGGCTCCGTCGCGCCCTCGCGTTCGAAATCTTGCGCGTCAACGCGCACTGCAAGCCGATACCGTCGTGGTAGCACGATGGACGTGGGCCAGATTTCCACCTCCACCCGGTAATCTTCGCCTGGTGTTAACGGCTCGATTTCGGTATGCGTGTGAAACGGCTGCCCCGGCCTTGACCGCGCGGGGTCGGTCTTGCGGTGCGAAGCGCGCAGCCACCCTTGCGCGACAGGCACCTGTGGATCCGTCGCGCCTCGGAAGAGCACTTCGCCGCCATCTGGGTCATACGCTCGGACAGTGACGAAAAGATCCATGTCCTTGGTGCTTGAGCGAATCCACACGACCAGTGATAGCGGTCCGGTGAACTCTGTCGGTGCCTCCATCGGAGAGCTCACGAACTCGACACCGCGCCCTGGCGCAGAGTACGAAGCTGTAGCGATCAAACCGAAGGGCTCGGACGCCAGCTTGCCCGCCTGGGCATCAAGGTAAAGCTTGGTCCATTGCGTTCGAGCGATGGGCCATTCATGTTCAAAGCGCTGCTCGTACCGGTCCGGATGGCGCACCTCCAGCATGACAGGAGGTTGTTCGTCCCATCCGTTGGGCTCATCCTTCAAGAACCTGTCGAAAAAGCGCTTTTGCATCTGCACGTATTCCGGCAGATAGAAGGATTCCCAATGCGTGCCACCGTGCATCTGCAGCCACTTCTGCCGCGAACCTGCACCAAGGAAGCCCTGCACGTTGCCGCGAAGATGCAGCCCCATGCCGCCCCAGTTTCCTGCGGACAGGACCGGCACCTCGATGTCCGCGAGCTTCGATGATCTAGCGGCGTACCAGTCGTCGACGAGCGGATGCGACCTGAACTCATCGATGACATCCACCCGGTTCGAGCGCAGAGCGTCAGCGCCCAACGCCTCGCCGGTGCTCGTTGTACCCGTCTCCCGGTCGATGTAAGGACTGTCCGCGTTGCCGTTCTGCACTGAAAGGATCTGCTTGGGGAACCAGAGTTCGAAGAAGAAATTGCCGAAGATCCCGCCGTGATGACTGGCATCGCGGTACATGTCGCTGGCCCCTTCCCACGGGCAGATTGCCGCCAGATGAGCAGGACGACGTGCGGCGACCTGCCACTGATTCATCGCGTAGTACGAGATGCCAAGGAGGCCCACCTTGCCGCTCGACCATCCCTGCACGCCCGCCCATTCGATGCAGTCTGCGTAGTCGTCTACTTCCTGCGGCGACCACACCCACAGCTTGCCTGGCGACTCGCCAGCGCCCCGGCTGTCGACGACCACGATCGCATAGCCCCAAGGAACCCAGCGCTCTGGATCGGCCACCTCCCAGCGCAGGTACTTTCCGGAACTGCCTTCCGTGTCGATACCCGGGTACAAGCGTTTCAGTTCGTCCCACTGCGGCTTGAAGGCATCCTCGAAATGCGCGTCTTTGCCATAGGGGCCGTGCGTCATCAGGACCGGCACGGGTGTGTCCCCGTCCGGACGGAAAACGTTCGCCTTGAGGACCGCGCCGTCGCGCAGGCGGATCGGTACATTCTTTTCAAAGATCATGGGTCTTCCGATCTATGTCACTGAAACAGTGCGACTGCGCGCGTCCAGCCCGCCGAGCCGCCGCGGATCTTGGCCGGAAAGCAGGACAGGAAGAACCCGTTCGGCGGCAACACTTCCAGGTTGTGCAACTTCTCAAGGTGGCAGTAGCCGATGTCGCGGCCTGCCTTATGACCCTCCCAGATCACTGCCGGGTCTTTGTCTTGCTTGTAGCGCTCGGCGGTGTACACAAAGGGGGCGTCCCAACTCCAAGCGTCCGTACCGGTCACGCGGACACCACGCTCGAGCAGGTACATCGTTGCGCCATAACCCATGCCACACCCTGCCTGCACAAAATCCGGCTTGCCGTAGCGGCTGCCCGCGCGCGTGTTGATGACCACGATCTCCAGCGGCTTCAGCGTGTGGCCGATGCGCCTCAACTCTGCCGCGACGTCTTCTGCTTGCACTACATAGCCGTCCTCGAAATGACGGAAGTCAAGCTTCACCCCTGGTTGGAGGCACCATTCAAGAGGTACCTCGTCGATGGTGATCGCCGGCTCACCATGGTTCATCGTGGATGCAAAGTGCCACGGTGCATCGAGGTGCGTGCCGTTGTGGGTGCTGAGCTCCACTTTTTCCACCGCCCACGCTTCGCCGTCGGGCAGGTCTCCCGCCTTGAGCCCGGGGAAAAACTGCGCCAATCGGCTGAAGCTTTCCGTGTGGTTCATGTAGTGGATCTTCGGCGCAAACGCTGGTGGATCCGAAATCACTTCGTTCTCGAGAAAGATGGAAAGGTCGACGATTTTCTTGAACATCACGAATCCATTTCGATGCCGAGTGGAGGCAGGATGCGCTGGTAGCGAGCGAACTCCTTTTCGAGATAAGCCTTGAATCGGTCAGGCGGCATACCCGAGACCTTGTTGCCGAACGTGACCATTTTTTCCTTGAAGCCAGGGTCAGCCAGCGTCTTCGCGACGCCTTCGTAGAGTGAAGCCAGCACCTGGGGCGGCATCTTCGGCGGCGCAAGCATGCCGATCCACGCGGGAATGTCGATATCGGGCATACCCAACTCGGCGAACGTAGGCACGGTCGGCAGCGTCTCTGCGCGCTGCGCCCCCGTGATCGCGAGCGCCTTGATCTTCTCGGCCTCGATGTACTGCATCACCGACGATGGCGCGATGAACGAGACGTCCACGACACCACTGATCAGATCCGTGAGAGGCGTTCCTTTGTAGGGGACGTGGATCAGGTCGATGCCGGCCTGCTTGGCGAACAGGGCACCGACCACATGCGTCGTGTTTCCATTCCCCGCTGACGCGTAGCTCAGCTTGCCAGGTTGCTTCTTTGCTGCGGCTACGAACTCCGCGAGGGTATTGAAGGGTCCGTTCGCCCGGTGCAACAGCGCGAAGCCGTAGGTCGAGTACACCATCGACAAGGGGGTAAAGCCATCGATCGGGTTGTACGGCAGCTTCTTCATCAGCACCCCGTTCGTCAGGTGCCCCCCGGTGGTCCAGAGCACCACGGAGCCGTCGGGTTTCGCACGCGACACCTCCGACGCACCGATAGTGGTGGCCGCGCCCGGTTTGTTGTCAACGATGCACTGCCGACCGGTCACCTTTTGATAGGTGTCGGCGAAGATGCGCGTCATCCCGTCGAGGGCGCCGCCGGCAGGGAACGGCATCACGATCCTCATCATCTCGGGCAGATCCGTCGTCGCCGCTTTAGACGTGGGCGCTGCAAGCGCGACTGCAACGCCTGCAAGCGCCTCTCTTCGATTCAACATGGGCTTGTCTCCTATGGCACCGGCCGGCGCTGACTAGGCCGAAAGCCGGTAACGGGCGCATTCTAGACAAATAAAACATCTGTTTCAATCAAGTGTTTCTACGCATCTCCGAATCAGCTTGCGCGATTGAAACAAGTGATTGACTCGATGATGCAGAATGCCCATGACCATCGCGCGCCGCACTGCCGTGGCACGTATTGACCCAATTCCTTTGCCTCGCTTGGACATGCCAGGACGAACACCCCCTTCATCCGATCGCCTCACCCGGCAGAAGATCCTCGATTCCGCTTTGGCCCTCTACGCCGAAAAAGGCATAGACGGGGTGCCTGTGCGAACTCTGACCAGCCATGCGGGTGTCAACGTTGCGGCGATCCACTACCACTTCGGAAGCACCGAAGCGCTGGCTGAGGCCCTTTTTGATGAGCTTTCATCGCGCGTCAACAAGCGCCGGACCCTGGCCCTGAAAGAGATCACAGCTGCGGCAGGTACAGCGGGTACGCGCCCCGAAGTGACTGCGATCGTCAAGGCCTTTGTCGCTCCGTATGTCGGGGATAGCGCAGCAACTGAAGGTCAATTGCTTGCACAGTTGATCCTGAAGCATCGTCTTTCCCCTTCGGCGATGACGGAGCGGGTCATCAAGAAGCACTTTGACCCGATGGCCAAGCAGTTCGTAGCGGCGCTCCACGACGCAGTGCCTGAAATTCCGTTGAGCCTGATGTACCTGCGCTACATGCTGATGGTCAGTACCGTCGTGCTCTTCTTGACCGACAGGGGTCGACCGAGTCGGCTCCATCGCCTCTCCGGCACAAAGGCTGGGACAACGGACACGCAGGCCGTTGCGAATGCCCTTGTTGACTTCGTCGTTGGCGGAATCCGGGTGGCGGCTTCCTCGTAGGGGCACGCTTCCGGCAAGCTGCCCTTTGTCGAGCGGTCGCGGCGTGCAGCCCCGTTTCGCTGACCGTAAAAGAGGGCATGAGACGTTCTGGTCCCGATAACTTTGACAACTTCGCTGAAGCCGAGCACTGATGACCGCTTCCGTGGGAAACCGACTTCCGCTTGGGGGCCCGAAGCAGAAGTTTCTCCATCGAGAAAGCAGACATTCTGGCGATGCCAAAAGTCTGAAGCAGGGCTCCTATTGAATACGCTGGCCCGCCACCACTTTTGAAATTCCGACCGGCCCTTCGAGTCCCTTGTCGTATGCCTGCCTAGCCAGGATCACCTCCTTGATGTGATCTTGCGCCCAGACACACATTTGCTCCGAAATTTCCGAAACGCTGGTCCCTAAAGGCAGCAACGCGTATTCCACGCTGGGCGGCGTGGTGGCGTACACGGTGCGAGACACCAGACCATTGCGCTCCAACGAGCGGAGCGTCTGCGTCAACATCTTTTGAGTCACGCCGTCCAACCGACGACGAAGCTCACCGAAACGAAGGGGTTCGGGTGCGAGCGACCACAGAAGAAGCACCGCCCACTTGTCGGAAAGGATCTCGACGACGCTCCTCGACGGGCAGTTTGAATCGAACACGTTTCCAGGTGGCAACTTGCGAAGTTGACCGGATGTTAGATCGTCGAATCTAGTATCCATTGGGTACCTACCAATCGTTTGGGTGCCTAGTTTACAGTTCTTGTACAGATACCGATCATGCCCTACCGGCTGCTGAAACGGCCATCAACGTAGGAATCATCGACATGAAAAGCCTGATACAACACCGCTTCGGCGGCCCAGAAGTCCTCGTCCTGGAGGAGCGACCCCGCCCCGCGCGCAACTTCGGTGACGTGCTGGTACGCATCCATGCGGCCAGTCTCAACCCAATTGATCTCTTCACGCGCAGCGGCGTGATGCCCATCCTCGGCCCCGCGCCCATTGTTCCGGGCTGGGACATTTCCGGCGTGGTGGAGGAAGTGGAACTCGGCACGACATCCTTCAAGGTCGGCGACGAGGTGTTCGGCATGCCGCTGTTCCCGCGTGCGGCCAATGCCTATGCCGAGTACGCCGTGGCGCCGGCCGGCCAGCTCTGGCACAAACCTGCTGGCCTGAGCCACGCGCAGGCGGCCGCGCTCGCGATGTCGGGCCTGACGGCGTTGCAGGCGTTGCGCGACATCGCCCGCCTGCGCCCGTCGCAACGCGTCTTGATTCACGGCGCCGGCGGCGGCGTCGGTCACCTCGCGGTTCAGATCGCCAAGGCTCTGGGTGCGCATGTGATCGCGACGGCGAGCGTTGCCAAGGAGGCCTTCGTCCGTGGGCTCGGTGCGGATGAAACCATCGACTACACGTCGGTGGATTTCACGAGCCACGTGAAGAATGTGGACGTGGTGCTCGATCTGGTTGGCGGCGATTGCGCAGAACGCTCATTGAAGGTGTTGACGCCCGGCGGCATCGTTGTCACGGCGCTGGGACTGAGCCACGCGCACATGCCTGCGCTTGCCGCGGCGGCCGGCATGCGTTTTTCGAGCATTGCGGTGCAGCCGGATGGCGCCGGCCTGCAGCAGTTGGCCACCTGGGCGGAGAGCGGGCTCGTCATCCCGCATGTGAGCTTGAGCTTCCCGCTGGCGGAAGGCGCGAAGGCGCACCAGGCCTTAGAAGCCGGCGCGATGACCGGCAAGATCGCTCTGACCATGCTGTGAGGAATTGATGACCACTTTCGCTCTCGCACACATCAGGCAATCAACCTTCAACGACGAACTGGTCGAATACCTCCACCGCATTGACGCGACGCTCGCGCCTTACGAGGGACGATTCCGCGTTCACGGTGGCGCAATACAGCGGCTGGAAGGAGATTGGAACGGCCAGCTAGTTCTGATCGAATTCCCAGACAGGAACAGCGCGCAAAACTGGTACGGGTCCGATGCCTACCAAAAGATCGTGGCCCTGCGCACCGCGAACTCGGTGGCGGACGTCATCCTTGTAGACGGCGTCTCCATCGATCACCAAGCCACCGACATCCTGAACGCAGCCTAGCTGCCATGCGCTGCCGTGCCTCGCGGCAGGCAGGCGCTTTCAGTCGCCCCATCTCATTGCGCAACGCGCGCCGCGCGGCTTCTTGTCCGTCGGCGCGCAAAAGACAGCCATGCCCAACACCTTGAAACTTCTCATCGACGGACAACTCGTTTCGGGAAAACAGTCCCTTGACGTCATCAACCCGGCCACCGGAAAGACGTTCATCACCATCTCCCGCGCCGACGTATCCCAGGCCGTCCGCGCAATTGCCGCGGCCAAAAGTGCGTTTCCTGCCTGGTCCAAACTCAGCTATGCAGAACGCGCAAGCCATTTGCGCCGCTTCGCGGAGGGCATCAAATCAAGGTGTGAAGAGTTCTCGCAGATGCTGACGCGCGAACAAGGCAAGCCCATTGCCGAAGCGCGCTGGGAAGTGAACTGGACCATCGATCAGCTGCTGTACCACGCGTCTCTGGAGCTCAGACCTCAGATCATCCGCGAGAACGCAACGGAAAAAATCATCGAGCAGCGCCTCGCACGCGGCGTGGTCGCGGCCATCGCGCCGTGGAATTATCCGCTGCAGATCCTGATCGCCAAGGTTGGCGCGGCTTTGATCACTGGCAACACCGTGATCGCAAAGCCAGCGCCGACGACTTCGGCTACCACGCTGATGCTCGGGGAAGTCGCCGCCGGAATTTTTCCGGCCGGCGTGTTCCAGACACTGGTCGACCGCAACGATCTCGGCCCCATCCTGACCAGCCATCCCGACATCGCCTTCGTCAGTTTCACGGGCTCGACCGTTACGGGCAAGAAGGTGCTGGGCAGCACGGTCGACACGCTCAAGCGCACCTCGCTGGAACTTGGCGGCAACGATGCGGCAATCGTTCTCGATGATGTGGACGTCAAGGCGGCGGCCGCAAAGGTCTATTCCGCCGGCTTCCTGAACGCGGGCCAGATCTGCTTTTCGGCCAAGCGTGTCTATGTGCCGAACGCCATCATGGACAGCTTCGTCGCCGAACTTGTCGCGCTGGCAAACCAGGAGAAGGTCGGCGACGGGCTGGACCCCGCCACCACCATGGGGCCGTTGCAGAACAGGATGCAATACGACCGGGTTCGAGAGCTGATCGAGGACGCCAGGAAGTCCGCCTCCATAGTCGCGGGTGGCGAAGTCGTCGAAGGCGGCGGCTACTTCATCCCACCGACCATCATCACCGGACTCGCCGACGACCATCGCCTGGTCGTAGAGGAACAGTTTGGCCCTCTCATGCCCGTGCTGGGGTATGACGAGCTCGACGACGTCGTGCGTCGCGCGAACGACAGCAAGTTCGGCCTCGGCGCCACGATCTGGACGGGCGACCCCGAAAAAGGCATGGCCGTCGCATCGCGCATCGAGTCGGGCACCGTATGGGTCAATACGCACGTCTCGCTGCCATTTGATGTGCCGTTCGGCGGTGCCAAGGAATCGGGCATCGGCCAGCAAGGCGGACTGGAAGGGCTGAAGGATTTCACGCAGGTGCGAATCATCAATGTGGCGCTTGGTGGCGGCCTCGGAGGTACGACGCCCACAGAGCCAAATACTTCGGTGTCGGCCTCGCGCTTCCCTGCCAAGCTGCGCACAACGACGATAGACGGCCTGTCTGTTCGGTACGCGCGAGCGCCACGCCGGGGCGCGGAAACGCTGCTGCTGCTGAGTCCTTGGCCGGAGAGCCTCATGGCATACCTGCAGATGTGGGCCCCGCTCGCGGAGCGCTTCGATGTGCTGGCGCTGGACCTGCCGGGATTCGGTGGGTCGCAGGGGCGGCCCGACGTGATCGCGCCGGAAGCGATGGGGAACTTCATCGTCGAGGCGGTTCGCCGTCTCGGCCTGACACGTCCGCATGCGGTCGGCCCGGATGTCGGAACGTCCGCGTTACTGTTCGCCGCAGCCAACCATCCCCAGGCGTTCGCATCCATCACGGTCGGAAGTGGCGCTGCGTCATTTCCGCTCGAGGTCGGAACAGGCCTCCACGATCTGATCGAGTTGCCCTCCGAGAATCTTCGCGCCATCGTTGCGGAGGAGTTGATCAACAGTGTTCTCACCAACCTGGATCACTATGCCGTGCCCGAATTCGTGCGCCAGGACTACATCGAGTCCTACCGCGGAGAACGCTACGCCGAGTCCGCACGCTTCGTGCGCCGGTATCCCGAACAACTCGAGCGCCTGAAGGGGCGGCTTGACAGGATTCGGACTCCGGTGCTCGTGATCGCAGGGCGCGACGACCCATTCGTTCCGGTATCGAACGGCCAGTATCTGATCGAGCGGCTTCCAAACGCAAGACTCGAAGTTGTTCCCGCAGGCCATTTCGTCTGGGAAGACGCTCCGCAGACCTATGCAGAGCTCGTTCTCGACTGGGCAACTTCGCACATAGGCAACTGACAGCGATCCACACCGCGAAAGAACCCAACATGCATGCATTCGTTGCACATTCATTCACAGGCTTTGGAGGGCTCGAACGTCAGGACGTCGTGATGCCGAGACCAACGGGAGATCGCCTTCTAGTGCGAGTCGCCGCGGCTGGCGTCAACGTCGTCGATCACTCCATCCTGCACGGCAGGATGCCCATGGTGACCGCGCCTCTGATACTCGGAAACGAGGGTTCGGGCGTGGTCGAGCAGGGAGATGCCGACTTCCCTGCAGGAACACGTGTGGTGTTCGGCGGTCCGTTCGGCGTTCTGGAAGCGGGTGCCTACGCCGAGTTCGTGGCCGTGCCGAAATCCATGCTTTACCGGCTGCCGGACAACATCGATCTCATCGAGGCTGCAGGCCTGCCCGTCGCTTATATCTCGGCGTGGATAGCGCTGGAGATGGCCGGGTTCGAACCTGGACAAGTCGTTTTCAGCCCCGGGGTGTTCGGCGGCATCGGCAATGCAACGCTCCAACTAGCCCGCGCCCGAGATGCCGCCCTCGTGCTGTCGTCGACGAGCACCTCGGGCAAGGCCGAGCGCGCGCGGGAAGCAGGCTTCGAGCATGTCATCGATATGCAGAAGAGATCACTGGTCGAGGCCATCCGAGAATTGACCGATGGTCGCGGCGTCGACGTCGTGGTTGACGGCCTGAGCGGTGCGGTTCTGACCGCTGCGATGGAGGTTCTCGCTCCTCAAGGAACGATCGTCACCGTGGGCTATTCGGCTGGACGCGCCTCGGAGATTGACGTCACGAACCTGATCTGGAAGTCGGCACAGATTCGCGGCTTCAATTTTCTCTTGGAGAGCCCCGAAAGGCGGGCCCTGGCCTGGCAGGGTGTCAGCGCGCTTCTGGCGAACAAAAAGATCAGACCCATCGTTGCCAAGGTATTCCCGTTCGCACAAACAGCAGAAGCCTTGCGGTGCCTGGTTGAGGACCGCCCGTCCGGACGCGTGATCGTGTCCTTGTGATCGCTGAAGCGTCTAACGCCTTGCCTTAGGGCCAAGGTGTGCGCTCCGCCTGTTCAAGTTCACCAGACACTTCAGAAAGTTCAGCCATGAAGATTGCATTCATCGGGGGCGGTCAAATCGCCCAGTCAGTGGCCTCGCTGGCGATGGCCAAAGGTCATCGCGTGAGCCTGGGTGTGCGGAACCGCGCGGGCTCGCCGCCGTCCGGGATGCCCTACACAACGTTCGCCGAGGCGGTAGTCGGCGCTGACCTCGTCTTCATCGCCATACCGTTTGATGCCGTGAAAGCGGTGATGCTGCCCCTGGCCGATGCATTGATCGGCAAGATCGTCATAGACGCGACCAACCCGGTCGCGAAGGACTGGTCGCCGATCCTGATCGGTGAAGAGGACTCCGGCGCCGAGCAGGTCGCGCGAATGCTTCCCGAATCGCTCGTCGCCAAGGCCTTCAACACGATCTTTGCCGACGTGTTGAAGCCGGCCCGGCTCGACCGCGACGGGCAGCCCCTCACGCTCTTCGTTGCCAGCGACAACGAAGCGGCGGCGATAAGAATCATGGCGCTGGGCGCTCAAATGGGTCTTGCACCCGTCAACGCCGGGCCGCTGAAGTCTGCGCGATACCTGGAAGCAATCGCGCATTTGAACATCGAACTTGCTGTGCGGCAGGGTGGGGGAACGAACGCCGCGTTTGTCTACAGCCGCGCGCACTAAGCCAAGAGGTGGCGGACTGGTCCAATGGCTGCTGCTGCCACCGATTTCGGCCGCACAGGCGAACTTCCGCTTCTGGCCGATCGCAGTACTACGACAGAGCCGCCCGCAAGCTTAGCTGGGCCTGTCGCAAGATGCGCTCGGCCTCAAGAATCGGCTCATGACTGCGACTGAAAAGATAGCTTATTGCCCCGTCGTCGTCACCGCTGAGCGCCC
This sequence comes from Variovorax sp. Soil_C_19, assembly GCF_057657255.1. Lineage (NCBI taxonomy): Bacteria > Pseudomonadati > Pseudomonadota > Betaproteobacteria > Burkholderiales > Comamonadaceae > Variovorax > Variovorax sp. Soil_C_19. The sequence continues at coordinate 47,825 of NZ_JBDGIV010000006.1, read as the reverse complement.
TGAAGTCCCTTACCACTGGGCTGCACGAATTGCGGAGGTCGTACAGAACGATGACCTCTTCAAACCAGTGCCAGTTCTCCGCGGTTGCCGTGGACAGGTTTTCGTCACGCAAGGCGATGCGCTTCGCGAGCGTCAGACGGTCGGCGAAATCGTTCGCCGCAGCAGTCAACGTGGATACGGTGTTCATGAGCGTATTGGGTCTTGTGCTGGAGGTCCGCTTTTGGCCGATATCAGTCACCCTGCGGAGGTCCGGGGCTGCGGTTTGACGCCGAGCCAGTTTGTCCGGACCGCGACAGAGTGTGCAACCAGGAAAGGAATGGGCAACAAGTAGAGCGCCCATCCGCTGCGCACAAGAGACTGGAAGAAGGTGAGCTTGGCCATACCCGCGTTGACTGCACCCCAATCGATGGGAAGGGTATAGAAAAGGTAGCTGGTCAGAACTCGGACTGCGGCAAGCACTCCATTCACTCCCAAGATGTACGTCATGGGCAGAATGCGGTCGCCGGCGATGAGGCCAAACAAAACGCTATAGCCTGTATACAGGAGCAGAGCGACAGAAAGGCCTAGGGGCCACCATCCACGGGCATCGACGCTATGAGCGTAGCCGATAGCCGTCTCAGCGACTGCGACTACCGAGAGGATTCCCAGCAGCAGGGTGACGTTCTCGTTTCTCATGGTGAATTCGTTGGAAGATATTCTGCGCGTATCAGCTTACAAGTGTTCGATGCCGGCGAGGGCCGCTTCTGGCCGGATCCGGCTATTGGTTGCATTCTGCACGGGCCGGCCGTGCGACGCCTGGCCGCAGCGCCATCGGGCGACCCTTCGCGCCGACGGACGAAAGCGCGATCGCGCGTTGACGAAAGAACAGTGTCGTTCCGCAGTGCCATCCCAATTAAAAATCGACAGCACCCCTTCAGACAGACGCAGGAGCAGCAAAGATGTACGAAGAGAAATTCATGAAGCAGGCGCTGGCGCTTTCAGCGCGCGCGATCGCGGAGCCCGGCACCGAGCCCTTCGGCGCGGTGGTGGTGAAGGATGGGCAGGTGGTCGGCGAAGGCTTCAATCATTCGGTCGCCCATTTCGATCCCACTTCGCACGGAGAGGTCGAAGCGATCCGGGACGCATGCCGGCGGCTGCAGCGCGTCGACCTGGCAGGCTGCGAGATGTATTCCTCATGCGAGCCTTGCGCGATGTGCGTCGCCGCCATGCGGGTGGCGGGCATCCGCCGCTTGTTCTATGCGGCTTCGCTGGCGCAGTCCGGCGTGGTGTTCGAGGGCCTGCCGGTCGCGGACCGGCATCCCATCGACGTGGATGAACTGCGCCGCGTGGCAGGCGCACCGCTGGAGGCCGGGCTGACTCCTGCCGAGCAGCATTCGGCGCAGGACGCCATCGACATCCTCGAAGCGTGGGCCGGGCCGCGGAAGATCGCGGCGCTGGGTCGTCGTTAGGCCGACCGCTCCCTGCAGCGTGCTGCGTCGGCGATCCACGAAGGCGGGGCTCGATGCTCGCCCCCCTTGCAAAGGACGCGGATGGCGGCACAGTCGCCCGCCTTGGCACGGGCTTGCAGCATCTTGAGTTCCGCCATCAATACGGACATGTGAACTCGTCTTTTCGTCATGGCGCGACTGTAAGCGGTTTCGTACAAAATGAGTTAGAAAGTTTACATTTCTGTCATTGAGTTTACCTATTGGGCTGGCGGAGGCTGGCCCTGTGGCGGATGCGCGATACTTTCGCGACTTCACCCAGGCCGTGCCCATTCCGTCCCCCACCGATTTCCCCGTCTTCGACAGCTCCGACTTCAGCGGCGAGTCGGGCGCGTTCCATTTCGACTTGGTGCGGCTCGAATCGCGCCCGGACATTCCGCGCGGGTTTCCGCATCGCCACAACTACTACCACCTGCTCTGGATGAGCGAGGCGGCGGGCACGCACCTGCTCGACTTCGAGACCTTCGAGGTGCGCGCCAACACGGTGTTCTTCGTCTCGCCCGGCCAGTTGCACGCCTGGGCCTCCGACGTGCCGCCGAAGGGCTTCGTCATCAACTTCAGCGCCGAGTTCTTCGTGCAGATGTTCCCGCGCGCCGACGACATCGCCAAGTACCCGTTCTTCCACATCGCCTCGGACGCGCCGGTGCTCTACCTCGAACAGGCGCAGCACGACGCGTTGCTCCCGCTGCTGCTCGAGATGGAGCAGGAGATGCTCGGCCGCCAGGAGGCGCGGCTGGACGTGGTGCGCTCCTACCTGCTGGTGCTGCTGACGCGGCTGCGGCGGCTCTACCCCGAACGCGCGGCCGAGGGCGCCTCGCCGCAGAGCTACGCACTGACGAAGCGCTTCCGGCTGCTGATCGACCGCCATTACCTGGAGTTCGGCCCGCTCGGCGACTATGCCGAGCGGCTGCATGTCACCGAGCGCCAGCTCAACGAGGCCGTCAAGCGCACGCTCGGCAAGACCGCCGGCGAACTGGTGCACGAGCGCCGCGTGCTCGAGGCCAAGCGGCTCCTGTGCAACACCGGCATGGGAGTGGCCGAGATCGCGTTCCACCTGCAGTTCGAAGACCATGCGTATTTCAGCCGCTTCTTCAAGAAGCGCACGCAGATGACGCCCGGCGAGTTCAAGAAGCGCTACGGCACCCCTGGGACCCCTGGCGTAAGCCCCTAGTCCGCGCCGTCGAAAAGTACAAGGCGAGCGACCAATCGTCCTACCCCCTTCGGCGCCCGGCTGCCTAAAGTCCTTCCATCTGAAACTCTGCCGCCGTCATGGGCGGCCCGATGGCTGGCGATGAACGAATCCACCCCACTGCGCACCGGCGGCGAGCTGATCGTCGACGCGCTGCTGGCGCAAGGCGCCGACACCGTGTTCTGCGTGCCGGGCGAGAGCTACCTCGACGTGCTGAATGCGTTGCATGCGCAGCAGGGCGCCATGCGCGTCGTCGCCTGCCGCCACGAAGGCGCGGTCGCCTTCATGGCCGAGGCCCAGGGCAAGCTCACCGGCCGCCCCGGCATCTGCATGGTCACGCGCGGGCCGGGTGCCACCAACGCGAGCATCGGCGTGCACACCGCGTACCAAGATTCGACGCCGATGATCCTGCTGATCGGCCAGGTCGGGCGCGACATGATCGAGCGCGAGGCCTTCCAGGAGATCGACTACCGCCGCATGTTCGGCCCGTTCACCAAGTGGGTGGCGCAGATCGACGACGCCGCGCGCGTGCCCGAATTCATGGCGCGCGCCTACTCGGTGGCCATGTCGGGGCGCCCCGGCCCCGTGGTGCTGGCGCTGCCCGAAGACATGCTGACCGATGCCGCCATGCCGCTGGCCGTGCCGCGCGTGGAGGTGCCCGCGGCGCATCCCGCCCCCGACGCCATGCAGCGCCTGCACGAGCGCCTGGCCGCGGCCGAGCGGCCGCTGCTGCTGCTCGGCGGCCCCGGATGGCGCCCGCAGGCCCGCGCCGCGATCGAGCGCTTCGCGGTGCAGAACGCACTGCCCGTGGCCTGCGCATTTCGCCGGCAGGATCTGTTCGACAACCGCCATCCGAACTACGTCGGCGAGGTCGGCATCGGCCTCAACCCCGAGCTGGCCCAGGCGGTGCGCGAGGCCGACCTGCTGATCGCCGTCGGCACGCGGCTCGGCGAGATCGTGACGAGCGGCTACACGCTGCTCGACGTGCCGCTGCCGCGCCAGCAGCTCGTGCATGTGCTGCCGTGCGCCGAGGAGCTCGGGCGCGTCTACCAGCCCGCCGTCAGCATCCTGAGCGCCGTGTCCCCGTTCGCCGAGGCGGCTGCCCTGCTGCCGGCGGTGGATGCGGCGACCCCGCGGCAGGCCTGGCGCGACCGGCTGCGCGCCAACTACGAGCGCTACACCACGCCCGTGGCGCGCGAGGCCGCGCTCGACCCGGCGCGCGTCATCCAGGCGCTCGGCGACACGCTCGCGCCGGATGCGATTCTCACCAACGGCGCGGGCAACTACAGCGCCTGGGCGCACCGCTACTACCCGTTCTCGCGGCCGAACACCCAGCTTGCGCCGACCAGCGGCGCCATGGGCTACGGCGTGCCGGCCGCCATAGCAGCCAAGCTGCAGCATCCGTCGCGGCAGGTGGTGTGCCTGGCCGGCGACGGCTGCTTCCTGATGACTTCGCAGGAGCTCGCGACCGTGAAGCGGCACGACCTCGCGATCGTCTTCATCGTCTTCAACAACGGCATGTACGGCACCATCCGCATGCACCAGGAGATGCACTACCCCGGCCGCCCCATCGGCACCGACCTGTGCAACCCCGACTTCGTGCGCTATGCGCAGTCGTTCGGGCTGCAGGCCGAGCGCGTGGCCCGCACCGAAGCGTTCGCGCCGGCGCTGCAGCGCGCGCTGGCCGCGGGCGGCGCGGCACTCATCGAACTCGCGATCGAGCCCGAGATCCTGACCCCGCGCGCCACGCTCAGCGAACTGCGCGAGAAGGCGCTGCTGCAGCAGAAGCAAAAGCAACAGCAGCGCGCCGCGGCCTGACACGATTCATCACCACCAAGGAGACAAAACACATGAACAAACTGCTGCGGGCTTCGGCCCTCGCGGCCCTGGGCGCCTGCGCGCTCACGCAGGCCCATGCACAGGCTGCCGCCGAGTTCCCGGTGCGCCCCATCCGCATCGTTGTGCCGTTTGCGCCCGGCGGCGCCACCGACGTGATCGCGCGCGTAGTCGGCCAGAAGATGTCGGACTCGCTCGGCCAGCCGGTCGTCGTCGACAACAAGGCCGGCGCCAACGGCAACATCGGCGCCGTCACCGTGGCGCGCGCCACGCCCGACGGCTACACCATCCTCATGGCCACCTCGAGCCACGCGATCAACGCCACGCTCTACCGCAAGCTCGACTACAGCCTCACGAAGGACTTCGCCGCGCTCTCGAACCTGGCCTCGGTGCCGCTCGTGCTGGTGGTCAACCCTGGCGTGCCGGCGCGCAACGCGGGCGAGTTCGCGGCCCATGCCAAGGCCGAGGGCGACAAGCTCAACTTCGCCTCGGGTGGCACCGGCACCGCCGCGCACCTGGCGGGCGAGCAGTTCAATACGATGGTCGGCGCCCGCATGATGCACGTGCCCTACAAGGGCGGCGCGCTCGCCCAGACCGACCTCATTGGCGGCCAGGTGCAGGCGATGTTCGCCAACCTGCCCGAAGTGCTCTCGCAGGTGCAGGCCGGCAAGCTGCGGCCGCTCGCGGTCACGGGCAAGGCGCGGCGCGCCAACCTGCCCGAGGTGCCGACCTTCGCCGAAGCCGGCTATCCGCAGATGGACGCGCGCTCGTGGTTCGGCCTGTTCGCGCCGGCCGGCACGCCGGCACCGGTGGTGGCCAAGCTGTCGGCATCGATCGCCGCGGCCGTGGCCGATCCCGCGGTGCAGGCCCGCCTGAAGGAACTCGGCGCCGATCCCATCGGCGACCGGCATGAAGCCTTCCAGCCCTTCGTCGCGCAGGAGGTGAAGCGCTGGGGTGCGCTGGTCGAGCGTTCGGGCGCCACCGTGGACTGAACCCAGACCCTTTCTCCTTTTCTTCTTCGAACTTCAAGCCAAGGAACCCACAGCCCATGCTCTACGACGTACGCACCTACACCTGCCGCCCCGGCACCCTCAAGCGCCACCTGGCGCTCTATGCCGAGCACGGCTTCGACGTGCAGCGGCGCCACCTGGGCGAACCGCTGGCCTATCTGCAGACCGAGACCGGCAACGTCAACAGCTACACCCACATCTGGGTCTTCGCCGACGCGAAGGACCGCGCCGACAAGCGCGCCGCGATGCAGCGCGACCCGGCCTGGGCCGGCTACCTCGACAAGAGCGCCGAGGCCGCCTACCTCGTCTCCCAGGAGACGAAGCTCATGGTGCCGACCTCGTTCTTCAAGCCTTGAGGTGCTGAGCGCATCGGCCGCTCACTCGAGCGTGAGGCCGATGTCCTTCACCAGCGCGCCCCAGTCCTGCAGGTCCTGCCGGATCGTGGCGGCAAACTGTTCGGGCGTGTTCTGCGGCAGGTCGTTGAAGTTGAGGTCGTGCATGCGGCGCACCACCGCCGGGTCGCGCAGCACCTGGTTCACGGCGTCGTTGAGCTTCTTCACGATGGCCGGCGGCGTCTTGGCAGGGGCCAGCAGGCCGTACCAGGCGTAGTTCTTGAACGGATAGCCGCTCTCGGTCATCGTCGGCACGTCGGGCAGCATGGGAATGCGCCCGGGGCCGCTGTTCGCCAGGGCGCGGATGCGGCCTGCGCGCACGATCTCCACGGTCGACGAGATGTCGGCGAACGCGGCATCCACCTGGCCGCCCGCGAGGTCCTGCACGCAGGGGCCGCTGCCCTTGTAGGGCACGTGCGTCATCACCAGGCCGGCCTGCTTCTTGAGGCTTTCCATGGCCAGGTGGCCGCCCGAGCCGGCGCCCCACGAGCAGTAGTTGAGCTTGTCGGGGCGGGCCTTGGCGTAGGCGACGAACTCCTGGATCGTCTTCACCGGCAGGTCTTTGCGCACCAGCAGCAAGTTGCCGCCGCGGCCGATCTGCGCCACCGGCGCGAAGTCCTTTACCGGGTCGTACGAGAGCTTCTTGTAGAGGCTCGGGTTCACGACCATCGCCGCGGCATAGGTGAACAGCAGCCGCTGGCCGTCGGGTGCCGCGCGCGCGACGAGTTCGGCGCCGAGGATGCCGTTGGCGCCGGGCCGGTTGTCGACGATGAAGGTCTGCCCGAGCGCCTTGCCGAGCGCCTCGGCGAAGATCCGCGCGATGGTGTCGGTGCCGCCCGCGGGGGCGGTCGGCACCACGAGCGTGACGGGCTTGTCCGGGTAGGCATCGGGGCCCTGCGCATGGGCGGCCGCGGCCACGCAGGCGGCTGCGAACGCGCCGCAGGCGAGTGCGCGAAGGGGGCGGTGAAGGAAATGCGGGCTCGTCATGGTTCTTGTCTCCTGGAAATCGGGTCGGTCGTTCAATCAATGGATGCCGAAGCGCGCCTGCGTGCCCTGCTCGATCATGTCCGCGCCCACGCGGTACAGGTTGCGCGAGACGTAACTGGGCACTTCGCGCGCGCGCTGGCGCAGCCATTCGGCCTTGAGCGCGCGCGCCTCGGCGATCTCGGGCGCCTCGCCCTCGGCGGTGGCCAGCAGGTCGATCACATGCAGCGCCAGCTGGCACTGGCCGTCGGCGGCCAGCGTGCGCGCGCGCTCGATCACGCCGCGCTTGTCGGTGATCGCGTCGGCCACCGCGCGGCCCACCGCCTCGGGCGCCGCCGGATGCAGCGAGGTCGGGTTGCGGTCCCACCAGCCGTTCTCCGAGCGGTAGATGTCGCGCACGATGTAGCTGGGGTCGCCATAGGTGGGCTTCATCCAGTCGACCGCGAACAGCTCGTCCGGAAAGCGGATGCGCGCCAGGATGCCGCGCTCGTTGAGGCCCTCGTTCATGAGCCGCACCACCTCGGCGCGCAGCCATCGCAGCGCGCGGGCCGTGTGCGTGAGCACGTGCCGCACCTGCGCCTCGCCCTCGAGCGTGGCGCCGAACTCGCGCACCGCCTTGCGCGCGCCCAGCGCCGCCAGCGCATCGAGCGTGTCGGCCCAGCGCACCGTGTCGCGCATCGTGCGGAACGGGGTGCCGATGTTGGGGATCGAATCGATCAGTGCCGCGCCGCCGTAGAGCACGCGCTGCGCCGGGCTCCAGAGCGCGATCGCGTCGTCGGTCTCCGAAGGTGCCCAGCGCAGTTCGATGCGCTGCTCGCCGCTGCCGATCTGCAGCAGGTCTTCGAAGGTTTCGGTCGGCGCGTGCGTCGCCAGCCGGCGGTCGAAGAAGCCCGCGGGGCGGTTGAACTGGATCTCGGCCATGCGGTGCTGCAGCGCCAGCGTCTCGCTGTAGCGTGCGAGCCGGCGCGGCACGTTGCGGTGCGCGATGATGCGCGGCGGCGCGTCGCCGCGCGCGGCGGCATGCGCCAGCCACATCGGCACGCCGGCGTTGTAGCCGATGTGGCCGTGGCTGAAGCACAGCGCATGCACCGGCGCATCGCTGAGCCGGCGCACCGCGTCGATCATGCCCGCGGTCACCGAGCCGCCCGGGCCGGCATCGACCACGACGAGACCCGCATCGGTCTCGGCCACGAACGACTGGCCCTGCCCGCGCAGGATGTGAAGGCCTGGCGCCACCGTGTCGGTGCCGGCGCCGACGATGAGGAACGGCTTTTCTTCTTCTTCGGTCTTGTGGTCTGGCTTGGCAGCGATGGCGGTCATGCGGTGTCCTTGTTGGCGGTGAGCGGCGGCAGCAGGTAGCGGCCGTCGAGCAGTTCGGCGCGCGGCATGTAGGCGCGCAGGCAGAGATAGAAGGCGCCTTCGGGTGCCGGCAGCCAGTTGGCCTCGGCGGCGGCGCCCTCGGGGCGCGCGTGCCGGATGTGCAGCGTGAGGCCGCCGTCCGCATCGCGCTGCAGGCCTGGCGTGCGGTCGCCGATGGCGTAGCGGTCGATCGGGTTGTCCACCAGCATGTAATCGCGCGCGTCGTACATCGTGAGCGACCAGAAGGCGTCGACCGGCGGCAGTGCGCCAGGCGCGAAGCGAAGCGTGTAGCGGCGCTCGCCGGTGAGCGCCTCGCCCGCCGCGTCGTGCCAGGCCATCGGATAGGTGGCTTCGCGGCTTTCGAGCATGCCGATGTACTTGAGTGCGACCAGTGCGCGCGCCAGGTGGTCGTCGCCGAAGCTGCCTTCGACCAGCGGCATCTGCACCCAGCCCGACGCCGTGGTGCGGCCCGACTGCGCCTCGCGCAGCCGCGGCAGCCCGGTGTCGAGCGCGGCCTGCAGCGCGGCGCGGCGGCGCTCGTCGAGCGGCCCTGCACCGGCGCCGAGGCCGAGCGCCGCATAGCGCGCGAGCTTTGCCGCGTCGCCGTGCGGTGGCGCGTTGTCGCGCAGTGCCGCGTTCACCTGCGCCGCGAAGTGCGCGGCCGTGAGTGGCGCCTTCGGGTCGCAGGCGGGGTCGAAGGCGCGCGGCGGCGAGGCGCGGCCGGCCTCCCAGTCGGCCAGCGTGCGCACCACGAACCCGTCCTGCAGCGCGTTGACCGCGGCCACGTCCTCCGGCCCGTCGACCAGCAGTCGCCCGATGATCCACAGCCAGCGTGTGGGCGCCTCGATGCGTGCGCCCGGGGCATCGAAGGCCGCGGGCAGCGTGCCGCGCCATCCCGGCGGCGTGACGACGAACGCGCGCGCCGCTGTGCCCGTGAGGCGCTGGCCGAGGTGCGCGAAGGGGTTGGTGAAGAAATCGAGCAGGCCCAGCACGTAGTAGCGGCCGGCGGTGTCGGGCACGTCGATCACGAGCGGGCCTTCGCCGAGGTCGAGCCAGGCGTTGGTGTAGAGCGTGTCGTTGTTCGGCGTCACGACGCGGCTCTTGCCCGCGCGCAGCAGCTGGCGTGCGTGTGTGAACACGTTGCACCAGCGCTGCGGCTCGGGCGCCTCGCCGTGGGCGTCGGTGCGCCGCGGCGAGGTGGCGGCGCGCATGCGGCGCATCTCGTAGAGCGGATAGGCGTAGACCACGGCCTCTTCGGCCAGGGCTTGCAGGTTGTCGGCGTGCGGCTGCATCGTGTTCAGTCCTGCTGCACCTGAAGAGCCGGAATGCGCCAGCTCTGCACGCCCTCGCGCGGGTGGTACATGCGCAGGATCAGGTAGAAGCGCCCGGCCGGCGCGGGCAGCCAGTTGGCCGTGTCGGCGGGGCGCGCGTGGCTCACCCTCAGTTCGAGGCTGCCGTCGGCGCCGCGCTTGAGGCCCGGCGTGCGGTCGCCGATGGCATGGCGCCGCAGCGGGTTGGGGTAGAGGAAGCGGTCGCTGTCGTACAGCGTCACCGACCAGAAGGCGTCTGCCGGCGGTGCGTCACCGGCCTCGAAGCGCATCGCGTAGCGGCGCTGCCCATCGAGCGGTTCCTGGTTCGCGTCGTGGTGCGAGGCGGCGTACACCGCCTCGCTGGTGGCCAATGCGCCGAGGCCCAGGTAGGCGGTGCGCGCGCGGCCGAGGTACGCGTTGCCGTAGCGTCCGGTGGCGGGCGTCATCGACCAGGGCCTGGGCCGCCGGTTGGCGCCCACGGCCGCGACCAACTGCACGCCCTCGGCGAAGCCCTCGACCAGGCCTTCGCGCAGCGGTGCGTCCACCGCCTCCCACGAGAACGCGGCGTTGGCCAGCAGCCCGGCCTGGCCGAACCATGCGACGAGGCCGCGGTCTTCGATGCGGCCCGGCGCCTCGGCCAGCGCATGGCAAAGGTTCGTGAAGAAGCGCGGCGCCACCTGCGCGGCCGGCTCGCCGTGCTCGAAGGCGGCGGCCATGGCGTCCACGTGCGGGCCGGCCCACTGCTCGACGGTGGCCGGGCGTCCCTGCTGCACCGTGCCGGGCGCGGGCGCGAGCCGGATCTCCGACTGCAGCGCGCGGGCGGCCGGCCAGTCGCTCTCGTCGCCCACCAGGATGCGACCGATCAGCCAGACCAGGTCGGTCGGGCAGCGCACCACGCGGTGGCCGGCCAGCGCGTCGGGCACCGTGCCGCCGGGGCCCACGAGCACCACGGTCTCGCCCTCGGGGTTGCAGTTGCGCGGCCCCAGGTTCTCGAAGTTCTCGGTGTAGGCGTCGTAGAGCGGCAGCACGAAGTAGCGCCCCGGATGCCGCGCCGACGCGGGCACCGTGAGCAGCATCGGCCCGTCGGCGAGGTGGACCCAGGCCATGGTGTAGAGCAGGTCGTTGGCGGGCGTGACCACGTCGCGGTCTTCGTCGGTGGAGGGCCGCGGCGCATGGTGCAGCGTGTTCAGCGGCGCTCGCACGTCCGAGCCGGCCGAGGTGCCGATGCGGCGTTCGGCGCGCGGCGCGGTCTGCATGGCGCAGGTGCGGTAGGTCTCGGTGAGCGGATAGCCATAGACGAAGGCGGCCAGGCCGATGGATCGGGCGGCGGCCTTGCGGGCGGCGGTTGCATCGGGCGCGGAGACGGAAGCGTTCATGGAAAGGACCTCGGACGGATGGGTGAAAGGGGAGGGATGCGGGGGCGATCGCTGCTCAATCGAGCTTCACGCCGGTGGCCTGCGTGAGCTTCAGCGTCACCGGCAGGAAGGCCTTGTAGGCCGCGGCGGCCTCGGCCGGGAGGTTGCCCACGGGCTCGGCGCCGAGTTCCTCGATGCGCCGGCTCACCTCGGGCTGCCGCACCACCGCGCTGACTTCCCGGCCCAGGCGCTCGATGACCGCATCGGGCGTCCTGGCGGGCGCCATCAGCGAGGTCGGGCCGGTCATCGTGTAGACCTCGTCGGCGTAGCCCTGCTCGGCGAAGGTCGGCACATCGGGCAGCGCGCGGGCGCGGCGCAGGCCGGCGACGGCCAGCGGGCGCAGCTTGCCGGCCTGGATGTACGGCTGCAGCGTGGTGACCGAGCCGACGGTCATCTGGATCACGCCGCCGATCAAATCGACCGCCATCGGGCTCTCGCCCTTGTAGGGCACGTGCAGCGTCTGCAGGCCATAGGCCCTGTCCATGTGGACCTGCACCTGGTGCGGCTGCGTGCCGGGGCCCCACGAGCCCATCGCGTACTTGCCCGGCGCGGCCTTCACGGTGGCGACGAGGCTCTTGAAGTCGGTGGCCTGAACCGAAGGGTGCACGGCCAGCACGGTGCGCATGGTGGCGATGTCCGAGACCATGCGCAGGTCGGTGCGCGGGTCGTACGGCAGCTTGCTGTAGAGCGCCAGGTTCGCGGTGACGGGCCCCGGCACCGTCAGCAGCAGCGTGTGGCCGTCGGGCACGCTCTTGGCGACATGGTCGGTGCCGATGATCCCGCCCGCGCCGGTGCGGTTCTCGACCACCACCGGCTGGCCCAGCCGTTTCGAGAGGCCCTCGGCCAGCAGCCGCGCGAGGATGTCGGTCGAGCCGCCTGCCTGGTACTGAACGAGGATGCGCACGGTCTTGGAGGGGAAGCCGTCATCCGCCCCCGCGGCCGCCGCGCCGCCGGCGGCGAAGGCCAGCGCTGCGGCGCTGCCGAGTGCGCGCCGCAGCGCGGCGGTCGATGTGGTCTTCCTCATGCGGTTTCTCCGGTGGTGTGCAGGGCGCGACCGACGACCAGCGCATCGACCGCGACGCAGCCGCCGTCGGCTTGCGGCCGGGCGATGAGCGGGTTGATCTCGGCGCTCGCGAGCGTGTCGCCCGCGCGCTCGGCAAAGGCCGCGAGCGCGCACAACGCGTCGGCGATCGACGCGAGGTCGACGGGTGGGCGGCCGCGCGCGCCCTCGAGGATCGCGAAGGCGCGCAGCTCGCGCACCATTGCCAGCGCGTCGTCGCGCGTGACCGGCAGCGCGCGCAGCGACACGTCGCCGAGCGTCTCGACGTGGATGCCGCCCAGGCCGAACATCAGCACCGGCCCGAACACCGGGTCGCGGTGCACGCCCGCGATGCACTCGACGCCGCCATGCAGCATGCGCGCCACCAGCGCGCCGCCGAGCCGCGCATCGGGCCGGGCGGTGAGCGCGTGGTCGCGCGTGCGCTCGAAGGCCGCGCGCGCCTGTGCCGCGCCGCGCATGCCGAGCGCCACGCCACCGACGTCGGACTTGTGCGGGATGTCGGCGCTGACGATCTTCACGACGACGGCATCGCCGAGTGCTTCCGCGGCCGCCGCGGCCTCGTCGGCGCTGTGCACCACGCGGTGTGCGACCACCGGCACGCCCGCCTCGGCGAGCAGGGCGAGCGCATCGGGCTCGGACATCGTGCCGGGGGCGAGCGCCAATGGCGCGGCGATCGGTGCGTCGGCTGCTGCAGCGGGCGCCGCGGGCTTCAGCCCCGCGAGCGCGGCGATCGTGCGGATGCCGTCCGACGGGTCGGCAAACACCAGGCAGCGCATCGCCTCGAGCTCGGCGCGGCGCTCGGGCGACAGCAAGGTGCTCACCGCCAGCAGCGTGTCGGGGTAGGCCGCGCGCAGCGACGTCACCAGCGCACGCAGCACCGGCCAGAACGCATCCGATGCGCCCGCGGCCGCGAGAAAGCCCATCCACGACGCGAAGCCGCGGTCGTCGAGCATCACGCGTGCCGTGCGCTCGATCAGCGTCAGGTCGTTGGTGACCTGCCCCGTGATGTCGACCGGGTTGCGCGGCGCCGCGAAAGGCACCCAGCTGCGCAGCGTGTCCTGCGCGGGCTCGCTCAGCGGCCGCACGTCCAGCCCCTGCGCCGAGGCCTCGTCGGCCATCAACGCGCCGACGCCGCCCGACAGCGTGAACAGGCCGATCGAGCGGTCGCGCGGGCGGCCCGCCACGGCCGCGCTGTGCGCGAGGTCGAAGAACTCCGTGAGGTTGCGCGCGCGCAGCACGCCGTACTGGCGGAACACCGCGTCGTACACCGCGTCGTCGCCCGCCAGCGCGGCGGTGTGCGAGGCCGCGGCCTCGGCGCCGAGCGCGGTGCGGCCGACCTTGACCATCACCACGGTCTTGCCGTTGGCCTGCGCCAGGGCCAGCGCCGCGCGCAGGCGCGGGCCGTCGCGGCAGCCTTCCATGTAGGCCATGACCACGTCGGTGCCGGGGTCCTGCGCGAGCCAGGCCAGGCAGTCGGCGACCTGCACGTCGGCCTCGTTGCCCGTGGTGGCCCACAGCGACAGGCCGACGCCGCGCGCGCGCGCCATCGCGTACGCATAGGCGCCGAACGCGCCCGACTGGCTCACCAGGCCGATGCGCCCCGGCGCCACGCGGCCCACGCCGGGGGCCGGCGAGAAGGTCGCATACACGTGGCGCGCGATGTTCATGAAGCCCAGGCAATTGGGGCCGATCAGCCGCACGCCCGCGGCACGCGCCTTGGCGCCGAGCCGCGCCTGCGCGGCCGCGCCCTCGGCGCCGATCTCGGCGAAGCCCGACGAGAACAGCACCACGCCTTTCACGCCCGAAGCGATGGCGTCGTCGAGCGCGCCCTCGACCAGCGCCGACGGCACCGCGAGGATCGCCAGGTCCACCGGCTGGCCGATGGCGCGCAGGCTCGGAAATGCGGGCAGGTCCTGGATGCGGTCGGCGTTCGGGTTGACCGGGTAGAGCGCACCGTCGAAGCCGAAGCGGCGCAGGTAGTCGACCGGGATGCCGCCGATCTTCTGCGGGTTGGACGAGGCGCCGACCACCGCGATGGCACGCGGCGCGAAGAGCGCCGACAGGGATTCGGCTTGCGAAGAGAAGAAGTCGATGGGCATGTCGAAGGTCAGAAGTTGTGGCGGATGCCGGTGGCGAGAACGCGCACGTCGTTGCCGCTGTGGGCCGCCACCGGCACGGTGGCGAGCGAGGCCGAGGCGCCGTGCCGGTTCGAGAGGCGCAGCCAGCGCGCATAGAGCACGGTGCGCTTGCTCAGGTAGTGGTCGTAGCCCAGCGTCCAGGCCAGCTGCGAGCGGTCGCTGCCGGCCACCTTGCGCTCGGTGGCGCCGAAGATCAGGTTCGAGGTTGGCGTCACGTTGTAGGTGGCGCCCAGGTTCAAGAGCTTCGCGGTCGGCACGCCGGGCAGGCTCGATGCGTTGCGCACGTAGCTCGCGTAGAGCTGCAGGCCGAGCGACGACCACTCGTACGAGCCGGTCAGCGCCTGGTAGGTGGTGGTGGCGGGCGAGGCCACCGGCGCCGCGGCCGAGCCCGAGCGTGCACGCTGGAAGGCGTAGGCGATGTAGTAGGGCTTACGTGCCCAGCCGATGTTGCCGCCGTAGACGTTGCCGCTCTGGTGGCTCGGTGCGCTCGATTCGCCGGGCGCGTAGGCGATGTCCGCGAAGAACGCCATGCTCGCCGGCGTGCGGTAGCGAATCATGTTGCTGGCGCGGGCCGCAAAGGGCGTGATGCCCGTCTGCGCGTCGGTCGCGGCCACCAGGTTGATGGGCGAGAACACCGAATTGAGGCCGTAGGGATCGGCCTTGAACAGCGCGTAGAACATCGGCGTGTACATGCGGCCAGCATCGATCTGCCCCCACGGCGCCGAGATCCCGACGAAGGACTGGCGGCTGAACGACATCGCCGGGCCGGGCAGGGTGCCGTTGCCGGTGTCGGGCGCAAAGCCGCTTTCGAGCGTGAAATGCGCGCGCATGCCGCCGCCCAGGTCTTCGGTGCCGCGAAAACCGATGCGTGAGGCCGTCTGGCCGCCGTCATCGAGCCGCGTCGACGATGTAGCGCCCGACCTGGCGTGCGCCACGTAGAGGTCGAGGGTGCCGTAGACGGTCACGGTGCTCTGCGCGAGCGCGAGCGTGGAGGCCGTCAGCGCGAGGCCTGCGGCAGCTGTCTTCTTCATGGGGTGTTGTCTCCGGGTGTGGCGTGCCGCCTGCGGGTGCAGGGCGGTGCCGCTTGTGTGCTTGTCGAGTTCCGGGGCTTACGATAGAAACGAAGGCCCCCCAAATCTGTCAACGCTTTGACAGATTCCTGAACATCAAGGCAGGGAGAACCCGCTGGCCCGATCCCCCGTTTCCACACCCAAGGACGCCGAAGAGAGCGCCGCGCTGCTCGACCGCGCGCTGCGCTGGAACGAGCTGTTCTCGCACTGGCCCGACGCGCGCCGGGCCGAGCTGATGAAGTCCGCGCGGCTGGTGCGCTACCGCCGCCGCACGCAGGTGCTGGCGCATGACCGGCACAAGCGCGAGCTGCTGGCCGTGGTGTCGGGCTGCCTCGAGATCAGCAGCATGAGCCCGCAGGGGCGAAAGTACGTCAACGCGCTGCTCGGGCCCGGCCAGGTGGCGCCGCTGGTGCGGCTGCTCGAGGAGGTGCCGCTGCCCTACGACTACCACGCGCACGAAGACTCGGTGATCGTCCACCTGCCGAGCGACGCCGTGCTGGCGGTGCTCGATGCCGAGCCCGCGCTGTGGCGCGGCGTGGCCAGGCTGGCGCTGCAGCGCCAGCGGCAGAGCATCGTGCTGCTGCAGAACCAGATGCTGAACACGATCCGCGGGCGCGTGGCCGCCACGTTGACGAGCCTGATCTACTTCTACGGTGGGCAGCCGGAGGACGCCGCGAACCTGCCGGTGCGGCTGTCGCAGCACGACCTGGCCGCAATGCTCGGCCTGTCGCGCCAGACGATCAACAAGGAGCTCGGGCGGCTGGTCGACGAGGGGGTGATCGACATGCGCTACAAGCGCATCCGCATTGCAGACCCGGCGCAGCTGGCGCGCATCGCGGCGGGTGCCGAGGCTAAGGAAGAAGCTGGCAGCGCAGGAAGCCCGCCATCGCTTCCTCGACCGTGACGGGCCCGCGACGATCGCTGCGCGCCGGCGCCTCGGCCGGATAGAAATGGCCCGCGCCGGGCACTTCCACATGCTCGCAATGCAGGCCCGCGCTTCTCAGGCGCGCGACCATGCCCGGGGCCGCGGCGGCCACGTAGTCGAGGTCGTGCTCGGCGCTCACCACCAGCACGGCCGGGCCGCTGCCGTTGCAGCCGGCGAGATGGCGCGCGAGGTCCTCGTCGTCGATGTAGCCCGAGAGCGCCAGCACGGCCGCCACCGGCACCTGCTCGCCGAACGCGACATTGAGCGCGGTGCGCGCGCCCGCGGAGAAGCCGCCGATGGCGATGCGCGCCGGGTCGATCTGCCAAGCGTCCGCCTGTGCGCGTACGAACCGGGTCGCGGCGGCCATGTCGTCGCTGGCGGCCTCGATGCCGCGCCACAGCATGTCGGACGTGGCGGGCGGCAACTGCATCAGCTGCCGCACCAGCGACACGCGCGATGTCGGGATGCGGCCGGGCGAGCCGACCACCGGCGTATCGGCCGGTTCGGGGTCTTCGGGCACCAGGCGGTAGTCGATCGCGCAGGCCACAAAACCGCGCCGCGCGAAGCGCAGGCAGTACTCGGCGACCGCCGTGTTGCGGCCCTCAGCCTCGAAGGCGTCGTCTTCCTTGGAGCCCCGATGGAAAGCGCCGCCGAACGCGAGGATCAAGGCGGGGCGACCGCGGCCTGCGGGTGGCGCACCGACGGGCCGGTAGAGGTCGAGTGCGAGCGCGCGTTCGACCGGCCCGCCGGGCCGGCCGCGCTGCACCAGGGCGCGGCCGTAGATCACGTCGCGCACGATCTCGACCTCCTGCACGGGCACGGCGGCAACGAGGGGCGGCGTCGTCACGGCGTGTTCCTTCAATCGACCGAAGCGCCGGATTCGCGCGCGATGCGGCCCCAGAGCTGCACGTCCTGGCCGAAGGCGGTCGCCCATTGGGCGGGCGTCTGCGCATCGACCGGCATCGAGCCGCCATCGAGGAGCAGCGTGCGCATGTCGGGCCGCGCCATCACCTTGTGCAGCGCGGTGTTGAGCCGCGTCGCGAGCGCCGGGTCCATGCCGGCGGGGCCGAACACCGCGTACCAGCCCACCGCGTCGAAGGGGATGCCGGCTTCGGCGAGCGTGGGCACCTCGGGCAGCGCCGGCGAACGCCGCGGCCCGGTGATGGCCAGCGGGCGCAGGCGGCCGGCCTTGATCAGCGGCGTCATCGAGACCACGTCCATGATGGCCACGCCGATCTGGCCCGAAAGGATGTCGGGCAGCGCGGCCTGGCCGCCCTTGTAGGGCACGTGCGTCATGCCGAAGCCGCCGAGCGACTTCATGCGCTCGCCGACCAGGTGCGGCGGTGCGCCGTTGCCGAAGGTCGCGTAGCTGATCGCGTTGGCGTCCTTCTTCGCGGCGGCGACCAGGTCGGCGATGGTCCTGAGCGGCGACTCGGCACGCGTCACGACCAGGAGCGGCACGCTCGCGACCTGGGCGATCGGCGTGAAGCTCGAAACGGGGTCGAAGGCCAGGTTCTTGAACACGGCCGGCGCGATGGCGAAGGGCGCGGCGGTGAGCAGCAGCGTGTAGCCGTCGGGCGCCGAGCGCGCGACGCTCTCGGCGCCGATGTTGCCGCTGGCGCCGGCCTTGTTCTCGACGATCACCGGCTGGCCGAGCTCCACGCGCAGCTGCTCGGCCATCCTGCGGGCCACGATGTCGGTGCCGCCGCCGGCGGGAAACGGCAC
Organism: Variovorax sp. Soil_C_19; assembly: GCF_057657255.1. Lineage (NCBI taxonomy): Bacteria > Pseudomonadati > Pseudomonadota > Betaproteobacteria > Burkholderiales > Comamonadaceae > Variovorax > Variovorax sp. Soil_C_19. The sequence goes on along the minus strand of NZ_JBDGIV010000006.1, from coordinate 29,928 downwards.
CACCAGCTTGATGGGACGCGCGGGATAGGCGGTCTGTGCGTGGCTGGCGGCCAGTGCCAGCGCAAGCCCCAGTCCGAGCAACGCGCGCCGGGCGGTGGTGTGGTTCATCGCTGCAACTCCTGTGGTGATCGAGGGGTGATGGAGCGGATGATGGTTCAGGTGCCCATAATGATCCACCCGGAAATCCATCTGGGTCCATTGCCATTACTTATGCAAGAAGATGGACATCAGCTTGCGCTGAACCTGCGCCGCCTGCGCCTGCGGCATCTCGAGGTGCTGCTGGCCGTCGAGCGGCATGGCAGCCTCACGGCGACGGCCGCGGCGCTCGAGGTGAGCCAACCCGCGGTCTCGCAATGGCTGGCCGAGATCGAGTCTGCACTGGGCGTTCCGCTCTTCGTGCGGGGGCGGCAGATCCAGCCCAGCCCCTACCTGCCGGTGGCGCTGCGGCATGCGCGGCGCATGGTGGCCGACTCGCGCCAGCTGGCCGACGAACTCGCGGCCGTGGCCGCCGGAACGCTCGGCGCGGTGCGTGTGGGCACCATGCTGGTCAGCAGCGCCGAGCTGTTGCCGCGTGCCGTGCGCGAACTCGCGCGCGAGCCCGAGCCGGTGCGGCTCGAGGTGGTCGAAGACATTGCCGAGGGCCTCTGGGCGCGCTTCGCGCGGCGGGAGCTGGACCTGATCGTCGGCCGTTTCGACGAGCGGGCCTTCGGCGCGCAGGTGCACCACGAGGCGCTGTTCGACGATCCGCACTGCATCGTCGCGGGCCGCAGGCACCCGCTCAGAAGGTCCGCCCGCGTGACATGGGCCGATGCCGCGGCGTGTGCCTGGATCCTGCCGCCGCGCGGCTCGCCGCTGCGCCGGGCGGTCGATGCGACCTTCATCGCGCAGGGGCTGGCGCCGCCGCCGGCCTGGATCGAATCGACCTCGTCCACGCTCAACCAGGCGCTGATGCGCGAGAGCCGCTGCCTGGGCGTGACGTCGGGCGTCGCGGCGCGCCACTTCGAGCGGCTGGGCCTGCTGTCGATCCTGCCGCTGTCGCTCGCGTCCGACGTGGGCCCGGTCGGCATGGTGTGGGACCGGCAGGAGCCCAGCCCGGCGTTGACGCGCGTGCTGCTCGCGCTGCGCAGCGCGGCGGCCCTCGATCTCAATCCAGCCGCAGGCCTGCCTTGACGACCGTGCGCTCGACGCGCGCGCGCTCCTTGGCCAGGTGGGTCGCGAACGCCTCCGGGCCGGAAGCTGCGACCACGCTGCCGCGCTTCTCGAGCATCTGCACGTAGGCGGGCTCGCGCACCGCCTGCTCGACGGCCCGCACCAGGGTGCGCTGCACGTCCGCTGGCATGCCGGGCGGGCCGACCACGCCGAGCCAGGACGACACCTCGAGGCCCGGGTAGATGCTCGACAGGAGCGGTACATCGGGGAACTGCGACAGCTTGCGGCCGCTCGCCACGGCCAGTACCTTGAGCTGGCCGGCCTGCAGCTGCGTCGCGACCGCGCCCACGCTGTCGATCATGAAGTCGATGCGGCCGGCCACCAGGTCGTTGGTCGACTGCGCACCGCCGCGGTACGGTATGTGCACCGCCTTCACGCCGGCCATGACCTGCAGCATCTCGCCCGCGATGTGCATCGTGGTGCCGAGCCCGGGCGAGGCGAAGCTGAGGCCGCCTTCATTGCTCTTGCCCCAGGCCACCATCTCGGCCACGCTCTTGAACTTGGAGTTCGCGGGCACGACCAGCACGAAGGGGCTCTCGTTGGCCAGGCTCACGAGCGTGAACTGGGTCTTGGGATCGAAGCCCGGCGACTTCTGCGTGAGCGGGTTGACCACGAGTTGCCCCGGCGAGGCCAGCATGAGGGTGTAGCCGTCGGGCTGCGCGCGCGCGAGCTCGGAGGTGGCGATGTTGCCGCCGGCGCCGGCGCGGTTCTCGACCACCACGGCCTGGCCGAGGGTGCGGCTCATGTTCTCGGCGATCTGGCGCGCCGTGATGTCGGTGATGCCGCCGGCCGCGAAGCCCACGAGCATCTTCACGGGCCGCTCCGGGAATGTCGCGGCCCAGGCCGGTGCCAGCGCGCTCGCGGCGAGCGCGAGCAGCAGTTTTGCAATGCGAATCTTCTTCATGTCTCTTGTCTCCTTTGAAAAAAATGAAAGGCCTCAGCGCATCGAGAAGCGCACGTTCTTCAACTGCGTGTTCTCCAGGATCGCGTCGAGTCCGCGCTCCTTGCCCAGGCCCGATTCCTTGAAGCCGCCGAACGGTGCATCGGCCGTGGCCTTGATCGGGTCGTTGATCGCGAGGTTGCCGATCTGCAGCGCCTTGCACAGGCGCATGGCGCGGCCGGTGTCGCGCGTGTAGACCACGCCCGCCAGTCCGAAGCGGCTGTCGTTGGCGATGCGCACGGCGTCGTCTTCATCGCGAAACCGGATCAGCACCTGCACCGGGCCGAAGATCTCTTCCTGCGCGACGCGCATCTCGCTGCGCCCCTGCAGGAACAGCGTGGGCGCGGCAAAGAAGCCGGCCTGCAGGTCGGCGCGGTGCGACAGGTCCTGCATCGTCTCGGGCTGCGCTTGTTCGTCGCGGCCGATGTCGATGTAGTGCTGCACGCGCTGCTGCTGCGCGCGGCTGACCAGCGGGCCCATCTGGGTCTGCGGGTCGTCGGGCAGGCCGATGCGGATGCGAGCGTAGGCCTCGCGCAGCTTCTCGGTGAAGGCATCGGCCACGCGCTCGTGCACCAGCAGGCGCGTGCAGGCCACGCAGATCTGGCCGGTGTTGCGGCTCACGTCCTGCAGCGCCACGGCGGCGGCCGCGTCGAGGTCGGCGTCGTCGAAGACGATCAGCGGCGACTTGCCGCCGAGCTCGAGCGTCACGCGCTTGATGCGCTCGGCGGCGCTGCGGTAGATGGCCTTGCCGGTTTCGGTGCCGCCGGTGAACGAGATCTTCTGCACCAGCGGGTGGTCCACCAGCGCCTGGCCGACCGTCGCGCCAGGGCCGTGCACGATGTTGACCACGCCGGGCGGAAAGCCGGCCTCGAGGATCGCGGCGCCGAGCTCGACCGACGACAGCGGCGTGATCTCCGACGCCTTGATGACCGCGGTGTTCCCCGCGGCCAGCACCGGCATCAGCTTGCTCAGCGTGAGGGTCAGCGGGTAGTTCCACGGCAGGATCAGCCCCACCACGCCGAAGGGCTCGCGCAGCGTGAAGTTGACGATGTGGGTGTCGGCCACGTTGAGCGTCTGCCCGCCGATGCCTTGCGAGACGCCCGCGATGTACTCGATGCCGTCGAGCATGGTCTGCAGCGAGCCGCGCGTGAGAGTGATGGGGCGACCCACGTTCCACGCTTCGAGCCATGCCATCTGTTCGCTGCGCTTCTCGAGCGCGTCGGCCAACTTGCGCAGCAGCCGGCTGCGCTGGCGCGCCGAGGTCTGGCGCCAGTGCGTGTCGAAGGCGTGCTGGGCGGCGCGCACGGCCGCATCGACGTCGCCGGCATCGGCCTCGGCGACCTGCGCGAGCGGGCGCCCCGTCGATGGGTTGCCGACTTCGAAATGGCGCCCTGCGGCGCCGGGGCGTTCTTCGCCGTCGATCAGCAGCGGATAGACGCCGGTCCGGAGAATGGAGGAGGGTGAGGGTGTCTGCATGTGGGAATACGCAAGGGGCAATGAAAACAGCGCGGCCTCAGGCCGGCTGCATGGCGCGATAGAGCGCGGCGATGTCTTCGCGCGTGGGTTGCCGCGCGTTGAGCCGCAGCGAGGCGTTGGCCATGGCCGTATCGATGGCCGGGCCGAGCGCGTCGGCGCGAAGGCCGAGTTCGGTCAGCGTGCACGGCAGGCCGGACCGTCGGCGCAGGCCGTCGATCGCGTCCACGAGCGCGCGGGCCAGTGCGTCGTCGCCATCGCCGGGGCTGCCGAGCCCGCAGGCCCGCGCGGCCTGCGCATAGCGCGGCGTGGCCGCGGGCAGCGTGAAGGCCATCAGCGGCACGCAGGTCACGGCCAGCACGTGCGCATGGGGAACGTCGACCAGCGCTTCGAGCGGCGTGCACAGGCCGTGGATGCCGTCGACGCCGCGCAGGCTCATCGCAACGCCGGCGAGGTAGCTGGCCAGCAGCATGTCGCTGCGCGCCTTCAGCGAGGCAGGCTCGGCCAGCACGGCGGGCAGCGCCCGCATTGACAATGCCAGTGCCTGCAAGGCCAGCGCCTCGCCGACCGGGTTGGTCGCGCGGTTGGTGGCCGCGCCGAGCGCGTGCATCACGGTGTCGAAGCCGGTGCTGGCGGTCACCGAAAGCGGCAGGCTCAGCGTGAGGCCGGGATCGAGCGCCAGCCATTGCGGACGGCTGCGCCGGCTGCGCAGCACGTGCTTGCGGCCCTGGTCGTCCTTCACGAGCGCGGCGGTGGTGCTCTCGCTGCCCGTGCCCGCCGTGGTCGGCACGGCGGCGAAGGGCGGCGCATCGCGCGTCAGCACGCGGTCGCCTTCGCGCAGCACCTCCTCGATGGGCGCGTCGGCGCAGAGTCCGGCGACCAGCACCTTGCCCACGTCGATCACACTGCCGCCGCCAATGGCCACGAGGCCGTCGCAACGCTGCGCCTCCCAGCAGGCGCGGGCCTGGCGCACGTTGTCGAGCGTGGGGTTCGCGGCCACACCGTCGAACAGCACGGGTGCGCATCCGGCAGCGCGCAGCGCATCGACCAGCGGCGCCACGATGTCGGCCTTCACGAGTCCGGCATCGCTGAGCACCAGCAGCCGCCGCACGCCCCGGCCCACGGCCCAGGCCGGCAGCTGCTGCTGCGCGCAGCCGTCGCCGAACACCGCATGGCCCGGCCATGCGAAGTCGAAGCGGTCGGGCTCGGTGCCGAAGAAGGCGGGGAGTGCCGTGATTGCCATGTCAGATGCGGCGGCCCGCGCGTTCCCAATGCGGCGCCCGCAACTGGTTCTTGAACACCTTGCCCATGCCTTCGCGCGGCAGCGCGTCGTGGAACTCCACATGGCGCGGCACCTTGTAGCCGGCCAGGCGCTGGCGCACCCAGTCGCGCACCTCGGCCTCGGTGATGCGGCTGCCCGGTGCGCGCACCACCGCGGCCGCCACGGCTTCGCCGTATTCCGCATCGGGAATGCCGAACACCGCACAGTCGGCGACCAGTGGATTCGTCACCAGCACATGCTCGATCTCGGCCGGGTAGATGTTCACGCCGCCCGAGATCACCATGTCGCGCTTGCGGTCGGTGACGTAGAGGTAGCCCTCGGCATCCAGGTAGCCGATGTCGCCGTTGGTCACATGGCCGTCGCGCTCGATGGCGCGCCGCGCGGCGTCGTTGTTGCGGTAGGTGAAGGGCAAGGCGTTGTCGCCCGGGTCGACGTAGATCTCGCCGACCTCGCCGGGCGGCAGCACGCGGCCCTCGGCGTCGAGGATGCGCAGCGACATGCCGTCGAACGCGCGCCCGGCGGTGCCCGGGCGGGCGAGCCATTCGGTGGCGCTCACCCAGGTGACGAGGCCGGTCTCGGTGGAGCCGTAGGTCTCGTTCACGATCGGCCCCCACCAGTCGATCATGGCGCGCCGCACCTCGGGCGCGCAGGGCGAGCCGCCATGCGTAACGTTCTCCAGCGACGAGACGTCGTAGCGCGCGCGCACCTCGGCCGGCAGCTTGAGCAGCCGCACCAGCATCACCGGCACCAGCGACAGGTGCGTGATGCGGTGCTCGGCGATGGCGCTGAGCAGCTGCTCGGCGTCGAAGCGCGGCAGCACGACGATGCGCTCGGCCAGGTCCAGCGCCACGCGTGCCGCGGCGTTGGGGCCGGCATGGTAGAGCGGCCCGACCACCGCGGTGCGCATGCCTTCGCGGGCCCGGCTCGCGAGTGCGCGCACGCGCTTGGAGCCCGCATGCTGTTGCGGCGTGCCGGGCAGGCGCATCACCGCCTTGGGGCGGCCGGTGGTGCCCGAGGTGTAGAGCATGCTGCCCACGGAGGGCACCGGCTCGCTGGTGCAGGGCGCAAAGGCATCGCGCCAGGTGGCCCAGTCCTGCGCGCCGGCGGGCATGGGCGTGGGTTCGAGCGCGTAGGCCTCGCGCACGTCCTGCGGCGTGGGCACGATCAGCACCGGCAGCCCGGCGGGCACCGCGTCGGCCAGGCGCGGCCACAGGTCGGCGTGGATCACCAGCGCGCGCGCGGCGCTGTCCTGGAACACGTAGGCGGCCTCGTCGGCCTGGAAGTGCCAGTTCACCGCCACCAGGTGCACGCCGAGGCGGCCCAGTGCCAGCATCAGTTCGAGGTAGGGCAGGTCGTTGCGCAGCATCACCGCGACGGTGTCGCCGGGCTTGAGGCCCAGCGACTGGAAGCCGCTGGCGGCGCGTGCGGCCTGCGCCTGCAGCGTGGTGCCCTGCAGGCTGCGGCTGCTGCAGTGGAGCGTGAGGTTCGGGTTCATGGGTGCGAGTGCAAGTTCGAAGGCGAAAGGGTGGAGGAGGGAGTCAGCGCGCGCAGGTGCGCGGCGCCGGTGGCGGCGTCGTCCATGAGGCGCTGCAGCACCGCCTGCACGGGCTCGATGCGGTCAGCAAAACCGATCGCCGGGCCCATCGAGAGCAGACCGGTGTTCCAGTCGCCGCCCGCGTAGGCGTTGTCGCGGCCGAGGCGGCCGGTGGCGAGCGCGCCGAAGTCGGGATAGCGGCAGACGCCCTCGGCCTCGAGTGCACGGGTGCGCTGCACGGTCTGGTTGTCGAGCACGCGCCAGGGGTGGCCCGTGCTGCGCAGCGCCAGCGTCGACGCCTCTGCCGGCTGGGCCGCGAGGTGGCGCTTGTAGTCGTCGTGGGCCCAGATCTCCTCGCACACCAGCAGGCGCGTGCCCATCACGACCGCATCGGCGCCCAGGGCCAGCGCCGCGGCGATCTGCCGCCCGCTGCCGATGCCGCCGCCCAGGGCCAGCGGAACGTGCAGGCGCTCCAGCGCGAGCGCGCCGAGCACGAAGGTCGGCAGCTCGTTGGTGCCCGGATGGCCGCCGGCTTCGCAGCCGACCAGGGCCACCGCATCGGCGCCGTCGTCCTGCGCCTTGAGCGCATGCGCGATGAAGGCGCACTTGTGCACCACACGCGCCCCGCCGGCGTGGATGCGCGCGAACAGGTGAGAGGGCGAGGGACCGACGGTCTCGAAGCAGCGCGCGCCTTCTTCCAGGCCGATGTCGATCCACGCGGGCACGAGCCGGTTCTCTTCGGCGCGCCTCGACTGCGTGATGTTGACGCCGAAGGGCTGCCCCGCGCTGGCTTCGCGGCAGGCGCGCACCGCGGCACGGAACTCTTCCGGCCCGTCGAAGGAGCGCGGCGTGAGAAAGCCCAGCGCGCCGGCGCGTGCCAGCGCGGCCACGTAGCGCGCGTCGGACAGCCACATCAAGCCGCCGCCCAGCACGGGCAGCCGCATGCCGAGGAGTTCCGTGAGACGGGTGCGGAACATCGTGCCGGTCACTGCATCACGAAGCCGCCGCTGATGCCGATGCTCTGCCCCGTGATGTAGGCGGCGCGGTCGGAAGCCAGCAGGCAGACCATGCCCGAGATGTCCTCGGGGCGGGCCAGGCGGCGCAGGCCGCGCGAGATCGGGTAGGCGTTGAGCATCTTGGCCAGACGCTCGTTGTTCTCGGGCGTGGATTCGGGGCTCAGCGCGCCTTCGCGGATACCCTCGTGCGACACCGCACCGAGCGCGATCACGTTGACGTTGATGCAGTCGGCGCCGTGCTCGCGCGCGATCGCCTTGGCAAAGCCGAGCATGGCGGCCTTGGCGCCCGAATACACGGCCAGCCGCGCCTCGCCCGCGCGCCCGGCCTCCGACATGATGTTGACGATCTTGCCGTGGCGCCTTTCTTTCATGCCGGGCAGCACGGCCTTGCAGCAGTACATCATCGCGAACACGTTGAGGTCGACGATGCGCTGCCAGCCCTCGGCCTCGGTCTCGAGGAAGAGCGGCGCGGCGCCGCCCTTCTCGCGCCGCTCGACCAGCACGCCGGCGTTGTTCACGAGGATGTCGACCGGGCCCAGCGCCTCCTGCGTCGCGGTGACGGCGGCCTCCACTTCATGCTGCGCGGTGATGTCGGCCACGGCCGCGAAGGCGCGCCCACCGGCCGCCGCGATCTCACGCACCACGGCTTGCGCGCGCTCTTCGAAGATGTCGTTCACGGCCACGGCAACGCCTTCGGCGGCCAGGTCCAGGCAGATGCGGCGGCCCACGCCCTGGCCGCCGCCGGTCACGAAGGCCACGCGGCCCTTGAGGTTCAGATCCATGTCGTTGCTTTCCTTGTTGCGATGTCGTTGTGGGGTGTGAAGGAAACCGCGGCGCTCACTGGCCGCGGAAGACCGGCTTGCGCTTCTCGACGAAGGCCTGCATGCCCTCGCGGCGGTCGTCGCTGGCGACCACCAGCGCGGCCGCATAGCGCTCGTATTCGAGGCCGGCGTCGATGCCCACCTGCAGGCCCGTGTCGACCGCGTGCTTGATGTGGCGCACCGCGAGCGGCGCATTGGCGGCGATGCGCGCGGCCATCGCCATGGCGGTGGCCATGAGCGCCTCGGGCGCCACGACCTGGTTCACCAGGCCGATCGCGAGCGCGCGCTCGGCGTCGATGTGGTCGCCCGTGAGCATCAGCTCCTTGGCGATGCCGGGGCCCACCAGGCGCGGCAGGCGCTGCGTGCCGCCGGCGGCGGGCAGGGCGCCGATGCGCGCTTCGGGCAGCGCCAGCTTCGCGCCGCGCGCCGCGATGCGCACGTCGCAGCACAGTGCGATCTCCAGTCCGCCGCCCATCGCCACGCCGTTGATGGCGGCGATGACCGGCTTCTCGAACTGCTCGATGGCGCGGAACAGCTCGTGCGTGGCCTTCTGCTGCAGGTGGTAGTGCGCCTGCGGCGTCGTGCTGCCGGCGCGCTCCTTGATGTCGGCGCCGGCGCAGAAGGCGCGATCGCCCGCGCCCGTGATGACCACGCAGCGCACCGCGTCGTCATGGCGCGCGCGTTCGAGCAGCGCGTCGCGCAGCTCGGCCTTCATGGCGCCGCCGATCGCGTTCATGCGCTCGGGGCGGTTGAGCCGGATCACGGCCACCGCGTCGGTGACCTCGTAGAGCAGGGTGTCGTAGTTCATGGCAGTGGTGTCTTCTTCTTCGCCTGCATCAGGCGCGTGCGAGTACGTGGGCCACGGCCACAGAGCCGAGGCCGATCATGTGGGCCAGCGCGAGGCGGGCATGGGGGTGCTGGCGGCCTTCGGCTTCGCCGCGCAGCTGCCGCGCGATCTCGGCCACCTGGCCGATGCCGGTGGGGCCGAGCGGATGGCCCATGCCGATCAGCCCGCCCGAGGGATTGATGGCGCAGCGCCCGCCGATGTCGGCGTCGCCGCGCGCGACGTAGGCCGCGCCTTCGCCGGTTTCGCAGACGCCCACGGCCTCGGTGTAGAGCAGCTCCTCGATCGTGAAGGCGTCGTGCAGTTCGACGATGTCCAGCTCGTTGGCGCCGATGCCGGCCTGCGCCAGCGCGGCCGCCGACGACGTGCGCACCAGGTCGACGAGCGCGGGCGCGTCGTCGGCCGGCAGCATCTCGCTCGTGGCCGTGGAGGCCAGCACGCGCACGGCGCGCTCGCGCGGCAGGCCGAGGCGCTGGAGCGCGGCTTCGGAGACCACGATCACCGCCGCGGCGCCTTCGCCGCGCGGACAGCACTGCATCGCGGTGAGGTCGCCCGCCACCGGCGCCGAGGCCAGCACCTGTTCGAGGGTGCGCGGCTTGCGGAACTGTGCGTACGGATTGCGCGCGGCATTGCCGTGGTTCTTGACCGCGACGCGGGCCATGTCTTCGCGCGTCAGGCCGCGTTCGCGCATGAAGCGCCGCGCCAGCAGCGCGAACTTCACCAGCGGCACATTCGACGTGGGGCTGAGCGGCGCCAGCCCGTCCTTCAGCACGGCGCGGCGGCCGTCGCCGAACTTGTCGACGCCCATGGCCAGCACCACGTCGTGCTCGCCGCTGGCCACCTGCAGGCAGGCGATGCGAAAGGCCGTCGAGCCGGAGGCCGAGGCGTTTTCCACCTGCATCACCTCGAGCCCGGTGGAGCCGAGGTGGCGCAGCATCACGCGGCCGGCGGCCATGCCGAGCGCGGCGGTGCCGACCACCGCCGAGCGGACCTGCGGCCACGCGAGCCCGGCGTCGGCCAGCGCCTCGCGCACGGCATGCAGGCCGAGCTGCACGTATGGCGTCTCGGAGGGAAAGGCGTAGGGGTGCAGCCCGATGCCGACGACATACACGGCGCGTTCGCGCAGCAGGGGAGTCGGGTTCGTCGTCATGCGTTCACCTCGGCATCGAGCGGACGGAACACCCAGTGGCCGGACGCGCCTTCGGCGCCGGTCTGCCAGCATGCGCTGAGCGCCATGCCGAGCGTGAGGACGCTTTCGTCCGCCACGTCGAGGAGGGCTTCCTCGACGAGATCCGGCGCGAGCGCCACTTCACCGATCACCGCGGGCACCTGGAGCCCGGGCGCCAGCGGCGCATGCACCGTGACGAAGTTGAGCAGGCGCGCGGGTTCGCCGCAGGCCTCGGCGCGCAATTGCGCCGGTGCCGCGCCGCAGTGGCGGCAGCCCGGCACCTGCGCCGGAAAGCTGGTGCCGCCGCACGCGGTACAGCGCGCGAGTTCGAGGACGGCGGCGCTCATTCGATCTTCATCCCGGTCTGCTGCACGAGCTGGCGCGCTTCCTTGCGCTCCTGTTCCATCGCGCGGCCGAAGGCTTCGGGCGTGCTGCCCATGGCATTGGTGCCGAGCTCGTCGAGGCGGGTCTTGATGGCCGGCTGTTTCAGCGTTTCGCTGAAGGCCTCGTGCAATCGCTTGATGACGGGCGGCGGTGTGCCGGCCGGCGCCACCACGCCGAGCCAGGTGGTGACCTTGAAGTCCGGCACGCCGGCTTCGGCCACGGTGGGCACGTCGGGCAGGTCCGCCACACGGCGCTCGCCCGTGACCGCCAGCGCGCGCAGGCGGCCATCGCGGATGAACGGCATCGTCGTCGAGCGGCTGTCGGGCATGAAGTCGAGCTGGCCGCCGAGCAGGTCGGTGATGGCCGGGCCGCTGCCCTTGTAGGGCACGTGCACGAGCGCGGCGCCGGTGCGCATTTGCAGCGTCGCGCCAGCCAAGTGCATCGAACTGCCGTTGCCGGCCGAGCCGTACGCAAGGCCCCCGGGCTTGGCCTTGGCCTGGGCGACGAGGTCGGCCACCGACTTGAGCGGCGACCTGGCGGGCACCACGATCACCATCGGGCTTTCGGTCAGTTGCGACACGGGCGCGAACGCCTTGGCCGGATCGACCGGCACCTGCTTGTAGAGAAAGGGGTTGAACACCAGCGGCCCCGGATTGCCCAAGAGCAGCGTGTAGCCGTCGGGTTCGGCGCGGGCGACCACCTCGTTGGCGATGTTGCCGTTGGCGCCGGGGCGGTTGTCGATGACGATCGGCTGCCCCAGCCGCTTCTGCAGCTCGGGCTGCAGCAGCCGCGCGACGATGTCGGAGGCGCCGCCGGGCGCGAAGCCCACGACGAGGTGGATCGGCTTGGCGGGAAAGTCGTTCGCCTGGGCACTGGCGCCGAAGGCCGCGAGGCCCAACGGCAGCGTGAGCAGGAGCGGGCGAAGCCACGAGGTTCGCATGGTGGTGATGTCTCCGTGAAGAAAAGAAAGAAGAAGAAGAGGGAAACGATGGGACGAGCCTGTCCCGTTCGCCGGGCGCGGGCCGGGCGAAAAGGTTCTGGGCGCGTCGAAGAAAAGGGTGCGGCGGGCCTAGCCGGTGGCGGGCTTCAGCCAGCGCGCGCGCAGGCCGTCCTTGAAGGCCTGGATCGCCGAGGCGATGTCGCTGGTCTGCGGATTGAGCATCGCCTGCGTGCGCAGGCCGCGCGCGGTGGCGATGAGCAGCTGCGCTTCGCGTTCGGGATCGATGTCGTCGCGGATCTGGCCGGCGCGCTGGCCGTTCTCGACCTGCCGCGCGAGCGCGCGGTGCCAGCGCGCGCTGATCGCCGCGAAGGTGGGCCGGATGTGCGGCGCCGGCCCGAGCGACTCTTGCATCAGCATGAAGAAGGCGCGCGAGCTGTCGCGCGCCGTGTCCATGCTTTCGAGGTAGCAGTCGATTTCGCAGAACAGCGCGTCCACGCCCGAGAGGCCGCGCAGCCGTGCCAGCAGGCGCTCGCGGTGGTCGGCGGCGATCTTCTTGATCAGCTCGTCGAGCAGGCGGTCCTTGTTGCCGAAGCGGTGCTGCACCAGGCCGCGGCTGTAGCCGGCCTCTACGCCAATGGCCTCGAGCGTGGTCTGGGTGTAGCCGTGCTTGGCGATCAGGTGCGTGGCCGCCTCGAACAGGCGGCGGTCCGATTCGGCCACGCGCTCGGCCTGCGTGCGCCGCGTGCGGCGCGGGGCATGGGTGGCGCTGTCGTTGGCGGACCGGGAGGAGGCCTCGTCGGGCGGCGAGGACAGCGACGGCGTCTCGGGACGGGCTTGTGTCATGCCGCGATGTTAAATACTTGCAATCACGATTGCAAGTAAGTTTCACGTATTTGCCTGGGCATCAGCACCCTGCGCGCTAAAATGTCCAAGCTAGCTACTTTGAAGGATCGAACATGATCACCATTACGTCCGTCGAGGCGCAAAACAAATTCGGGCAGCTCCTCGACACAGCGCAGCGCGAGCCCGTCATCATCACGCGTCACGGGCGGCCCGCTGCCTACATGATCTCGCCTCAAGACATGAAAGAGTTCCAAGAGGCGCGTGCACGGAGTGGTCAAGGCAAATCTGCGCGCGACTGGGCCACGACAAGCGCACAGGCCTGGAATGATTTCGACACCAGGTTCGGCGCGTTCGCGGACGAGCACTCAACGCTCTGAACCAGTGGCGCAATTCGACGTTCATCGCAACAAAGGGAGCCAGAAAGAGAGCATTCCCTTTGTGGTGGTCATCCAGTCTGCGCGCTTCGATGCCTATCGTCGCAGAGTGGTTGCTCCTTTGGTCTTGCGCCAGCACGCTCCCGGCGCATCAGTTTCTGGGTCCCGGATGAATCCCATCTTCCGGATTGGGGGTGTCGAAGTCGTTCTCAACCCTCTGCAGGTGGTATCCGTGGCTACCGATCAACTTGGTGCCGCATTTGATTCTCTTGCGGAATATGGGCAACAGATCATTGATGCGATGGACGAGTTGATGACCAGGGCCTGGGGATAGGGGAACAATGCGCGGGCTCAACTCGGGCCAACACCGGACGTTGACCAACTCGGTCAACCCCGCGTTCGAGAAAACTGGTTGCGAAAGCACCCGTGCCGAAGACGGCAGCATTCCAACGTCATGCGACATCCGCCCTGGTCGCACGAAGTTTCGACAACAGCGACAACCCGGTCGTTACCCGAATGGAGCCACCCGATGTGGAGCATCTTGGCCGATCTGTGCACCGGCTTCTTCGAACTCGTGACGGATGTCTTAGTGTTCAGGCGCCAGCGCAGCAAGCACGGTCGCAGTCCGCGCAGTGTTGGGAAAGACACGTTCGAGGTCGTGCGCTTCGACTTCGTCACGTCGATTTTCATTGGGCTGGTCTGTGTCGGGTTGATGCTGCTCCTGGCCTTCGGGTTGGGGTGGTCGGTCGGCCTGAGCGTCGGGATCGGCGTAACCGTTGGAGTGATCTGGGGAGGCTGGCGATACTCCAAACTGGTTCGTGAGCGATGAGCGCGTCACAGCGCTGACCACGAACCAAGATCGTCCTCCGGAAAAGGCCGCGCTACGTCGGCCGAGCAGCTCGGCAAACAGTGTGAGAGCGCGCTGCTCGAACACTCGTCCAGCCCTCACGGATGATCCAGAAATGCATCAATCTCGCTAGCGGTACTTCTTGCGGTACGCATTACCCCGATGAGCGTTGCCGAAGCCGGCCCAGTCCATTCTCCATATCCCACCAGCCATAGTCCGGGCACGTCGCGCGAGCGAGTTCCTGCTGCGACCGGGACTTTTCCGTCCTCGACGGCGTCGAGCGATATGAGATGGTCCAGGGCCGCGCGAAATCCTGTGCACCAGATCACCGCGTCGAATCGGCGAGCGGTGCCGTCGTCCCAGAGCGCGCCGTCGGGCGTCATCCGGCGGAAAGGTCTGACGGACGACAGCACCCCTCGAGCACGGGCGTCCATGACCGGCGGCACCATGACGATGTCTCCGAATCCGCCCGGAAGCTCGTCGATGCTTCGCCCTTCCTGCAGCGCACGCCATCGTGCGGTCGCACGCTCGAACAGCACACGGCCGTCCACGTCATCTGGCAGAAACCTGGGCTCGTCTTCCGTGACCCACACGGTTTCGTTCGCCGAGAGCGACACTTCGGACAGGATCTGTGCACCGGAGTTTCCGCCGCCCACGATCATGACGCGCTGACCTCGGAATTCCTCCGGACTTCGGTAGTGCGCCGAGTGGAGCTGGCGGCCGGCGAAATCCTGCATGCCCGGATAGACGGGCATGAATGGCTTGCGCCAGGTGCCCGTTGCGCTGACGACCGTTCGCGCTGTCCAATTCCTGTCGCCGGCCTGCAGTTGGAAGCCCTGTGTATCGGGCGTGACCGAGGACACGAATACCGCTCGCTCGATCGGGAGTGCGTAGCGCTTTTCGTAGTCCCGCAGGTAGCTCACCACATGGTCGCGAGCGGGATAGCTTGAGCCTGCGCTCGGCATTGGCCAACCCGCGATCGAACTCCACGCTGCCGGTGAAAACAGACGCAATGAATCCCACCCATGCTGCCAGGCGCCGCCGCCGAACTCTTCGGCGTCCAGAATCAGAAACGTGCGCTGCGTGCGGCGCAGGAAGTACGCCACCGAGAGCGCGGCCTGGCCACCGCCGATGATGATCGCGTCGTAAGTCATTCGACTGTCAGGCCGCCGATTTCCGCGCCTTCACGGCCTGCGGAGTCGCCCTGATGCTGGTGGTCATGAGCGCCAGCGCAAGGCAGGCGGACAGGCCGAGTGCGGCTGAAAACCACAGCGCACCGTCACCCCACCGCTCCACGGCCATGCCGAACAGGAACGGCGCGCCCGCCTGCACGAGGCGCGCCGGCACCATCAAGAAGCCTTGCCGCTGGCCATAGCCCTTGGCGCCGAAGATCAAGAGCGGAAGCGTCCCGATGGCGATGGTCAGAATGCCGTTGCCCAAGCCGTGGAGCACCGCGAAGGCCGCGGCGGCCGAGGTGCCGAACAGGCCCAGACAGAGCGCGCCCAGTGGATGTGCCAGCGTGGCCAGCCTGGCCGACAGCAAGGGGTGCGCGCGCTTCAAGAAAGTGAACTCGATCAGCCGTCCCGCCACCTGCGCCGGCCCGACCAGCGCGGCGATTCCCACCGCCGCGGCGAGCGTGGCACCGCTGGCCAGAAGCAGCGCGGGCAGGTGCGCCGCCATGGCCGTGCTGATGAACCAGGCCACTGCAAACACATAGGCCATCAGGACTGCGGCACGGCGCTGCTGCGCGGGCGTGAGGCCCGGTCCGGTGTCCTTCTCGGAGGTCGCGTTCTCCTTCGATGCCGAATCGGCGCGGGACGCGCGAGGCAGAAGGGCATTGAGCGGCAGGCCGAGGACCAGGTGCAACGCGGCCCATGCAAGACAGGCGCCGCGCCATCCCACCGTGCTTTCCAGATAGGCCGACAGTGGCCACCCCACGGTGCTTGCAAAGCCCGCGAACAAAGTGATGCCGGTGATTGCTCTGCGCGCGTTCTGGCCATGCAGGCGCACCACGGTGGCGAAGGCTGCTTCGTAAAGGCCGCTGCCCATTGCGAGGCCCATCAAGGCCCAGGCCGCAAAGACGAGATTGGAATGTGTGGCCTGGCTCAGAAGAGCGAGACCGCCCGCGAACACCAGGTTGCTGGCCATGAGAACCGGTCGCCCACCGAGGCGATCGATAAGCCGGCCCGCGTACGGCCCGATCGCGGCGGCAACAAGGAGCGCCACGGAGAATGCGCCGAAGACCGTGGAGGTCGACATGCCCACATCCCTGCCGATGGCGCCGGCCAGGACCGCAGGCAGGTAGTACGACGACGCCCATGCCAGGGTCTGCGCCACCCCCAGCATCACCGTCGTCGTGGTCCTGCTCTGCACCGTGGCTTGCCCCCTCAGATGCTCCGAAGGTTGACGCGTTTCGAAAGAGCTTCTGCGCTCTCGCGCCGTTCGCTGTAGCGGTCGACCAGGTAGTCTGCGCAGTCGCGTGTGAGCAGCGTGAACTTCACGAGCTCCTCCATGACGTCGACCACGCGTTCGTAGTAGGGCGAGGGCTTCATGCGCCCGTCTTCCTCGAACTCGAGAAAGGCCTTGGCAACCGACGACTGATTGGGGATGGTGATCATGCGCATCCAGCGGCCGAGCACGCGCAGCTGGTTCACGGCGTTGAACGACTGCGAGCCACCCGACACCTGCATGACCGCGAGCGTCTTGCCTTGGGTGGGACGCACGGAGCCAACGGACAGCGGGATCCAATCGATCTGCGCCTTCATGATCCCGGACATGGCGCCATGGCGTTCGGGCGAGCACCAGACCATGCCCTCGGACCACTGCGCCAGATCACGCAGCTCCTGGACCTTCGGGTGATCCTCCGGTGCGCCGTCCGGCAGGGGCAATCCGCGCGGGTCGAAGATGCGCGTCTCAGCGCCCATCTTGCGCAGCAGTCGAGCCGCTTCTTCCGTGACGAGCCGGCTGTAGGAGCGTTCACGCACCGAACCGTAGAGCAGCAGGATGCGCGGCGCATGCATAGCCCGCACGGTGGGAAGCAAGCGCTGCAGATCCGGCTCGTGAAAGGCCTCGGGATCGAGGTTGGGGAGTTCAGGGCTTGGCGACACGTTGGCCTTTCGCATCGATCACGGCTTCGCCATCTTCCTTGGAGAACGCGCCCAGTTGGGGACGCGGCAGGATGTCGAGCACTGCTTCGGAGGGGCGACACAGGCGCGTGCCCAGCGGCGTCACCACGATCGGCCGATTGATGAGTATCGGATGCTGCAGCATGAAATCGACCAATTGGTCGTCGGTCCACTTCGGATCATCGAGGCCAAGCTCGTCGTACGGCGTTCCCTTCCGGCGCAGGACGTCGCGCACCGGCGTGCCCATGGCGGAGATCAACTGCTTCAGCGTGGTTCGATCGGGCGGCGTCTTGAGGTACTCGATCACCGTGGGCTCTTCGCCCGTGTTGCGAATCAGCGCGAGTACGTTCCGGGACGTGCCGCAGGCGGGGTTGTGATAGATGGTGATGTCGCTCATGAGGTACCAAGCGTGTGTGGAGGGTGACTGGTTTGTTTCAGCCTGCGCTGAGGCGCAGCGCCAGCGCGGCCAGCGTGACGGCGAGCACGGGGATGGTCATCACGATGCCCACCTTGAAATAGTAGCCCCAGGCAATGACCATGCCCTTCTTCGCGAGCACATGCAGCCAGAGCAGCGTGGCCAGGCTGCCGATCGGCGTGATCTTCGGGCCCAGGTCGCAGCCGATCACATTGGCGTAGATCATCGCTTCCTTCACGATACCGCTCGCGTTCGAGGCATCGATGGAGAGTGCACCAATCAGCACCGTCGGCATGTTGTTCATCACCGACGACAGCGCCGCCGTGAGGAACCCGGTGCCCATCGCCGCACCCCAGACGCCACTTTGCGCAAAGACGTCCAGCAGCGAGGCGATCTGACCGGTCAACCCGGCGTTGCGCAGACCGTAGACCACCAGGTACATGCCCAGCGAGAAGATCACGATCTGCCAGGGCGCGCCATGCAGCACCTTGCGCGTGCTGATGACGTGCCCGCGCGCCGCGACGGCGAGCAGGATGGCCGCGCCCACGGCTGCCACCGCGCTGACCGGCACACCCAGGGGTTCGAGGCCGAAGAAGCCGATGAGCAGGAGCACCAGAACGATCCATCCGGCCCGGAAGGTGGCGGGGTCGCGGATCGCCTCCACCGGGGCCTTGAGCTGCCTCACGTCGTAGTTCGCCGGAATGCCACGGCGGAAGTAGAGCATCAGCACCAGCAGGCTGGCCGCCACGGCCGCGAGGTTCACCGGGATCATCACGGCGGCGTACTCGTTGAAGCCGATCTTGAAGAAGTCGGCCGAGACGATGTTCACCAGGTTCGAGACGATCAGCGGCAAGCTGGCCGTGTCGGCGATGAAGCCGGCTGCCATCACGAAGGCCAGCGTGGCCGCCGGCGTGAAGCCGAGTGCGACGAGCATCGCCATCACGATCGGCGTGAGGATCAGCGCCGCGCCGTCGTTCGCGAAGAGCGCCGAAACCGCGGCACCCAGCAGCACGATGAAGGCGAACAGCAGCCGGCCGCGCCCGTTGCCCCAGCGCGCCACGTGCAGCGCGGCCCATTCGAAGAAGCCGGCTTCGTCGAGCAGCAGGCTGATGATGATGACGGCCACGAAGGTTGCGGTGGCGTTCCAGACGATGCCCCAGACGACCGGGATGTCGGCGAGTTGCACGACGCCGAAGAGCAGCGCGATCACGGCGCCGAGCGAAGCGCTCCACCCAATGCCGAGGCCGCGCGGCTGCCAGATGACCAGCACGAGGGTGAAGATGAAGATCAGGATGGCCGCGAGCATTGGAGAGTTCTTCTTGGTTGGAATTGGCGATGCACGAGCAGGCACTGCCGGCCCGCTGCATGAGGTCGGAAGATCGAGCCGTTGTGGATCAGATGGCTTCGAGGGTTGCGCGCAGCTGCGTGTCGTCCAACGTATCGAAGGGCACCTGCACCAGCTTGCGCATCCGTTCGCCGATGGCCTGGCGGGTGGATTCGAACGCCTCCCGCTTCTCGTCCGCGTTCGTCCCGGCATTGGAAGGATCGGGGTACCCCCAATGAATCTTCACGGGCGAGCCGGGCCAATAGGGGCAGGTTTCCTGCGCCGCGCTATCACAGACAGTGATGACCACCCGCATGGTGGGCGCACCGGCCTCTGTGAACTCGTCCCAGCTCTTGCTGCGGCAGCTCGACGTGTCGATGCCCGCGTTCTGAAGCACCTCGATCGCCATCGGATTGATGCGGCCGCTGGGCGCGCTGCCGGCGCTGTAGGCCCGCGCGTCGACACCCAGTTCTTGCGCCCAGTGATTGAGCATGCCCTCCGCCAGCACGCTGCGCGCCGAGTTGTGCGTGCAGAGGATCAGGATATTCGTCGTCATGTCAGCGGGTTCCGATGTCGCGCACTTCACGCTGAATGGCCAGGGTCTCGAGCTTGGCGAGCGGCAACGAGAGCAGAAATTCGATCCGGCGTTTCAACGTGACGGCGGCGTCCATGAAGGCGCGATGCTTGACCTCGTCCGAGCCATCGACCGCCGCGGGATCCGGAAGACCCCAATGGGCGCTGATGGGTTGCCCCGGCCAGATCGGGCAGACCTCACCGGCTGCCTGGTCGCAGACGGTGATCACAAAGTCCATCTGAGGCGCATCGTCCTTGGCGTATTCGCCCCAGCTCTTGCTTCGGTAGCCGGTGTCGCGATAGCGCAGCTGACGCAACGTGGCCAGTGCCAATGGATGTACGGCGCCCTTGGGATGGCTGCCGGCCGAGTAGGCGGCAAATCGATCGGAGCTCAACTGCTCGAGGATGCCCTCGGCCAGGATCGAACGTGCGGAGTTGCCCGTGCAGATGAACAGGACGTTGTGTTTTCGGTCGGTCATGATGAGTGGATTGCAGGTTGATGGATGCACAGGCGCCGGCTGAGCGTCACCGGGTGCAGCAAGCGCTTTTCGAGAGACCCAGCTGTTCGGCCGCCTTCGAGGCCACGCCTTGAACCTGCTGGCTGACCTGGTCGCGGCCCTGGCCGAAGATCCTGGAGGCATCCATCGTTCGGTAGTGCTCCCATGCCACGCCCTGCGGATCGGTGACCCAGTGCTTCTCGCTCTTGGCATAGCAGCAGACCGTCGCCCCCTCATCGAAAAGTGCACGGTCGGCCGCCTGGGCGCGGACCTTGAGTTCGGCGAGCTCGCTCGCGTCTTCGGCCTGAATGCCGAGATGGTCGATCCCCGTGCCGTGGCCCCTCGTGGAAATCGCGAAGTTGACCCTGGGGTCCTCCAGCATCCACTTGGCATAGTCCTGCTCGACGCGCGCAGGTTCCGCCGCAAAAAGGTTGGAATAGAACGCGATGCTCTTGCTCAGGTCATCGACATGCAGGTGAACGTGGAAACGCTTCATGATGGCTCTCCTAGGTGGACGTTGACGGGGCGGCAAGATGAAGTGCGCGAGCGTCAGCAGGCACACGAAGCGTCGACCTGCTCCGTGGCGCATGCCTGCCCTTGGCAGCAGTTCTCGGTGAGGTACGCCAACAGCGCATTCATCTGATCGAACGACGCCCGATAGATGAGATGCCGCCCCTGCCGCTCTTGCGAAACGAGGCCGGCGTTCGTGAGCTCCTTGAGGTGAAACGACAGGCTCGTTGCCGGAATGTCCAGGGCTTCCGTGAGCGTGCCTGGCGTCATGCCCTCGGGGCCGGCGACTACCAAGGCGCGAAACACGCGAAGGCGCACCGGTTGCGCAAGTGCGGCCAAGGAACGTACGACTGTATTTTCTTCCATTATTCAATTATCATCGAACTATTGAAATCAAGCAAGCGGACAAGCGTTCGAACAACGGCAGCTTCTCCGAAGGCGCGCTCAGAACGTCGTCGGGTGGCCGGCGCTGTCGGTCTCCGAGACCTTGAACCGCGCCAGCTCATCGCGCAGCCAGCCCTCGGCCCTGCCGAGCGGGCGCGACCTGTTCCACAGCAGGTCGACGCCGACCAGCCAGTCGGTGTGCGGATAGGCCTGCAGGCGCAGCTCCACCAAGTCGCCGCTCTCGAGCTCGCGCAGCACCAGCTGACGGGGCAGCGTGGCCCAGCCGAGGCCGGCACGCGTCATCTCGAGCAGCGCCAGGTGGCTCTCGGCGCGCCAGCGCCGCGTCGACGCCAGGTATTCGCTGCTGGGCAGTCGATCGCCGTGGGCGCTGAAGACCAGGCGCCCGTGCCGATGCAGTTCGGTGAAGCTCACGCTGGCGAGCCGGGCGAGGGGATGGTCGCGTGCGGCCACGTGCGACATCACGAGCTTGCCCATCTGCACGAAGCCCAGCTCGCGCGGATAGTCGGGCTGCGAGAACGCCAGCCCGAGGTGCGCAGTGCCTTGCAGGACCAGCGCGCTGACGTCGCCTTCGAGCGGATGGCGCACGTCGATGTCCACCAGCGGGAACCGCTCCGCGAAAGCCGCGAGCGGGGGCACCACGGCCTTGTAGGGCACCTCGATCGCCAGCGTGAGCCGCGGCTCGACGGCTTCGCCGAGGCTGCGCGCGTGGCGGTCGAGCTCCAGGCAGCGGTCCAGCACCTCCGATGTTTCGCGAAGGAGGCGCTGGCCGGCTTCGGTCAGCGTCGGGACCTTGGTGCCGCGGTCGAACAGCACCACGCCGAAGTCGACCTCGAGGTTGCCGATCGCCGCGCTCACCGACGACTGGGTGCGGCCCAGCCGGCGCGCTGCGGCAGAGAACGAGCCGGCCTCGGCGATGGCCGCGAACACTTCGAGCTGGTCGAGGGAATAACGCATGGCGGGATTGTTCCATCGAAGAAGCCGATGGTTATCAGTTTGGACTTGGCGGATAGCGCCCCGAAGATCGCGACGCCAGAAAAACCAAGGAGACGCGTTCGATGGAGACTTCTTCCCCAGTGGCCGTTCACCCGGTCGACCAGATCCTCCCCGTCCGGCAGATGGCCGGCTACGGGCTGCAGCACGTGCTGGTGCTCTATGCGGGGGCGGTCGCGGTGCCGCTCATCCTCGGCAGCGCGCTTGGCCTTTCGGCTTCGCAGGTCGTGCTGCTGATCAATGCCAACCTGCTGACCTCCGGCGTCGCGACGCTGATCCAGACGATCGGGTTCAGGCGCTTCGGCGCCCGCTTGCCGCTGGTGCAGGCCTGCTCGTTCATCGCGCTCGCGCCGATGATCATGATCGGCAAGGAATACGGCCTGCCGGCCGTCTTCGGCGCCGTGATTGCGGGTGGTGCCGTCACCGTGCTGCTCGCGCCGGCGATCAGCCGGCTGCTGCGGTTCTTTCCGCCGGTGGTGATCGGCAGCCTCATCACCGTGATCGGCATCACGCTGATGCCCGCTGCGGCGATCTGGCTTGGCGGCGGCAACCCGGACGCGAGCGATTTCGGCAGCGCCGCTAACCTGGGCCTTGGGCTCGCGACGGTGGCGATCACGCTCTTCGTCTATGCGCGCTTCGGCGGCTACGTCGGCAATCTGGCGGTACTGATCGGCCTGGCCGGTGGCACTGCGCTGGCCGCGGCCTTCGGGCTCACGAGCTTCGCGCCGGTGGCGCAGGCGGCCTGGTTCGAGATCAGCGCGCCCTTTGCATTCGGTGCGCCCACTTTCGGCCTGGTGCCGACGTTGATCATGACGCTCGCGATGCTGGTGATCATGGCCGAGACCACGGGCAACTGCCTTGCGATCGGGCAGATCGTCGGGCGCCCCGCCACCCAGACCACGCTGGGCGATGCCTTTCGCGCCGACGGGCTGTCGACCATGATCGGCGGCATCTTCAACAGCTTTCCTTACAACGCCTTCACGCAGAACACCGGGCTGATCGCGCTGTCGGGCATCAAGAGCCGCTACGTGGTGGCGACCGCAGGGCTGATCATGGTCCTGATGGGGCTGTTCCCGAAGCTCGGCGCGCTCATCGCCTCGGTGCCGCGGCCGGTCCTCGGTGGCTGTGCGATCGTGATGTTCGGCATGACGACGGTCGCCGGCATCCAGGAGCTCGCGCGCGTGCGCTTCGAGGGAACACGCAACGCGATCGTGGTTGCGGTGTCGGTCAGCATCGGCGTGCTGCCGATGTCCTTTCCGGCGCTCTTCGCGCAGGCCAGCGGGCCCGCAAGGCTGGTGCTCGAGAGCGGCATCTTCCTTTGCGCGATCACGGCCGTGCTGCTCAACCTGCTCTTGAACCGCGGCCGCGACGCACACGCGGCATCATCCACTTCCGCATCCACTTCTCCCTTGCATACACCGACACCATGACCACGCCCGCCCCATCCATCCTTCAGCCGCGCGAACTCGAACTGCTGCGCCAGGCCATCGCCCTGTCGGAAGAATCGAAAGCGCAGGGCCGGCATCCCTTCGCGGCGCTGGTCGCCGACGAAAACGGCAACGTCGTCGCCGAGGCGGGCAACAACTCGATGCCGCCCGAAGGCGATCCGACCCAACATGCCGAACTGGTGGCGGCGGCGCGGGCCGCACGGAAGCTCACGCCCGAGCAGCTGCTGCGCTGCACCCTCTACACCAGCGCCGAACCCTGCTGCATGTGCGCGGGCGCGGTCTACTGGACCGGCATCGGCCGTGTGGTCTATGCGCTGTCGGAGCACACGCTGCTCGGGCTCACCGGCGATCATCCGGAGAACCCGACCTTCTCGCTGCCCTGCCGCGAAGTCTTCGCACGCGGCCAGCGCCGCGTCGAGGTGCTGGGGCCGCTGCTGGAAGACGAGGCTGCGGCGCCGCACCGCGGGTTCTGGCAGCAGGGCTGACGCGCCACGGGGCGGTGCGGTAAAACGGCACCTTTCCCTGACCCGGCGTCGCCCATTCCATGACTTTCCCCGTGCCATCCCCATTGCCCTTGTCCGGCGTTCGCGTCGTCGAGTTCTGTTCCACCGCCTCGGGCCCGTTCTCGACCATGCTGCTGTCCGACATGGGCGCGGACGTCGTCAAGGTCGAGCCGCCCGCGGGCGACGGCCTGCGCCAGTGGCCGCCGCTGAACGAGGGCTACAGCGAGAATTTCGCGGCGCTCAACCGCAACAAGCGTTCGGTGGCGCTCGACCTGAAGACACCGGCCGACCTGGCGCTGGCGCGCAAGCTCGTGCTCGAGGCCGACGTGCTGGTCGAGAACAACCGGCCCGGCGTGATGGACCGGCTGGGCCTGGGCTATGCGAGCTTCGCGGAGAGCCGGCCGCAGCTGCTGTACTGCTCGATCTCCGCCTACGGCCAGAGCGGCCCGCGCTCGGGGGAGGGTGGCTTCGACCTCACGGTTCAGGCCGCGGCCGGCGTGATGAGCGTTACCGGCGAGCCCGACGGTGCCCCGGTCAAGTGCGGCGTGCCGCTTTCGGACTTCGCCTCCGGCCTGTATGCCGCCTTCGCCATTGCCGCAGCCCTGGCGAACGTGCGCGCAGGCGGGCAGGGCGCGCACATCGACGTGCCAATGTTCGGCTGCACGCTGGGCATTGCGGCGCTGCAGACCAGCGAGTACTTCGGCAATGGCCGCAGTCCGGTGAAGCTGGGCTCGGCGCATCCGCGCAACGCGCCATACCAGGCGTTCCAGGCGGACGACGGCTTTTTTGCGATCGCGGCCGGCAACCACAAGCTCTGGCTCGAGGTCTGCCGCGTGGTCGGCATGCCCGAACTGGCGTCCGACCCGCGCTTCGTCAGCACCACCGACCGGGCGCGCAACCAGGGCACGCTCAAGGACATCCTGGAGGCCGTGTTCACGCAGCGGCCGGTGGCCCACTGGATCGATGCGTTCCATGCCGCGGGCGTGCCGCACGCGCGCATCAACGACTACGCCGCCGCGTTGGCCGATCCGCAGACCGCACACATGGAATGGGTGCAGCCGCTGACGCTCCCCAATGGCCGCCAGACGCAAACCTTCGCCTCGCCGATACGCTTCAACGGCAAGGGCTTTCCGATCCGGCGAACGCCGCCCGCGCTCGGCGAGCACACAGCCGAGATCCGCCAGCGCTTTGCGCAGGGAGACGCCTGATGGCCGCCCGGCTCCTCGAATTCGTCGCCGCGATGACGCGGCTCGTCAACGAAGGTCCGCGCAGCGAGGCACAGATGCTGGAACGCGCGGCACCGTTGATGCGTGCGCTCGTCGCCGAGGACGACTGGCTGCCCGAGCCAATGACGGCAAGCCATCCGCAGTACTACCAGCAGCACCTGCTGTATGGCGATCCGCTCGACCGCTTCTCGCTCGTGAGCTTCGTCTGGGGGCCGGGTCAGAAGACGCCGGTGCACGACCACACCGTGTGGGGAATCATCGGCATGCTGCGCGGCGCGGAGTGCGGCCAGCGCTACGCGCCAGGTGCCGAGGGCCGGCTGGTCGCGCAGGGCGACGAGGTCACGCTGCGCCCGGGCGAGCTCGACATCGTCTCGCCCGACCTCGGCGACATCCATGTGGTGCGCAACGCATTCGCCGACCGCGTGTCCATCAGCATCCACCTGTACGGCGGCAACATCGGGCGCATCGAGCGGCATGTGTTCGTGCCGGAAGCGGGCGAGCGCAAGAACTTCGTGTCCGGCTACTCGAATGCGTTGACGCCCAACCTCTGGGCACGGGAGCAGTCATGACGAGCGCCCCGCGACAGCTGCGCATCGATCAGCGCGAGGACGTGATGCACGTGGTGATGGCGCGTGCGGGCAAGGGCAACGCGCTGTCGGCCGAACTCGTGGCCGAACTGACGCAGGCCGTCGACGTGGCGCGCGAGGCGAATGTGCGCCTCTTCGTGCTGTCGGGCGAAGGGCGGCATTTCTGCACCGGCTTCGATCTCTCCGGGCTCGACGCCGAAACGGACGACAGCCTGCTGGCCCGCTTCACCCGCGTGGAGCTCCTGCTGCAGGCCCTGCATGCGGCACCGTTCACCACGCTCGCGGTCGCCCACGGCCGCACGATCGGCGCGGGTGCCGACATCTTCTGCGCCTGCGCCGAGCGTTGGGCCGTCGGCGACACCAGTTTCGCCTTCCCGGGCGCAGCCTTCGGGCTTGTGCTGGGCACGGCACGGCTTGCCGATACCGTGGGCGCTACCTGCACCCGCGCCTGGGTCGAGGGCGGCATGTCGATCGACGACGGCGCCGCGTTCGAAGCCGGCCTGGTCACGCGCCGGCTGGCGCCCGAAGCGCTCGACGAAGCGCTGGCGCAGCTGGCGGCCCGCTCACGCCGGCTCGACGCGCCCACCCAGCGCGGCGTCCAAGAGGCGATCGACGTCGCCCGCCGCCCGCGCGGCGACGCTGGCGATGCCGAGGACCTGGTGCGCCTTGTGCGCTCGGCCGCACGGCCCGGCCTGCGCGACCGCATCGCCGCCTACCGGGCGGGACACAAGCGCGGCTGAGGGCCGCGGCGTTACGTCACGGTACCCGTCGGCGTTACGTAACACGCAACGCCAGGCTGGTAGACGGCCGGCCCGGTCTGGCCAATCTTCCACGATGTTCGGCGGAGATAACGTCTTTTGCGCGCGCCCTCCGCGGCCAGTGCACCTGCGCAGGTTCGGCACACATGTTGCGCCTCGTGTGAATGAACATCGCTTTCACCACCGTCTGGAACGCCGCACTCGGCGCTTGGGTTGCAGCTTCGGAACTCGCGCGCGTGCGCGGAAAACGTAGCAGCAGTAGCACCCGCTCGCGCGTCGGCCGTGCAGTGGGCATGGCCGGACCGTTGCTCGCGGCCGCGGGCTTCGCCATGACGGCACCCGCCTGGGCCGCATGCACGTTGACCGGCTCCACGCTCGATTGCACCGGTTCCAACCCCGGCTGGCGGGGCGTGGCCGACGGCGGGATCATCAACAACAGCGGCACCATCGGCACCTTCAACGACGGCACATGGGGTGTCTACGTCGGCGGCAACGTCACGGTCAACAACACCGGCACGGTCACCGGTACGTCGGGCGTGGTGGCCGGAGGCAATGCGGTAATCAACAACAACGGCGGCTCGATCGTTGCCAGCGATCGCGCGATCCAGGTCACCGGTGGACCGGTCACGCTGACCAACTCGAACGGCGGCGTGATCGAAGGCCTGGCCGGCGCCCTGCTGTACGGCGGCGGCACGATCGTGAATGCCGGCAACAGCCGCATCACCAGCACGGGCAACTACCTCGGGCTCGGCTTCGGAGGCGGCAGTGCAAACATCACCAATACCTTCGGCTCCACCATCGAGGGCCAATACAGCATCTACGGCCAAGCCACGTCGCTCACGATCGACAACGGGGGTCTGCTGCGAGGCCACATCGCCCTCGACCACGGTCTTGTGCAGCGCGTCACGCTTCGTACCGGCAGCCGGATCGTCGGCAACCTCAGCATCGGCGCCATGGCGGGGTCGACGCTGACGTTGGCGGGCGCGGGCACCCAGGTCTATTCACAGGCCGCGTCGGGGATCACCGACTTCGGCGGCGACCTGATCAAGGTCGACAGCGGCGACTGGTTGATCGACCGGTCGATCGGGCCCCGGACCGCTTCGATCGAGGCAGGTGCGCTGGGCTTCGGCGCCGGCGGTACGTTCGGCGGCAATGCCGCGGTGAGCCTGGCCGCAGGCTCGCAGCTCTACACGGTGACGGGCGCCACGCCGCTCATCGGCAACCTCCAGGGCGCGGCGGGCAGCACGGTGTCGCTGGGCGCCGGCTCCGCACTGCGCCTCAACGACAACCTCGATTCCAACGTCGCCAGCGACATCAGCGGCTCGGGCACGCTGATCAAGTTCGGCACGGGCCTGCTGGCGCTGAGCGGCAACAACAGCGGTTTCACGGGCGGCATCACGGCCTATGGGGGCACGCTGCAACTGACGGGCGCAGCGGCGCTGGGCGGCGCGGCGCTGGGCATCGGCGGACCGGTCACGCTCACCAGCGCGGCTCCCGCGTTGTCGCTGAACGCGGTGGACCTGTTCGCGGGCGGCGGCACGCTGGCGGTGCAGGCGCCCGGCAGCGTCACCTTCAACGGCCTGGTGTCCGGCGCGGGCGCGCTGGACCTGCGCGCAGTCGGCGGCGCGGTGTCACTGCTGGGCAACAACAGCTACGGCGGCGGCACGCGCCTGGGGGCCAACTCGGTGCTGGTCGGCAGCGACACCGCGCTGGGCGCCGGCACGGTGTCCATCGAAGGCAACGTGGCCCTGTCGGGCAACGCACCCCGTGCGCTGGCCAATGCCTTCTCGATCGACGCGGGCCGCACGCTCACGGTCACCGGCCCGGCGATGTCGATCGGCGGCACGGTGTCGGGCGACGGCGCCATCGTGAAGGTCGGCGGGAGCGAACTGGTGCTGGGCGGCGCCAACACCTACGCGGGCGGCACGCTCGTGGCGCAAGGCACGCTGCGCATCGCCAATGCGTCGGGCAGCGCCACCGGCCTGGGCGCCGTCACCGTGGGCAAGGGTGCCACCCTGGCCGGCAGCGGCGCCATGGCCGGCCCGGTGGTGGTGAATGCGGGCGGACGCCTGTCGGTGGGCGCGAGCGTGGGCACGATGAACACCGGAGCGCTGACGCTCGCGGCGGGCTCGTCGCTCGACATGGAACTCGGCCAGGCCGGTGTGGTCGGCGGCGCTTTCAACGACCTGCTGAACGTCAACGGCGACCTCGCGCTCGGCGGCACGCTCAACGTGAGCCAGTCGGCCGGCGGCAATTTCGGCGCGGGCCTTTACCGGCTCATCAACTACACCGGTGCACTCACCGCCAATGCGATGACCATCGGCAGCGCGCCCACGCCGCCGGGCTACCTCGCGCTGCAGACCAGCGTCGCGAACCAGATCAACCTGGTCAACACCGGCGGCCTCGCGCTCAACATGTGGGACGGCGCCAACCCTGCCAACTTCAATGACGGCAAGATCGCCGGCGGCGCGGGCACCTGGCGCGCGGGCAGCCCCGGCGACAACTGGACCGACGTGAACGGGGTGGTGAACGCAGGCTGGGTCCAGGACGGCTTCGCGATCTTCGGCGGCACGGGCGGCGCCGTCACGGTGGACAACAAGGGCACCGATGGCGCGGTGCGCATCGGCGGCGCGCAGTTCGCGGTCGACGGCTACAGCATCGACGGCGATGCGTTGACGATCAGCGCACCGTTGGGCGTGGTTCGCGTAGGCGACGGCTCGGCGGCCAGCGCGGGCATGACCGCGAGCATTGGCGCGGCGATCGGCGGCGCGGGCGGCCTCGTGAAGGAAGACGGCGGCACGCTGGTGCTGGGCGGCGCGAACACCTACGCGGGGGGCACCACGGTCAAGGGCGGCATCCTGCAGATCTCGGCGGACCACAACCTGGGCGTGGCCGGCACCGGGCTGGCGTTCGACGGGGGCACGCTGCGCGTGGCCACCGGGGTCAGCACGGTGGCCTCCACGCGCGCCATCACGCTGGGCGCGGGCGGCGGGACCTTCGAGATGGCGAGCGGCAGTTTCGACGCGAACGGGTCCATCGGCGGTGTCGGCGGCCTCACGGTCAGGGGCGCGGGCGGGGTGGGTGGTGCGCTGGTGCTGAATGCCGCGAACACCTACGACGGTGGCACGCTGCTGCGGGACGGAGGCTCGATCATCGCCAACGCGGACGGCGCCTTCGGCAGCGGCGACGTGCGGCAGGAAACCGATGGCACGCAGGTGGCGATCACGGGTTCGGCGAACGCCGGCAGCACCCACTTCACCGTGGGGCGTGCAGGCAGCGCCGACAGCGCGAACACGCTCGGGTTCGCGCAGACGGCCTCGGCCGGCGCGGCCCGCATCGACCTCCATGGCCAGGGTTTCTTCGGCGGCACCCTCAATGGCGTGGTGTTCGGCGATGCCAGCACCGCGGGCAGCGCGACCATCGACAACCAGGGCGGGACGGTCGTCTTCACCGACACGGCCAGCGCAGGCAACGCGGCCATAACGGTCGGTGCCAACAGCCTCCTGGGCTTCGCGTTCGATGCCTCCGCAGGCACGGCCAAGGTCCACAACCAGGCCGGCGGCGTGGTGTACTTCGCGGGCAATGGGTCCGCGGGCACGGCGACGATCACCAACGCGAGTAGCGGCAAGGTCGACGTGTCGGGCATCACGGCGCCGGCAGGCCTTTCGATCGGCTCGCTCGCGGGCGACGGCGCGGTGGTGCTTGGCGCCACGCAGTTGGCGCTGGGCGGCTTGAATGCCAACGACGCGATCTCGGGCGCCATCTCCGACACGGGCAGCCTCTTCCCGCAGCCCGGCACGGGCACCGGCGGCTCGATCGTCAAGGTGGGCAGCGGCACGCTCACGCTCACGGGCGCCAACAGCTACACCGGCGGCACCACCGTGGCGGCCGG